>NZ_JBDLAK010000003.1:0-275772 GCF_039748055.1 Burkholderia sp. RS01
CCCGCCTCTTGGTGGCGGAACAGACCGTGGCCCGGCAACCCACGAACCTCTTTGAACCCGAGGTTCCAGTCCTACATCAGGGACCGGCCCGCCACACTTCATATCGTCTAGCCCCTGCCGGAGCGGTTCCTGCTTCGGACGGTCCTGGTTGGACTGTTCCTACTTGTCCTTGGCGTCGGGAGTAGCGCCATCGGTGCCGTCATCCTCCGCGGTGCCGCTATCCTCTGCCACACCATCCTCCGGGGCGCCGGAATCCTCGGCGGCCCCGGCTTCGGGGCTGTCGAAGCCGCCGTTCAGCAGTTTCGTGAGTGCGTCGTCCACCTCGCTGTCGCTGGCTTCGGCCAGCTTGCGGCGTTCGCTGAAGCCCTTGGGGTCATCGAGGTCCTCGGCCGTGGGGAGCAGGTCGGGATGCTTCCAGATGGCATCGCGGCCATCAATTCCGCGCTCTTCCTTCAAAGACGCCCACAGTGTTGCGGCCTCGCGGAGGCGCCGGGGGCGCAGTTCCAGTCCCACCAGGGAGGCGAAGGCGTGTTCGGCAGGGCCGCCGGTGGCGCGGCGGCGCCGGACGGTTTCGCGGAGGGCGGCGGCGGACGGGAGGACCTTCTCGGTGGCCGCCGCGGTGAGTTCGTCAACCCATCCTTCAACCAGGGCGAGGGCGGTCTCCAGTTTCTGGAGGGCCTGCTCCTGGGCCGGGGTCCGCTGGGGCATGAAGACACCCTGCGAAAGGGCCTCCTGAATTCCTTCGGGGTTGCTGGGGTCGAGGTCCCGGGCGAGCTCTTCAATCCGGGACGTGTCGATGTGGATGCCTCGGGCGTAGGCCTCGATGGCGCCCAGCAGGTGCCCCCGCAGCCACGGGACCTGGACGAACAGCCGGGCGTGGGCGGCCTCGCGGACAGCAAGGAACAGGCGAATGTCGTTCTCCGGCAGGCTGAGTCCCTCGCCGAACTTTGCCACGTTGCCCGGAAGCAACGCCATTTCCAGGTCGGCCAGCGGAACGCCGATGTCAGTTGAACTGACCACCTCGGCGGACAGTGCACCGATGGCCTGCCCCAGCTGCATGCCGAAGATGGCGCCGCCCATGTTCTGCAGCATGGAGGAAGCGCCGCCCATCATGGACTTCATTTCCTCGGGCATCTGCTCGGTCATGGCGCTGGACAGCGCGTTGGCGATGCTGTTGGCCACCGGCTCCGTAAGCCGCTTCCAGGTTCCGAGCGTTTCCTCGACCCACTCTGCACGCGACCAGGCGCGGCCGATCAGGCCCGTCGCCGGCAGGTCGGTGACCGGGTCCAGCCACAGTTCGGCAAGCCGCAGGGCCTCGTCCACCTCGCGTAACTGCGGCGTCGTGACGGACGGATCAGAACTGCTGGCGGCAACACGACGGGCGTTGTCGTGGGCCAGTTTCCAGTTGACGGGTCCCTCGGACGGGGCGCTCATCATGGCTTGGACCTGTGAAAACATCTGTGCCAGCAGGTTGGGATCGTCGGGGAGCCCGGCCGCTTTCGCCAATTCGGCGGGGTCGATGTCGCCCATGCCCTTGCCGCCCATGAGGTTCTGCAGCATTTCTGCCAGCGGATCCTTCGGGTTTTCTTCGCCGTTAGGCGGATTGAGTGGGTTGGAGGTCATGATCCCGCCGATCGTCGGTGTGACTACTGATCAACCTTCACGCTACCCCGCGGGCGGGCGGCTGTCTGCCGAATGGGGGTCCGTTCGCTGTAGGCAAAGAGCTTTCACCCGGCGCGGACGCGTAGTGTTAGAAATCGGAATGTTTGCAGGTTGTGCCACGGCTGTCCGCTGGCCGCCGCCACGGTGCCGCGAGCTACAAACGCGGTGGGGAGAGGTCCTTCAGTGACGATTACCAAGGGCGATCAGCCCTCAGAGGAGTCCGCGGCTGCCGCGGGCAGCGGCGAGCCGGCCGGCGCGGAAATGCACGGCACGCCCAAGTCGGCGCGCGACCCCCGGGTCTCGACCATGATGCTCGCCGGACTCCTTGCCCTCGGACTCGGCGTGACAGCCGCCGTCCTGCCGGTCCCGTACGTGGTGGAGTCGCCGGGGCCCACGTTCAACACCCTGGCCAGTGACAACGCCAAGCCCGTCATCAGTGTCACCGGGCACGAGACGTTCCCTGCGAAGGGAAACCTTGACCTCACCACCGTCTACGTGGACGGAGGGCCCAATGGTCCGGTCAGCGTTTTCGAGGCCTTCTCCTCCTGGCTCGACGGCTCGAAGGCCGTCTATCCGCAGGAACTGATCTTCCCGACGGGCGTCACCAAGGAACAGTCGCAGCAGGAGAGCGCCGTGGCCATGACCACGTCGCAGGAGAATGCCGTGGCCTCGGCGCTGCACGAACTCGACATCCCGTACGGGCAGAAACTGGAAGTCGCCGATCTTTCTGACGGCTCAGCCGCCGCGGGCAAGCTCAAGGCGGGAGACGTCTTCGCCTCGATCAACGGCAAGGCGGTCACGTCACTGACGGTGATCCAGGAGGAACTGGCCGCCGGCAAGGGCAAGCCGGTCGCCGTCGTCGTGGACCGTGGCGGGAAGCCGGTCACGGAAACCGTAACGCCGGCCCGGAGCGAATCGGGGCGCTACATCCTGGGCGTCCTGCTCAAGTACCGGTTTACCTTTCCGTTCGACGTGAAAATTTCGCTCGACAAGGTGGGCGGCCCCAGCGCAGGAATGATGTTCGCCCTGGGAATCATCGATACCGTGACGCCCGGAGACCTCACCGGCGGAAAACACATCGCGGGGACGGGCACCATCACACCCGAAGGCGCCGTGGGGCCCATCGGGGGAGTTGCCGTGAAGATGCATGGCGCGCGGGCCGCCGGCGCCACGATGTTCCTCGCACCCGCAGCGAACTGTGCCGAGGTCACCGGGCACATTCCGGACGGTCTCCAGGTGGTCAAAGTGGAGAACCTGGACGAGGCGCGCCGTGCGGTCGAACTGGCCGCAAAGGGCGGCGACACATCGGGCCTTCCGGGCTGCACCAACAACTAGACTAAACCTAGGAACTATGGCCGGGCTTCACTCGTGGCAGTAATTGACAGCCGTTGCCACGCGGGCCGTCGGACAGCGCAAGCTGACAGGTGCAGGGTGCCCGCGGGCGCCCGGCACCGGGCATGTTGCTGTCACCTGAAAACTGAAAATACGATCAGCAACTGACAAAGCTATGAGGTACAGAGTTTGTCCCGTCCTGCCAGCCCCACCCCGCCCGGAAGACTCCAACCAAGGCGCGGTGCCTTGACGCCGACGCTCATTGTCGTAGCGCTGGTTGTCGTCGGATTCATTTTCTTCGCCAACGTGTGGACGGACGTCCTCTGGTACCAGCAGCTTGGCTTCTTCGAAGTGTTCCTGACGGAAAACCTCGCCAGGATCGGCATCTTTGCCGTTGGATTCGCCATCATGTTCGCCGGCGTTTTCTTCGCCATCCGGATCGCCTACCATGCCCGCCCGGTTTATGCTCCGGACTCTGAAATCCGCGACAACCTCAACCGGTACCAGGCCCAGCTGGAGCCCGTTCGCCGTGTGGTCATGATCGGACTTCCCGTGCTGTTCGGCCTCTTCGCCGGCAGCGCGGCCTCCAGCCAGTGGCAGAAAGTCCTTCTGTTCTTCAACCAGGAGCCCTTCGGCCAGAACGATCCCGCGTTCGGGCTGGACATCGGCTTTTACCTGATGACGCTACCGTTCCTGGGCTTCGTCACCGGATTCCTGATCAGCGTGGCAATCGTGGCCGGCATTGCCGGCATCCTGACGCACTACCTCTACGGCAGCATCCGGATCATGGAGCGCGGCATCTTCACGAGCCGCGCCGCCCAGATCCACCTCGCCGTTACGGGCGCATCGTTCCTGATCCTCCTCGGCGTCAACTTCTGGCTGGACCGCTACGCCGCCGTGCAGAACAGCGGCGGCCGGTGGGCCGGCGCGCTGTACACGGACGTCAACGCCGTCATCCCCACCAAGGCCATCCTGGCCGTAGCGGCTGTCCTCGTCGCCATCCTCTACATCGTGGCCGCGGTCATCGGAAAGTGGCGGCTGCCCGTCATCGGTACGGCCATGCTGGTCATCACGTCCATCCTCGCCGGCGGCGTGTACCCCTGGGTGATCCAGCAGTTCCAGGTGCGTCCCTCGGAGCAGACGCTGGAACGGGAATTTATCGAGCGCAACATCGGAATGACGCGTTCGGCGTACGGTCTCGACCAGGTCAAGGTGCAGCGGTACAACGCCACCACCACCACCTCAGCCGGGGCGCTGGCGCCGGACGCCCAGACCACCGCCAATATCCGGCTCCTGGACCCGAACCTGATTTCGGACGCCTTCTCGCAGCTCGAACAGTTCCGTCCGTACTACCAGTTCCCCAAGGCCCTCAACGTGGACCGGTACCTGGTCAACGGCAAGGTGCAGGACACCGTCATCGCGGTGCGCGAGCTCAATCCCGAGGGCCTCAGCCCGGATCAGCAGTCCTGGCTGAACCGTCACGTCGTATACACCCACGGCTATGGCGTGGTCGCTGCCAAGGGCAACAAGTTCACGGCGGACGGAAAGCCCGAGTTCCTGCAGTCCGGCATCCCGTCCACGGGTGTCCTCGGCAACGACAAGACCTACGAGCCGCGAATCTACTTCGGCGAGGACTCTCCGGAGTACTCGATCGTGGGAGCGCCGGAGGGCGCGGCGCATCGTGAGCAGGACAGGCCCGCGTCCAAGGAGGGCGGCGAGACCCAGTACACCTTCACGGGCAACGGCGGCCCCAATGTCGGAAGCTTCTTCAACCGGGTCCTGTACTCGATCAAGTTCCAGTCCTCGGACCTCCTGCTTTCCGACGGCGTGAACGACGCTTCGCAGATCCTGTACGAGCGCAACCCCCGTGAACGCGTGCAGAAAGTGGCGCCTTACCTGACCGTTGACGGAAACGCGTACCCCGCCGTCGTCGACGGCCGGGTCAAGTGGATCGTGGACGGTTACACCACCAGCCAGTACTACCCGTACTCCCAGCAGGAACAGCTGTCGGACGCCACCAAGGACTCTCAGACCACCGCCGGCCGCAATGTTGCACTGCCCAACAGCTCGGTGAACTACATCCGCAACTCCGTCAAGGCGACCGTGGATGCCTACGACGGCTCCGTCACCCTCTACGCGTGGGACGATCAGGATCCCCTTCTGAAGGCCTGGCAGAAGGTCTTCCCCACTTCCCTGAAGCCCTTCTCGGAGATGTCTGCGGACGTCATGAGCCACGTCCGCTACCCGGAGGACCTGTTCAAGGTTCAGCGTGAGCTCCTGGGGCGTTACCACGTGACGGACCCCGTGAGCTTCTACAAGAACGACGACGCGTGGAGCGTTCCCAACGATCCCACCGTTTCGGATCCGGTCAAGCAGCCGCCGTTCTACATGTCGCTGCAGATGCCGGACCAGAAGACGCCGGCGTTCCAGCTGACATCGGCCTATATTCCCCAGGTGGTGGACGGGAATGCCCGCAACGTGCTCTATGGATTCCTGGCCGCCGATTCGGACGCGGGCAGTAAGAAGGGCGTGAAGGCCGGTTCATACGGTGAGCTCAGGCTCCTGCAGGTTCCGCCGGAGGCCCAGGTTCCGGGCCCAGGCCAGGCACAGAACAAGTTCAACTCTGATCCGACGGTGTCGCAGGCACTGAACCTGCTGCGGCAGGGTGCCTCCGACGTGCTGAACGGCAACCTGCTGACGCTGCCGGCCGGTGGCGGCATGCTGTACATCCAGCCTGTCTACCTCAAGTCCACGGGTGAGACGTCCTACCCGACCCTGCAGCGGGTGCTGGTGGCCTTTGGCGACAAGATCGGCTTCGCGCCCACCTTGGATGCCGCCCTGAACCAGTTGTTCGGCGGCAATTCCGGGGCGACGGCCGGAGACAAGGACAACAACGGGCAGACGTCCACGCCGCCCGGCGGCACGACGCCTCCGGCAACGGGCGAGGTGGGTGCCAAGGCTGCGCTGAAGGCCGCCCTGGACGAAGCCAACGCCGCCATCAAGGCCGGCCAGGAGGCTTTGGCGAAGGGCGATTTCGCGGCCTACGGCGAACAGCAGAAGAAGCTGGCGGCGGCGTTGAAGAAGGCGCTGGACGCCGAGGCCAGGATTCCCGGCACCGGCACTGCCAGCACTCCGACGTCACCGTCTGCCACGCCGACGCCGACGCCGAGCAGTTAGCGGCTAAGCAGCCGCACGCGAACGGTCAATGGCCAGCACGTGAGGAAGCCGGTCCCGCACCCCCGGAAGGGGAGCGGGACCGGCTTTTCGCATTTCCCGCCCGGCGGCGAAGGCACCGGAGACGCAGATCACGTCGCCGCGATTTGGCCTCCCGTTCACTGGACGGTAGAGTTGTTCTTGCGACGCGGGGTGGAGCAGTTCGGTAGCTCGCTGGGCTCATAACCCAGAGGTCACAGGTTCAAATCCTGTCCCCGCAACTGAAGAAAAGACCCGGATCACCGCAAGGTGGTCCGGGTCTTTTGCTGTTTCCGGCGCTGTTTCCGGCGCTGTTTCCGGATTGGAATGCGGGGTGGCCGGTCCGGGGCGACCGCCCAGGGTCCGCCCCAGGGGTCCGCTCCGGGCGTCCGTGCGGGGTCCGGCCGCGGACGTCGGAGGCCACCGGAACGGGAGTGGCGGGAGTGACGGCAAAAGTAGGGTAGTGTTGATCAAGCGACGCGGGGTGGAGCAGTTCGGTAGCTCGCTGGGCTCATAACCCAGAGGTCACAGGTTCAAATCCTGTCCCCGCAACCACAAAGAGGCCCTGACCGGGGATAATCCGGTCGGGGCCTCTTGCATTGCCGGGCCGTTGTCCAAGTGCTAGCAGTTCCTAGTATTCTCTTTCGCAGGGCCCGGAATTCCTGGCAAGCGCGCGGCACCCACACTGGTCAGTCATTCTCGAGAGGAATGTAGTTCGATGTCCACAACGAAGAACAAGTCCGGCACTTCGAAGGGCAAGCGGTCCAGGCTCTACTGGGCGGTGCCTGCGGCGCTTGTGGCCATGGTGCTGGTGGTCCTTCTCGCCAAGTGGCTCACGGGCCTGCCCGCGGTCCGGTCCTTCATGACGGACTACCCGGGGCACTCGGAGCTGCCGGCCGGTGCTCCCGTCGGTTTCCCCGCGTGGCTGGCGTGGCAGCACTTCCTGAACGCCTTCTTCCTCCTGCTCATCATCCGCACCGGGTGGCAGGTGCGGACCACTACGCGGCCGGGCGGCTACTGGACCCGCAACAACAAGGGACTCATCCGGACCAAGACCGCCCCCACGAAAATCAGCCTGGAACTGTGGTTCCACCTGACCCTGGACGCGCTCTGGATCCTGAACGGGCTGACCTTCGCGGTCCTGCTGTTCGCCACCGGTCAATGGATGCGGATCGTGCCCACCGGCTGGGACGTTTTCCCCAATGCAGCCTCCGCCGTGCTCCAGTACGCGTCGCTGAACTGGCCCACGGAAAACGGCTGGGTCAACTACAACGCCCTGCAGTTGCTGACGTACTTCGTGACCGTCTTCATCGCCGCTCCGCTGGCATTCATCACCGGCCTGCGGATGTCCAACGCGTGGCCCAAAAAAGCTGCCGCCCTCAACAGGGCCTACCCGATCGAGGCCGCCAGGGCAGTGCACTTCCCTGTGATGATCTACTTCGTGGCGTTCATCGTTGTCCACGTGTTCCTGGTCCTGGCCACCGGCGCCCTGCGGAACCTCAATCACATGTATGGCGGAAGCGACGACGTGAGCTGGGTGGGTTTCTGGATCTTCGCCGCGTCGGTGGCGGTAATGGTCGGGGCGTGGTTCCTGGCCACGCCGCTGTTCCTGCGCCCCATTGCCTCCCTCATGGGCAAGGTCACCAGCCGCTGATCCGCGGGCCGCTCAGGTCGCCTTGAGCTGCTGGTAGCTCTCCAGCGCGCGTTCGCGGGATTCCTGCAGGCCCACCAGCGGGCCCGGATAGTTCGGCGCCGCAGCCGGGTTTTTCCAGGGCTCGTGGACGGCACTGTCATCCAGGGCGGCGAGTTCCGGGATGAACCCGCGAAGGTACCGGCCGCCGGCGTCGAACTTCTTGCTTTGCGTCACGGGATTGAAAATCCGGAAGTAGGGCGAAGCATCCGCGCCCGAGCCCGCCACCCACTGCCAGTTGGCCGGATTGCTGGCCGGATCGGCGTCAACGAGTGTGTCCCAGAACCAGGCCTCACCCAGGCGCCAGTCGGCCAGCAGGTTCTTCACCAGGAACGACGCCGCGGCCATGCGGACCCGGTTGTGCATCCAGCCGGTCTGCCACAGTTGCCGCATGCCCGCGTCCACGAGCGGATACCCCGTGCGACCCTGCTGCCACGCCGCCAGTTCGGCCGCCGACGGCGTTTGCCAGGCAAAGCGGTCGAACTCGGGACGGTAATTCTCTGTCGCCAGGCCAGGATTTTCGTACAGGAGCTGCCAGCAGAATTCACGCCAGCCGAGCTCGCTTCGAAAAATACCGACGTCGGCCGGAGCGTGCCGCGGGAACCGCTCGCGGAGCGCGTGCCAGATCCGGAACGGGCTGATCTCGCCAAAGCGAAGATACGGGGAAAGCCGGCTGGTGCCCTCTACCCCGGGCACGTCCCGTCCGGTCCCGTATTCTTCAACAGGCCCGTCCAGGAAGTCCTCAAGCCGCCGGTGGGCTCCTTCTTCGCCGGGCGTCCAGGCCTCCGCGAGGCCCCCGCTCCAGTCGGGGCTGCGGGGGAGCAGCCCCCAGCTGTCGAGATCGTCACCGGCCGGCACGGAGCCGGACACAGTGGCGGGCTTTGGAAACTGAGCGGGTGAGCCGGCAGGTGGCCGGGGCTCTGCTCCGGCCAGGCAGGAACGCCAGAACGGCGTGAACACCTTGTACGGGCCTCCCGTGCCAGTCCGGACCGTCCACGGCTCGAACAGCAGGTTCGCCTGGTGGCTCGTGGCGTCAATGCCCTGTTCGGTGGCCCACTCCTTGATGCCGGCGTCCAGCGTCCGCTCCGGCAGCCCGTAACGCCGGTTCCAAAAGATGGCCCCGGCAGCGGTCTGCTCCGCCAGTTCCCGGATGACGGAGGCGGCGCCACCCCGGCGGAGCAGCAGGCGTGATCCGTTCGACTCCAGGTCCGCGGCAAGAGCGGACAGCGAATGGTGAAGCCACCATTTGGCGGCTCCGCCGAGCGGGCGGATTCCGGGAGAGACCTCATCCAGGATGTAGACCACGGTCAGCGGATCCGGCAGGGAGGCCGCGGCAACGAGGGCCGGGTTGTCGTCGAGGCGAAGGTCGTCCCTGAGCCAGACAATCGTGGAAGCCATGGCTCCACGCTACACGCCGCGGGCATAGCGGAGGCCGGGGTCCTGGGGACCCCGGCCTCCGCCCGGTTAGGTCGCTAGTTAAGGGGCTAGAGCTTGTCGAAGTCAGCCTCTTCGACGGTCGATCCTGACGCCGAACCGTTGGCTCCGGCGCCGATGGCAGGCTTGGCGCCTCCGGACTTCAGAGCGGCCAGGCGTGCCTCGATTTCCGTCTGCTCGCCGAGATCCTCCAGCTGGTTGAACTGGGCGTCAAGGCTCGACGCCGCGAGCTCCTGCTGGCCGCGGACCTTTGCCTCTTCGCGGCGGATTTTCTCCTCGAAACGCCCGACTTCGCTGGTGGGGTCCATGAAGTCGATGCTCTTGAGGGCGTCGTGGACCTGGGACTGCGCGGCAGCCGTCTTCGAACGGGCAACCAGCTCGTTGCGCTTGCTGGTGAGCTGGTTGAGCTTCCCCTTCATCTGGTCCAGGCCGGTCTTGAGCCGGTCCACCACCTCGGACTGGGATGCAATGTTGGGTTCAGCTGCCCTTGCCTCGTTCTCCGAGGACATCTGGCGCTGCAGGGCAACCTTCGCGAGGTTGTCGAATTTCTGGGCGTCGGCTGCATTGCCGCCGGACCGGTACTCATCGGCCTTGCGCGACGCCGCCAGGGCCTTGTTGCCCCAGTCCTGGGCGTTCTTGATGTCCTCGTTGTAATCGTCCTGGAGCATGCGCAGGTTTCCGATGGTCTGGGCCACAGCAGCTTCGGCTTCCGCAATGTTGTTGGTGTAGTCCCTGACCATCTGGTCCAGCATCTTTTGCGGATCCTCAGCCTGGTCCAGCAAGGAGTTGATGTTGGCCTTTGCCAGCTGCGCCATGCGGCCGAAAATGGACTGCTTCATGGTGTTACCTTTCGTCCTGCTCAGTGTGTCCCACTGAATTCAGTGAACAGTTGATACCGCTTCTACCCGCCGGCCGGATTCACCGTCACGGCGCCTAGTTTTGCCCTACTGGAGCTGGCTGCCTGCTAGAAACTGCCGGAGTCGCCTCCGCCGAAGTCGCCGCCGCCAAAGTCGCCGCCGCCGAAGCCGCCGCCTGAGTCGCCGCCCCAGCCTCCGCCGTCGCCGCCGTCGCTGTGACCGCCACCCCAGCCGCCGCCGCTGCCGCCGTTCAGGATGGAGTTGATGAGGATGCCGCCAAGTATGGCGCCGCCCAGGCCGCCGCCTCCGCCGCCGCCGAACATGCTGTTCCTGCCATAGCCCTGATTGGCGTAACCGCCGAAACTGTCGACGTCGGACTGGGCCAGCTGGGCGGCCTGGGCAGCGAGGGCGTGCGCCTGCTGCGCGTACGTCAGTGCGGTGACGGGATCATTGCGTGAGATGGACAGCGCGTAATCGAGGTTGCGCTGGGCCTCCGCCAGCCGGGTCCGGGCTTCAGTACCCACCCCGCCGCGCCTGGCCGTGATGTAATCCGAGGTCGCGCTGATCTGCGCCTGTGCAGACATGATGGTCTGCTGCAGGGATGCCTGGGCACGGCGTGCCTGCTCTTGCTGGTCACGGATACCGCTCAGGGCCTGGTCCAGGGTCCGGTGCGCCGATTCGACGCGCTCGAGCGTGGCGATCGGGTCAATCCTGCCGCCTTGGATTTCACTCTTCACCTGGGCCAGTGCCGCTTCCACGCCGGCTACCGGGCCGGAAAGCTCCGGATGCTCGCCGGTCTGGATCATGGCCTTCGCCTGGGCCAGGTCCTGGGACGTGTCCACGACTGCGGATTCGAGTCCCTGCCGGGCCTCGTCCAGGCTGCCGGCAACCTTGGAAATGGCGCCCAGGAGCACGTTGGTCTGATGCAGGCTCTCCTCGGCGGCACGGACCGCCACGGCGGCAAGGCTTCCCTCGCCTGTTTCGAGCTTTTCGTGGGCGGTGGCACCAGCGTTCTGAACGAAGGCGAGGCGTTCCTTGGCCTGGGTGATGTTGTCCGCGACCTGGACGAGCGCGCTGTCGGCGTACTTGCCGCGCAGCTCAGCCAGCGTCTGTTCAGCCTTCGCTATTTTCGCGTCGGCGTCCACGGCCTCGGCGTTGACGGCGGCCAGGGCCTGCGGCGCGTTCTTTTCCAGTTCGCGGAGCGAGTCGAAGTCGGCCTTCTGCTCTTGGAGCGATGACAGGGCTGCCTCGGAGCGGCGGATGATTTCGCCCAGCCAGCTGCGCTGCTGCTCCTCGGTGTCGGGAATGTGGTCGTCCAGCTGCTGCTGTAGCTTGAAGGATTCGGACATATGCCCCTTGGCCTCCTGGAGCGCCCGGGTGAAGTTGCCGACGGCGGACTCACCGTACTGGGCCTCTGCGAAGCCGAGCTCCTGCTCGCTGGACTTGATGGCGTCGTCGGCCTCGATCAGCAGCGAGCCGCTCTTCTTGCGGAGTTCGTCGACACTCAACGAAGCAAGGGGATCAAGCTCCGCGCCCTGCGGGCCGTAGCTCGCGCTGGACGCCTGGGCCTTCTTCCTGCGGTTCCTGAGGTAGAGATAGGTTCCCGCACCGCCTGCCGCCAGGACGCCGGCACCCACGAGGACGGCCGTTCCGGCGCCGCCGCCGGACGGAACGGTGCCGCTCCCGCCGCCGGCAGCATCACCAACGGCTGCCGCGGTGTCAATGGCAGCCTGTGCGTAGTCCTTCTTTCCGCCAGCCAGGTTGGCTGCGACCGCGTTTTGTGAGATGGCCCCGGCCTTTGAGGCAATGGCACTCGCCGAGTTCGGGGCGAAGTAGTACTGGCCGGCGGTTGAGATGGCAAGGAGGACATCAGCCCTGCCCATGCCCTTCTGTTCGGCGACGGCCTTGCCCCAGTCCGCGGGCTTTGCGGGGTTTTCAAAGGAATTCACAGTGACCACGTACAGGTTGTACTTGTGGTCCTTGAGCAGCTTCTGGATGGCGTCCTGGACTTCACCCTTGCGGCTGCCCAGGACATTAGCCTTATCTACGATGTTCTGGCCGGACGGGATGGGTACCGGATCCTCAGCCCAAGCTGCCGCGGCGGGAAACGCCAGCATTCCAGTCAGGCCGATCACGGCGAGAACACGTTTCAACATTGACCGCATGGCAACCCTTCAGCACACCTGCGACTGTATCGGGACGAACAGTCGTCTCAGAACGCAGCAGCGCCCCCACGCCGGGTGTAAAGCCGCAGGTCGCTGTGGCAATTCTTCTTGATTCTATGGTGCACCAATGGGGCCGTCCACCGCAGGGAATATGCCACCAGCGAAAAGCGCTCAAGAGCCAGGACGACGCCCCGGCTGCGGCTTGGCGCCCCTCGGAAGGGCGGTCGCGGCGCACATTCAGGAACCTCCCAGCAAACATCGATTTTAGTTTCAGTCGAATCGTCCATAGTTAATACAGACGAGGATGAAAGGAAGTCCAATGACTGAGAACCCAGTGCCGGGCGCAGCACCTGAGAACCGAGATCCTGCAGGGCGGCCCGCTGATCCCACGGCTCGGCCTGCGCACGAGGAGGGTTTCCAATCTCAGGGAAGTCAGCCGGAGGGAAACTACAGGGACCACCCCACCGAACAGCTGGGCGGCGGGGATGCGGGCCGCGATAACATGGGCGGCGATGATGCCCTGCCCGCCGGCTCTGCCAACCCCACCATGCGGCTTGACCGGCCGGACCAGGAGGCTCCGGGCGAGCTCCAGGGCCACCCGCAGTCAGAGCCCTTCAACGGGCCGCGTCCCGTATATCCCCAGCACGCTCCTTTCTACGGGCACGAGTCGGGGCCTGCAACCCAGCAGTTCGCGTCCGCCCCGCATCCCGGGGGCCCGGGCCAGCCCCATCAGTCTCCCTATGCCCAGCACGTCCCCCACTCGGCCCCTTATGACAACCGGGCCAACGCGCCCAGGCGCAAGGCCAGTTTCGGCGTTGGCACGCTCGTGGCCAGCATCCTCGCCGCAGGACTCGTTGGCGGTGGGGTGGCGACGGTCGGCGCCGGCAATCTCTTCGTCGCCGGGACGGCGCCAGCCGTCAGCACCGGCAGCCAGCCCGGGACAGTGATCGTCAACAACAAGGATGACGTCAACGCCATCACGGCCGCTGCCGTCAAGGCATCGCCGAGCGTTGTGACGATCAAGGCCACGAACGGCAGCGAGGGCGGCACCGGCTCAGGTGTCATCCTCGACGACCAGGGCCATATTCTCACCAACACCCACGTGGTGACCCTGGACGGCACGGCGGCCAGCGCGGATATTGAAATCCGCACGAACGACGGCCGCGTCATGACAGCGAAGATCGTAGGAACGGACCCCCTCTCGGACCTGGCCGTCATCAAGGTGGACAACCCCTCAGGGCTCACGCCGGCCACGCTCGGTGACTCGGGGAAGCTGAACGTCGGCGACACCGCAGTGGCCATCGGCTCTCCCCTGGGCCTCACGGGCACCGTGACGGACGGTATCGTATCCACCCTCAACCGGACTATCAGCGTTGCGTCCTCGGCAGCACCCAAGGGCGGCGCCGACAATTCCCAGGGCGGAGACCAGGGCTTCGAGTTCGCTCCTCCGGGCCAGGGGCAGGGCCAAAGCTCCGCGAGCAAGGGAACCATCGCCATCAACGTCATCCAGACGGACGCCGCCATCAACCCCGGTAACTCCGGCGGTGCCCTGGTGAACAGCAAGGGCGAGGTGATCGGCGTCAACGTCGCCATCGCGTCGGCCGGCGGCAGCTCCGCAGCGACCGGAACAGGCAACATCGGAGTGGGCTTCAGCATCCCGATCAACAACGCCAAGCGCGTGGCCCAGGAGATCATCGACAATGGCAAGGCGACCCACGGCCAGCTGGGCGTCAGCGTCAAGGCGAAGGCTGCTTCGGCGTCCGGCTTCTCCGTGGGCGCGGATGTCGACACGGTGGAGCAGGGCTCGGCGGCGGCCAAGGCAGGCATCCGGAGCGGCGACGTCGTGACGCGGTTCAACGACCTCGCCATCAGCGACCCGAACCAGCTCACCGCAGCGGTCCGTGAACAGCCGGCCGGCGCAACGGTCAAGATCACCATCCAGCGGAACGGCCGCGAGCAGCAGTTGGACGTGACGCTGGGCGCCGCCGCAGAGCAGTAGGACAGCAGCAGAACAGCAGCGGAAGCAGCAAGCAGTAGCGGCGGGCCGCGCCTCCCAGACGATGGACAGCGAGGCGCGGCCCGCCGTCGTACGCGGAAGAACCTCGCCGCTTCCAATGCAACGGCCCTCTGACACAGGCGTTAACGGGGCGTCATCGGGCCGCCCCTATATGGTTAGCTAGGAGCTACCCGTATCCCGGGCGTTCCGCGGCCATGACCTCACCCGGCTGGCTATCCACAAGCATGGAAGGCTGCTGTAAATACAGTGGAAGAGACATTGAAGATCATCGTCCTGGTCAAGCATGTGCCGGACGCGCAGTTTGACCGGCACCTCAGCGGCGAGGGCCACACCACGGACCGCGATGAGAGCATTCTGTCCGAGCTGGATGAATACGCCCTGGAAGCCGCACTGCAGCTCACCGAGGCGCGCGGCGGAAGCAAGGCGGGCAACAAGGTCATCGCCCTCAGCATGGGCCCGGCCGGCGCCGTGAATGCCATCAAGAAGTCCCTCCAGATCGGAGCGTCCGAAGGCGTCCACCTCACGGACGAGGCACTCGCCGGCTCTGACGCAGCCGCCACCTCGCTGGCGCTCGCCGCCGCGATCCGCCATCTCGGCGCGGACACCCCGGTGGACCTGGTCCTGACCGGCATGGCATCCACCGACGGCGAAACGTCACTCGTTCCGGCCCAGCTCGCTGAGCGCCTCGGCCTGCCGCAGGTGACTTTCGCGTCGTCGCTGGATGTTGACGGGGGACGCATCACCGCCCGCCGCGACGCCGACACGCACTCGGAGACGGTCGAAGCCCCGCTGCCAGCAGTGGTGTCGGTGACGGACCAGATCAACGAGCCCCGCTACCCCAACTTCAAGGGCATCATCGCGGCCAAGCGCAAGAGCATCACCACACTGTCGCTGGCGGACGTTGGAGTGGATCCCTCCCAGGTGGGCCACGCCGGATCCTGGACCACGGTGACTTCGGCTGAGGAACGCCCGCCGCGCACCGCGGGCACCATCATCACCGACGAAGGCGACGCCGGCATCAAGCTGGTTGACTTCCTGGCCGCACAGAAGCTGCTCTAAGAGGGATCACACAACATGGCAAACGTACTGGTATTCATTGACAACCCCGGCCAGGCTCTGAAGAAGAGCAGCCTTGAACTCCTCACCATCGCCCGTTCCCTCGGGGAGACGGCCGTGGCCGTCAACGGCGAACTGCACGACGGCGTCGCAGCCTCCCTCGGTGAGCACGGGGCCGTTGCCGTCTACCGGCCCTCCGCGCAGGACCTTGATGACTATCTCGTGGCGCCCAAGGCAGCTTTCGTGGCGGCGGCGGCCGACAAGTCCGGCGCCACCGCGGTGCTGGTTGAAAATTCGCCTGAGGGCAAGGAAATCGCGGCGCGGCTCGGGATCCGCCTCAGCGCAGGCGTAATCACTGACGTCGTTGCCGTCGACCCCGACGGCACCGCCCGCAAATCAGTGCTGGCAGGTTCCTACACCACCGCGGCTAAGGCGACCACGCCGGTCAGCGTGCTGACGGTCAAGGCCAACAGCGTCACCCCCGAACCGGCCGCGGCGCCCAGCACCCCCGAAACAGTGACGGTTGACGTGCCTGCCGACGCCACTGCTTCGGCAGCGCGCATCACGGCCCGGGAACAGAAGGCCGTCAGCGGCCGCCCGGACCTCACCGACGCGCGGATCGTGGTGGCCGGCGGACGGGGGCTTGACGGCGACTTCGGCCCGGTGGAGGACCTGGCAGACGCGCTGGGTGCTGCCGTGGGCGCATCGCGGGCGGCTACAGACGCCGGCTGGATCAGCCACGACGCCCAGGTCGGCCAGACCGGCAAGACCGTATCCCCGCAGCTGTACATTTCGGCAGGCATCTCCGGCGCCATCCAGCAGAAGGCCGGCATGCAGACGGCGAAGGTGATCGTGGCCGTCAACAAGGACGCGGAATCTCCCGTCTTCGAAATCGCTGACTTCGGCATTATCGGGGATCTCTTCCAGGTCCTGCCGCAGGCGACGGAAGAAATCAAGAAGCGCAAGGGCTGAGTCCTTGACTTCAAACGCTGCTCCGGCACAGAGCCCGTTCAACCCGGACAAGCACCGGGTTGAGCGGGTGCTCTGTTTCGCCGCCCATCCGGACGACATCGACTTTGGCGCTGCCGGGACCATCGCCGCGTGGACGGCAGCCGGCGTCGAGGTGAGCTACTGCATCATGACGGACGGCGATGCCGGCGGTTTCGATCCGGCCCACCGGGCCGAAATCATCGCCATGAGGGCCGCCGAGCAGCAGCGTGCCGCAGCGCTCGTCGGCGTCACCGACATCCACTATCTGCACGAGCGGGACGGATTCCTGGAACCGAACCACCAGGTGATGTGGGGAGTGGTGAAGCTGATCCGCGAAATCCGCCCCGACGTCGTGCTTTCCATGCATCCGGAACGCAACTGGAACCGCATCCAGAAAAGCCACCCCGACCACCTGGCCGTCGGGGAAGCGGTGACCCGGGCCGTCTACCCGGCCGTGGAAAACCCGTACGCGTATCCGGAACTGGCCGAATCCGGCCTCGAGGCCTACAAGGTGCCGTGGCTGTGGCTCTATGCCGGGCCGGAGGAACGCGAAAACCACTTCACCGACGTCACGGAGCACGTGGACAGCAAGCTCGGGGCGATCCACGTCCATGTCAGCCAGCACCCCGACGTCGAGGCCATGGAGGCTGCCGTGCGCAACGGAATGCAGGTCAACGCACGGCGCGCGGGTTTGCCGGACGGCCGCAGCGCGGAGGCATTCCACGTCGTAACAATCAACGGGCCGGGCACGATCGCGGGCTTCTAGTATTGCCACACTGTAACCCGTGTCATATGCTTGCCTCTGTTTAAATCATATTTATTCAGGAAGGCAGACTTTGATGGCGAAGACTGCACAGCAGCCGGTCCTGGTGATCATGGGCGTCTCAGGATCCGGCAAATCAACAGTGGCCGGCGTTGTGTCCGGCAAGCTCGGCTGGGACCTCGCGGAAGGCGACGACCTGCACCCTGCGGCAAACGTGGCCAAGATGCAGGCCGGCGAACCCCTCACCGATGACGACCGTTGGCCGTGGCTGGAAACCATTGCTGACTGGATCCGGCACCACACCCAGGCCGGCACTCCGGGCGTTATCACGTGCTCAGCGCTCAAGAAGCGGTACCGTGATGTGCTCCGGGGCGAAAATGTCGTGTTCGTGTTTCTTCAGGGCAGCAAGGACAACATCTCGGGCCGGCTTGCCTCACGGCACGGACACTTCATGCCTCCGGCCCTGCTCGAATCGCAGTTCGAGGCGCTGGAAGAACCCACCGAGGATGAAAACTACATCGCCCTGTGCGTCTCGGCCACCCCGGCCGAGGAGGCCCAGGAAATCATTGAACGACTGAATCTCGCAGCTGCCTCCGCCGCTCCGGATCAGAACTAGGAACTTACCTTGAACTCTCGCATTGCAACGCAGCTACCCGCTGCCGTCGAAGGCTGGACAGGCCACGACACCCAGCTGCTGGTTGTGGCTGGCCTCGGCATTGCCCTCATCGTGGTGCTGATCGCCAAGCTCAAGCTGCACCCCTTCCTCGCACTCGTGCTGGGCTCGGCCTTCGTGGGCCTGGCATCCGGCGTCGAGCTGCCCAAGATCATCACCAACTTCGAGGAGGGAGTAGGCGGCGTCCTCAAAGAAGTCGGACTGCTGATCGCCCTGGGCGCCATGCTGGGAAAGCTCCTGGCAGACTCCGGCGGCGCGAACCGGGTGGTGGACACCCTGTTGGAGAAGGCAAGCGGCAACAAGGTGGTCTGGTCCATCACGCTCGTGGCCGTCATCATCGGGCTGCCGATGTTCTTCGAGATCGGCCTGGTCCTCCTGCTCCCCGTGGTGGTCCTGGTTACCCAGCGCTCCCGCATGCCCTTGATGCGCATTGCCATTCCGGCGCTGGCCGGCCTGTCCGTGCTCCATGGCCTAGTGCCTCCGCACCCGGGCCCGTTGATCGCCATTAGCGCTGTCAAGGCCGAGCTGGGCACCACGCTGGCCCTGGGCCTGCTGGTGGCCATACCTACGGTCATCATCTGCGGACCGCTGTTTTCCCGGCTGGCGGCCAAATGGGTTCCCGTCGGCGCGCCGGCGGTTGCGGGCGGCATCGACACGGAGCACGGCGCGGACACGACGGGCGTCAAGCGCCAGCCGACGTTCCTCGTCACCCTGCTGACCATCATCTTCCCCGTGGTGCTGATGCTCGCCAAGGCAATCGTGGACATCATCTGGCCGGACCCCCAGACCGCACCGCCGGTCCGGATCTTCTTCGACTTCGTCGGCCAGCCCCTCGTGGCCATGACCCTCGCGGTGCTCCTGGCCATCGTCACCTTCGGCTACGCCGTGGGCTTCACCGGAAACCGGATCACGTCCAAGATCGGCGCGAGCCTCGGGCCCATCGCGGCCATCCTGCTCATTGTGGGTGCGGGCGGCGGCTTCAAGCAGACCCTGATCGGTGCGGGAGTCGGCGACGCCGTCAAGAAGTGGGCTGAAGGCACCAACATGTCGGTGCTGGTCCTCGGCTTCATCGTGGCCGTTGCGCTGCGGCTGGCCACCGGCTCCGCGACGGTGGCCACGGTGACGGCGGCCGGAATCGTCGCGCCGCTGGCCGGCTCGCTGAGCCCCACCCATGCCGCGCTGCTGGCCTTGGCGATCGGTGCAGGGTCACTGTTCCTCTCGCACGTCAACGATGCGGGGTTCTGGCTGGTCAAGGAGCTCTTCGGACTCACGGTGGGCCAGACGTTCAAGACGTGGTCCGTCATGGAAACGCTGATCTCGGTGGTCGGCTTCGGCTTCGTGATGCTGTTGTCGCTGATCATTTAGCGTCACACCACGTGCGGCGGAGCCGCGCAGGCCTTGCTCCTGGTTCATAGGAGCAGGGCCTGCGCGGCTTTTTGTCGTTAACCCCACCGGACGTTTGTAGGCCCGGAGGTAGTAGGCCCGGACGTAGGAGCCACCCACGGACGAACTAGGAGCCACCCACGGACGAACTAGGGTCCCGCGGACGGGGCCCTAGTTCGATGTTCGGCTACCGGGTGGCCATAGCCAGGTGAGGTCAGGTGTTGAGCGCCGCGGCAGCAACCGTGGGAAGCGTGGGCGAGGCGGAGCCGCCCTCAGGCTCCACAGTGATCCCGAGCGAGGCCGCCGAACCGATCCCCTTGACGACGGCAGGCTTTGACAGGGCCTCGGCATCCATCAGGCCCTCGGAAACCGGAGCGGAACCGTCCTTCGGGATCAGCCACATCTGGTAGACCTTGCCCGGGGGAGGAGCGGGAACGTCCTTCATCCGCACCACCAGGGCGTCCCTCGACGACGAGATGGAAACTGTCGCCGTCCCGCCGCCGCTGACATCCACGGTCGCCTGGCGAACGTCTTGTGCCTCCAGGACCTGCCGCAGCGGATCATTCTGGTTGGCCACATAGGCGCCGACACCCACACCGCCCAAGGCGATCACCGCAGCAGCCGCAACACCGACCAGCCAGTTGCGAACGCCGGGGGACCGGCGTCGGACTTCACGGCGTTCGCGTGCAGCGGCAAGCTGATCGGGCACGGGCGGCACAGCCGCCGCGACGGCAGGCGCGTTGCCGATATTCGCGAATGGCGCCGGAAGCTGGGCCACTATGCGGTCGAACAGGTCTGCCGGCGGCTCCTCCTCGTCCGTGAACGAGGTGGCGAGTGTTTCCCTGGCCTGGCGGACGCGCTCGTAGAAGGACTGGCGTTCTGCTTCCGGGGCGGTGCTGACGTAGGCCTCGATGGCTCCGCGCTCAGCGTCGCTCACGGCATCGAGCGCGTAGACTTCGGCGAGCTCGACGGCGCGGCCCGCTGCGAGGTCAGTGGAAATGTCGGCAGCGAAGGCACGGGGCAGCTGGCGGCCGTGTGCATCATTTGTATCGGTCATTTCAACTCACCCCCAGACAGGTCTTCAATCGGATCAGTCCGTCGCGGATGCGGGACTTGATGGTAGGTACGGCCGCGTTGAGCTTTTCAGCGACTTCGCGGTAGGTGAGGCCGCCGTAATAGGCGAGCCGCACGGATTCCTGCTGTGTCTCGGTCAGGGTCTCGAGGCAGCGGACCACGGCCTCGGCCTCCAGCCTGCTGCCCACCTCATCGGACACGGAATCGTGGTCTATGTCCTGGCTGCTGGCGCCGTATTTGGCCTCACGGTCAGTGGATGACTGCGACGACCGGACTTTGTCCACGGCGCGGCGGTGCGAGATGGTCATCAGCCACGCCAGTGGGCTGCCGCTGGCCGGATCGAATTTGGCGGCGTTCTGCCAGACCTGCAGGAACGCCTCCTGGGTAGCGTCCTCGCTCAGCTCCGGATCGATGAGCACCCTGCGGGCCATGCCGAACACGCGGCGCGAGGTGAGCTGATAGAACTCGGCAAAGGACGCCTGGTCGCCGCCGGCAATCCGCTCGAGCAGCGTTGCGAGCTGGCGGTTAAGGTCGACGGCGGTGCCGGGCGGCGCTGGGGCGCCAAAGTTCGGCGCGTTGGGAGTTTCCATCACAGTCAAGCATAGTTCGCCGGACGACAATCGCTGAGCACCCGAACCGGATACGGCACCGTCGTGCCGGGCAAAACGCAGTGCCGTCCTGCTCGCATGAACTGTTTTCACCTGCCGCTCCTCAATCCGGGGGATTTGCTCAGGAGTGATTCGGCGTCGGAGCAGCTCCGGATGGGTGCGGGCAGGCGATTAGTTCCCCCCGCATGCTTCCCGGGCGGGACCTCCCGGTCAGAGCTGGGCGCCCGTGAAGCCCTGCTGCCGCCAGGCCTCATACACGGCGATCGATGCGGCGTTGGCCAGGTTCAGGGAACGCAGCGACGGCAGCATGGGCAGCCGGACCCTGGACGTGACATGGGGATCGTGCTTCAACTCCTCCGGCAGTCCCACCGACTCCGGGCCGAAGAGCAGGACGTCGCCCGGCCGGTAGGAAACGTCCGTGTAGGACACCTCGCCGTCGGAAGTGAAGGCGAAGACCCGCTCGGGCTGCAGGGCTTCCCACGCGGCCTCGATGTCGGGATGAACCGTCACCACGGCCAGGTCGTGGTAATCCAGGCCGGCGCGGCGCAGCTTGGCGTCGGAGAAGTCGAAGCCCAGCGGTTCCACCAGGTGGAGCTCGGCGCCGGTGATGGCGGCCAGGCGGATGGCGTTGCCGGTATTGCCGGGAATTTCAGGGGTATGGAAGAGGATGCGGAACACGGTTCCATCCTATCGCCGGGGAAAATTCCGGCGGACGCACGTGCATCAGTGCCGCGGGACAGCCTCTGTCAGTGCATGCCCCGGAGCAGCCGGGCGAGCACGGGCACATTGACGGTATTGGGTGCCGGGCCCCCGGCCAGGAACTGCTTGAGGCCCCTCGACAGCCCCGCTGCATTGACCACCTGCACCATGTCAGAAGCGCCGCGGGCCCGGCGGTGGTGATCGATGACCGGTTCATGCAGGTTGCCGTCCGGGCTGTGGACCACGGTCCACCCGGTCACGTTCAGTTCCGGAAAAATGTCCTGCATCCGCCTGACCACCGGGGCGAGCTGCGGGGGAGCGATGGACCTGCCGCCGTGGTTCAGCGTGTTGCCGTCCCACGCGTAGGCCCCCTTGGGCAGGAGCATGGAGCCGATCAGCGCCAGCCGGTAGCCTGAGAGCAGGGCGTGGTCGATGTGGCTGTTGTCGGCGGGAGACAGCAGTCCATTGATCAGCCGCGCCGCCGGGATGGCCGGGAGGACCTGCCTGTCGATGAGCTGCACCGTACGCATCTCGCGCTGGATCCTGGCTTCAGCGCCGAAGATGCCGCGTTTCCTTGGCATTCCGTGGATCTGTTGGCTGGCCAGGTCGAGGGGGATCAGCGGCACGCTGCCCGGAACGTCGAAGGGCGGCACGTAGATAGGGGCGTCACCTGAGGTATTCCGGGGAGTTCCGGGCCGGTGGATCGTGGCGGAGGCGTGGCTGCCGGCGGCCGGAGCGTCGAAGTGCGCCTCGTCGGCGCCCGCCGGAGTCCTGTGGCGCGGCCCGCCCGCATAGGAGCGGTCGTAGGCTGCGCGTCGCCGGGGATCGATCAGCGTTTCGTAGGCCAACGTGACCTGCCGGAAGGCGGCGGCGTCGCCGCCGTGATCCGGGTGGGAAGCGCGGGCCGCCTTGCGGTAGGCCACCTTGATCTCTCTTTCCGTGGCGGTCACGGCGACGCGGAGTACCTCGTAGTGGGAACTGCTGCCCTCGGTCAAGCATGGTCCTTCGGTTGTCGTTGCCAGCGCAGACTTGCAGCCCGGTGTGCCCAGCATATCGGCCGGGTCGCCGGGCTACTCAGACAACGCACGGGCCCGTGTCCCGGGTTCCCGGTGGCTGGAGGTCCGGCAGAAGCAGGCCGGACGTCTAGACTTTTCGGGGAGCGGGGCCGGCTTTGCCAGGTGCCGCGGTGGCCTCCCGGGTGATCCGGGATCCACATGACAGCTGGGTCCGTGGGTCCGTGTCCATGAGCCGTGTCCGTCAGTCGACGTCCGTGATTCAGTAGTGAGGTGCGTATGGCAGCCAGGCCCCGGAGTGGAATCCGCCGCAGCGGGCGGCAGGCCGTGGCTGCAGCGGCGGCTGTCGCGTTCCTCGGGGGTTGCAGCCTGGGGATACCCGATCCGGCTGTTCCCGGCACAGTGCCTGCCACACGTCAGCTAGCCACTCCCACCATCACTCCGGGCCACGACGCCGCGGCGGTCGCCGCCCGCAACATGACGTTTTCCGCCGGGACCACGCTCGCCCGTGGGATCCCCGTGGGGCTGTCCGAGGGCCTGGCCGACGCGCCGGAATGGAGGCGTTCGGGGAGCGGCGGAGGCGGTACGAACGTCTACCTCAAGTCCGACGGTTGCCAGGTTGCGGCGAAGGTGAGCGCAAATCAGTGGCCCCTGGTTAAGGGGGATGACCGGGAATCCACGGCCGCGCTGTTCGCCTACCTCGACCCGACCATTCTGCCCAAATACCTCAAACCGGCGGTGCTGCGCTGGGGCGGGGAACCGGGCAGGCCTGGGCCGACGGTGGACGTCCTTGTCCTTGAGCGGGCGGCCCGGCCCGCGGGCAGGGCCGCCGTTGTGCTGGCAAGGGTGTTCGGAACGGCCGGTTCCTCCGTGTACGCATCGGTCTCATGCCCGTCTGCGCCGGCGCTCGCCGCCGCAAGGGCCGACGTCGAGCGCCTGCTGACCGTGGTTCCGCCCTCGGAATAGCGGCAAACGCGTGGGCGGAGCATGGCGGCCCCTGCGCGTGCGAGGGCGCTGGCCTGCTGTTACCGTTTTGCGGCTGTGGCGAGCCGGTTCAGGGCCAGGGCACCCACAAGCAGTCCGAAGTCCCGCAGGGCTACGTCGTAGAAATTGCCGAGGATCAACAGGTTAACGATGATCCCGAGCAGCCAGGCCGCGACGACCAATGAGCCGATCCGCGGGCGGAAGGCTACCAACAGCCCGGCGAGTATTTCGATAACGCCGACGGCGTACATGATGGTCTGCCCGGGCAGCGGCACCACGGACGGCACCACCGGGGCGAGGTAGCTTGTCCAGTCCGTGAGCACGTTGGTGAACTTGTCCAGCCCGAACAGGACCGGGGCCACCGTGAAGACGGTGCGGAGGAGGAGGAACGCCTGCCTGACCGTGTCCGGAGCCAGTGCCTCCGTGCGTCCGGGCTCCTTCAATGCTGTGGTTTTCATGATTGCTCCTTCTAAAAGTGGATGTATTGATTTTAGACCCGCGCACCTTATTTAGCAACGGATCTTGTTTTTAGAGATACGCTGGAGTCATGAACCGTCAACCGAGTACCAGGCTTTCGTGGGCCGGCCGCCTCGCCGCCCTCGCGTCGCTGGGGGATGACACCCGGCGGCGGTTGTTCGAATTCGTCGCTGCGTCGGCTTCCGCGGTGGGACGCGACGACGCCGCGGAAGGCCTGGGCCTGCCCAGGAGCACCGCCTCGTTCCACCTGGACAGGCTGGTCCGTGAAGGCCTGCTTGCCGTGGAGTTCAGGAAGCTCGGCGGGAAGGGTGGCCCGGGCTCCGGCCGGCCGGCGAAACTTTACCGCCCGGCGCTGGAGGAAGTGGGAGCGTCGGTCCCGGAGCGGAGCTACGACCTGGCCGGCGAGCTCATGGCCTCCGCGATCGAGGAATCGATGTCCGGCAGGGCGTCTGCCCATGAGGCGCTGCTTGCCACGTCGTACTCCCGCGGCCGTGCGTCCGCGACCGGGGGAGCGTCATTCGAGGACCTGCTGAGCGGGATCGGGTACAGGCCGGCGCCGGACGGCAACGGCGGACTTGTTCTCATGAACTGTCCCTTCCACCGGCTGGCGGACGGACATGCGGATGTGGTGTGCGCAATGAACGGTGCCTTCCTGAGCGGAGCCGCCGCGGCCTGCGGCATGCCTGAAGACACGGTGGAAGAGGACCGGACAGCCGGGCGCTGCTGCGCCCGGATCAAGCCATAGCTGGCTGCCGCGCCCGGCGCTTCACTCCGGTGAGGAGCACGCCGGAGATGACCAACAATCCGCCTAGTATTTGCGGGGTGGTCACCGGAATGCCCAGGAGCAGGGTGATCACTGCCGTAAAGACCACTATGAGGTTGAGGTAGTTTCCGGCTACGGCCGGTGCGGTGGACTTAAGGGCCAGGTTCCACAGCAGGTAGGCGCCGAACGACGGGAAGAGTGCCACGTACGCGAGCGACCACGCTCCGGCGGCGGTGTCCGGTAGCTCCGCGCCTGCAGCCAGTGCAATTGGCGTGAGCGAGATGGTCGCCATCGCCACCTGGACAGCTGTGGCGGCGATGGCAGGCAGGTCCAGCCGCCTGGCAATGATGGTGTAAAGCCCCCAGACGACGATCGCACAGAGCATGAGCAGCTCGCCGGCGTTGAACGACAGGTGGGAAATCTGCTGCACGTCGCCGCCGGTGAGGACAAGAAGCACGCCGAACAGGCCCAGTGCGATCCCAAGCCAGCCCACCGGGCCGGGCCGGTCTCCAAGCATGAATATGGCCATCACCATGATCAGCGCCGGATTGGCTGCCGTGATGAGGGAGGCGTTGAGGGCAGAAGTGTGGCCCAATGCGCTGTAGAGCAGCAGCGTGTAGCCGCTCATGCCGAGGGCGCTCAGGAGCAGGAGCGCGGGCCAGCGCCGCAGCACGGCCCGCCAGTCCGGTCTTTCCACCCGCTGAGCGAGGAGCAGAAGCGGCACGGCCACGAGGGCCCAACGCCAAAAGGTGAGCTCCAGCGGCGTCATTGACTTCATCGCCGCCTGGCCTACGACAAAGTTTCCGGACCAGAACAGGGTGGCAATGACGAGGAAGATGGGCGCTCTCACCGCTCGAATCTACAGGCGGTGCGCCAACAGGAGGCATTGGGGCGGGCGGCCGCGGCGGTCGCCGGGGGAGTAATTCGCGGCGGGGAGAATTAAGCCGCGGGTAGAATTTTAAGCGTGCCTGCTTACCTGGATCATGCCGCCACCACGCCCATCGCCGCCGAGGCCCTGGCTGCGCTGACCCGTGAACTGGCCCGGACGGGAAACCCGTCGTCACTGCACGGTGCGGGCCGACGCGCGCGGCGGTCCGTGGAGGACTCACGGGAGGCCATTGCCGCGGCCGCCGGGGCTCACCCGTCGGAGGTCATTTTCACCTCCGGCGGCACCGAAGCGGACAATCTCGCAGTCAAGGGTCTGTTTTGGTCGCGGCGCGGCCAGGATCCGCGCCGGCGGCGCATCCTGTGTACCGCCGTCGAACACCATGCCGTTCTGGACACGGTGGAGTGGCTGGAACGCCACGAGGGGGCTGAGGTGTCCTGGCTTCCGGTGGACTCGGAAGGCGTCCTTGACCTTGAGGCGTTCCAGGCCGAGCTGCTCCGGGATCCCGCGTCCATCGCCCTTGTCACTGTCATGTGGGCCAACAACGAGGTGGGCAGCATCCAGCCCATCGCGCAGGTTGTCGAGCTTTCCCGCGCGGCGGGAGTGCCGGTGCACTCCGATGCCGTGCAGGCATTCGGGTCGGTTGCCGTGGACTTCAAGGCTTCCGGGCTGGACGCGATGTCCATCTCCGGCCACAAGATCGGCGGCCCGGTCGGCGTCGGGGCCCTGCTCCTGGGACGTGCCGTGAAGCTCACTCCGGTCCAGCACGGCGGGGGCCAGGAGCGTGACGTCCGTTCCGGCACGCTGGACACAGCCTCCATCGCCGCCTTTGCCGCCGCGGCGGAAGCCGCTGCCAAGAACCTCCCGGCGGAATCCGCGCGGATCTCCGCCCTGCGGGACCGACTCATCGCAGGGGTGCAGGACGCCGTGCCCTCTGCCGTGCTCCGCGGGGCGCGCGGCCCCGGAAGGCTGCCCGGAAACGCGCACTTCACGTTCCCCGGTTGCGAGGGTGATTCCCTGCTCTTCCTCCTCGACCTCGCCGGCGTCGAGTCGTCCACGGGTTCCGCCTGCACTGCCGGTGTTCCGCGCCCGTCGCACGTTCTCCTGGCCATGGGACTGGACGAGGCAACTGCCAGGGGTGCCCAGCGTTTCACCCTGGGCCACCCGTCAACTGACGAGGATGTGGACGCGCTGCTAGCCGCCCTCCCCGGAGCGTATGCCCGCGCCCGGCAGGCGGGCATGGCCGGTCATGAGTCCTCCATCCAGACTGCCGCCACCGTTGCCCGTCAGGGTTCGGGAATCAGCTGATCAAAGGGGACTGCCGCGTCCGCCAGGGCGGCCGCCGCCACCTCGGAGCGGGCCGAGATGAGGGCCTTAATGGTCTTCTGTGCGCCCGGCTTGCCGGTGCGCGGCCAGTTGACGTTCATCCCCGCCACCACGCGCCCGTCCCGCTGCCAGAAGGCAACGAATTCCTTCGCTTCGAGCGAGCCGCGGATGACGGGAGCAGACCCCGCCGCGAGTGTGGGGAATCCCGAGTACTCCATGCTGACGTCGAACTGATCGGTGTAGAAGTACGGAATGGCGTCCAGGACGGCCTCCTGACCGAGCATGGCCTTGGCCGCCACCTTGCCTCCGTTCAGCGCGTTGGCCCAGTGTTCGCTGCGGTGGTGCCCACCCGTGAACGGATGCAGCGCGTTGGCGACGTCGCCCGCCGCGAAAATATCCGGGGCGCTGGTCCGCAGTGAGGCATCGGTGAGGACCCCGTTACGGATCTCGAGGCCGGCTGAACTGGCAAGGGCGGTGTCGGGAACCACGCCTACGGCGATGACCACAACGTCTGCCGGCAGATGCTCGCCCGAATCGGTCAGGACGCCCGTGGCGCTTCCTGCGTGACCCGTGATCTCCTTAGCGGAAGCCGGCAGCCGGAATTGGACACCGTTGCCCTCGTGCAGCGACCGGAAGAACCTGCCCAGGTCCGGACCGATCGCCCCGCCGAGCGGAACCTCCTCGAGTCCCAGCAGGGTGACTTCGTTGCCGTAGGTGCTCGCGGCTGCCGCCAGTTCCATTCCTATCCAGCCGGAGCCGATGAGGACCACCTTCCGGCCACCGGCCGCGAGTTGCCCGCGCAGGCGGCGGCTGTCATCCAGCGTGCGGAACGTCGTAACGCCGTCGAGCCCGCTGCCGGGCAGCGGAATCTGCCGGGGCGCCGCGCCCGTGGCGAGCAGCAGGGCTCCGTACCGTTCGGTTGCCCCGTCGGCGTAGCGGACGATGCGGGCGGAAGGATCGACGCCGGCCACGGGAGCGCCGAGGCGCAGGTTGACGTTGTTTTCGGCGTACCAGGTTTCCGGAACCACCTCGACGGCGTCCTCACCGGCTTTTCCCAGCAGGTATTCCTTGGACAGCGGGGGCCTGATGTAGGGATGATGCGCTTCGGCCGCGGCGACGGTGATGTTGCCCTGGAA
Source organism: Burkholderia sp. RS01 (assembly GCF_039748055.1). Lineage (NCBI taxonomy): Bacteria > Pseudomonadati > Pseudomonadota > Betaproteobacteria > Burkholderiales > Burkholderiaceae > Burkholderia > Burkholderia sp. RS01. The sequence goes on from NZ_JBDLAK010000003.1 coordinate 28,181, forward strand.
GCCTTCGGCGCGCAGCGTGCGTGCCGCGGTGGCCCCCGCCAGGCCGCCACCGGCGATGATGATGCTCTCAAGAGTCATGACATGCTCGATTCATCCGGTGGCCGAGTGCGGCCGCGTTCTAAAACCAGTACGTTTGACTTTAGAAGTGCCGTCCTGCGCGGTCAAGGGAATTTAGGGCCTGATTCGGCCGGGCGCTAGAATAGATGGGCAAGCGGTGTGTCATCTGACGTAGGTGCCAACAGGGGAGTGACCCGAGCCCCGCACTGCGTTTCAGAATCCGGCGTTGCGAATCGCCGGCCGGGCCGCCATCAGACTACAGAAAGCCGAAATGCGAGTTCTAGCAGCTATGAGCGGCGGAGTTGACTCCGCCGTCGCCGCCGCCCGCGCCGTCGACGCGGGGCACGACGTCGTCGGCGTTCACCTGGCGCTGTCCAGGATGCCGGGCACCCTGCGCACGGGAAGCCGCGGCTGCTGCACCATTGAGGACTCGCGCGACGCGTGGCGCGCCTGTGACGTTCTGGGAATCCCTTACTACGTGTGGGACTTTTCCGAGCGGTTCAAGGAAGACGTGGTCCAGGACTTTATCGACGAGTACGCTGCCGGCCGGACGCCCAACCCCTGCATGCGCTGCAATGAGCGCATCAAGTTCGCGGCCCTGCTGGAGAAGGCCATCGCCCTTGGCTTCGACGCCGTCTGCACCGGCCACTACGCGAAGGTGATCACCGACGCCGACGGCAACCCCGAGCTGCACCGCGCCGCTGACTGGGCCAAGGACCAGAGCTACGTCCTCGGGGTGTTGACCCATGAGCAGCTCAAGCACTCGATGTTTCCCCTCGCGGACACACCCTCCAAGGCCGAGGTCCGGGCGGAAGCGGAACGGCGCGGCCTGTCCGTCGCCAACAAGCCGGACAGCCACGATATCTGCTTCATCCCGGACGGGGATACCGCCGGCTGGCTCGCCGAGAAGATTGAGATGAGCACCGGCGACATCGTTGACGAAACCGGTTCCAAGGTTGGCGAGCACCCGGGGGCAAATGCCTTCACGGTCGGCCAGCGCCGTGGCCTCAAGCTCGGCCGGCCTGCCGCCGACGGGAAGCCCAGGTTCGTGCTGGAAATCCGGCCCAAGGAAAACAAGGTGGTGGTCGGGCCGGAGGCGCTGCTCGCCATCGACGAGATCCGCGGCATCAAGGTTTCCTGGGCGGGGCTGCCCATCGCCGAGGTGGGCACAGGGGCGGAGTTTGACTGCTATGCGCAGGTGCGCGCCCACGGCGACCCCGTCCCCGCGACGGCCCGCATGGAGCGGATGGCCGATGACGCCGGAGTGCTGCGCGACCGCCTCGTGGTTACGCTGACTGATCCCCTTCGCGGAGTCGCCCCCGGACAGACGGTGGTCCTGTACCAGGGCAGCCGGGTCCTCGGCCAAGCCACCATCGACGCCGCGCGTTCGTTGCAGCGCGCTGAACTCAACTGACGCGCACCCCTGAACTGGTCTGACGCAACTCCGGACCACGTAACGGCCGACGGATACCCGTCGGCCGTTTTTCGTACCCACGGGTAGCTCCGAAACCCTGCCTCGGCCCCATTATGGTAAATTTTGTGTCTCATCTCACAAGATGCAGCGATTCACCGGGCAACCGTCTGGTTCAATCAAGGCATCAGGACAGCGCGTCGCCCGCACGATTCATGCCGGGCCGCGCGCACTCATCGAACAGAAAGTTCACAGATGGCAATGAACAAAAAGGCCTTGCAGGGCGCTATCGCGTTCGCAGGCATTTCCGCTTTCGCATTGACTGCCTGCACGGGCCCCTCCGGCGGCGGCGGAACAACCACCGGCAGCGCTGGCGGTGGCACCATCACCTATGGCACCACCGACAAGGTGGTAACTCTCGATCCGGCCGGTTCCTACGACGCCGGTTCCTTCATGGTCATGAACCAGATCTATCCGTTCCTCATGAACTCCAAGCCCGGATCTGCCGATGCTTCCCCCGACATCGCCGAATCTGCGTCCTTCACCACCCCGACGGAATACACCGTCAAGCTCAAGCCGGGCCTCAAGTTCGCCAACGGCCACGCGCTGACGTCCTCGGACGTGAAGTTCTCCATCGACCGCGTAGTCAAGATCGCTGACCCCAACGGCCCGGCGTCACTGCTGGGCAACCTGAAGTCAGTGGCAGCCAAGGACGATTCCACGGTCGTCTTCACGCTCAAGGCCGGCAACGACCAGGTGTTCCCGGGTGTCCTCGCATCCAACTCCGGCCCGATCGTCGACGAAGAGGTCTTCCCGGCGGACAAGATCATGGGCGACGACGAAATCGTCAAGGCCAAGCCCTTTGCCGGGCCGTACACCATTGAGAGCTACAAGAAGAACGAGCTGGTCAGCCTCAAGGCCAACCCGGACTACCAGGGCCTCCTCGGCAAACCGGCCAACGACGGCGCCAACATCAAGTACTACGCCGACTCCAACAACCTGAAGCTGGACGTTCAGCAGGGCAACATCGACGTCGCCGGCCGCAGCCTTACAGCCACCGACGCCGCAGACCTGGAAAAGGACTCGAAGGTCAAGGTCCACAAGGGTCCCGGCGGCGAGTTGCGCTACATCGTGTTCAACTTCGACACCATGCCGTTCGGCGCCAAGTCCGCCGACGCCGATCCCAAGAAGGCCCTCGCAGTGCGCCAGGCCATGGCCGACCTGGTGGACCGTGACGCCATCGCCACGCAGGTGTACAAGGGCACCTACCTGCCGGCGTACTCCGTGGTTCCGGACGGATTCGCCGGCGCCATCCAGCCGCTCAAAGAAATGTACGGCGACGGCAGCGGCAAGCCCAGCCTGGACAAGGCCAAGAAGGCCTTCGCCGACGCCGGCATCACCGGCACCGTCAACATCAAGCTCCAGTACAATCCGGACCACTACGGCAAGTCCTCGGGCGACGAATACGCCATGATCAAGGAACAGCTGGAGAAGTCGGGCCTGTTCAAGGTGGACCTCCAGTCCACCGAATGGGTCACCTACTCCAAGGCACGCACCGCGGACGCCTACCCGGTCTACCAGCTCGGCTGGTTCCCGGACTACTCCGACGCTGACAACTACCTGACGCCGTTCTTCGTGCCCGGCAACTTCCTCAAGAACCACTACGAGAACCCGGCTGTTACGGATCTCGTCAGCAAGCAGCTCACCACGGTTGACAAGGCCGAACGCGAAAAGGTGCTGGGCGAAGCCCAGACGGCCGTCGCCAAGGACCTGTCCACGCTGCCGCTGCTGCAGGGTGCCCAGCTGATGGTGGCGGGAGCGGACGTCAAGGGTGTTGAAAAGACCCTCGATGCATCGTTCAAGACCCGTCTCGGCGTAATCTCCAAGTAGGACTGCATCCCCATTAGGTCCTGACCAGCTGAGGAGGCGGGACGCCTGCGAGGCGTCCCGCCTTTCTTACTGGTTGCCGAACAGCAGAATCCGGAGCCCGACGGCCCGGAAACACAAAATTAGGCAGTAATGACAACACTGATTGAGGCGCCGCCAACCGACGCCGACGGCCTTCTGCCGTCAAAGAAGAAGAAGTCCGGTGGGGGACTGGGCCAGTACATCATGATCAGGTTCCTCCTGATCTTTCCCACCATATTCATCCTGGTCACCATGGTGTTCTTCCTCATGCGGATCACCGGTGATCCTGTCACGGCCGCTATGGGCGGCCGGCTACCGCCGGAGCAGCTGCAGGAGCGGATCCATGCTGCGGGCTACGACCGCCCGCTCCTGGTCCAGTACTTCGAGTACCTGGCACAGCTTGCCACCGGGAACTTCGGAACCACGCTGTCGGACAACCGCAGGGTCACCGAGATGCTGGCCACGTACGGCGCGGCCACCCTCGAACTGACCATCAACGCCCTGATCGTCGCGCTTCTGGTGGGCATTCCCCTCGGCATGATCGCTGCCCACCGTCGTGATCACGCTCCCGACGCCGTGCTGCGCGTGTTCGCGATCCTCTGCTACGCCACGCCGGTATTCTTCGCGGGCCTGCTGCTGAAACTGACGTTCTCGGTGTGGCTCGGCTGGCTCCCGGTGGCGGGGCGCGCCAAGACGTCCAGCGAACTGGCACTCACCGGACTGCAGGCACCCACCGGCATCTATTGGCTCGATGCAATCCGCAGCGGCAATGTGGCGGCCCTGGGCGATGTGATGGCGCATGCCGTCCTTCCCGCAGTTGCCCTGGGGCTCCTGACAGCCGGCATCTTCCTCCGGCTGGTGAGGACCAACGTGATCGGCACGCTCGGCCGGGACTACGTCGAGGCAGGGCGTTCCCGCGGTGTAAGCGAATTCCGTCTGGTCACCAAACACGCCTACAAGCCCGCGCTGATCCCCATCATCACCGTGATGGGCCTCCAGATCGCAGTGATGCTCGGCGGCGCCGTGCTGACGGAAAAGACCTTCGAGTGGCAGGGTCTCGGCTTCCAGCTGGCCAACTACCTGACGGCCCGCGACTTTGTGGCGGTTCAGGGCATTGTGGTGCTCCTGGCCGTCATCGTGGCCGTCACCAACTTCATCGTGGACATCGTGGCCGCGCTGATCGATCCCCGCGTGAGGTACTGACATGAGTACGAATGTTCCGGTGGAAACCACCGTGGATCACAGGGCTCCGCTGTTCAAGCGGCTCCCCGTCATTTCGCATTTCAACAAGAGCGTGGGGCTGCAGCGGGGGATGCTCGTCATGGGCCTCGTCCTGACCGGGACGTTCCTGTTGACCGCCATCTTTGCACCGCTCATTGCTCCCTTCGGCTTTGCCCAGCTTTCCGACGCCGACGGCAGCTTTCCCACGCAGGAACCGCCCGGCGGCAAGCATCTGTGGGGCACTACCGTGGGTGGCTACGATGTTCTTTCCCGCGTCGTCTGGGGTTCCCAGACGGCGGTCTTCGTCATCGTTGTAGCTGTACTGCTGTCCATCTTCGCCGGCGTCATCCTGGGCCTGGTCAGCGGCTACATCGGCGGCTGGCTGGACCGCATCCTGGTGGTCGTTGCAGACGCCATTTATGCCTTCCCCTCGCTGCTCGTGGCCATTGTCATGGCCATCGTCATCAGCGGCGGCCAGTCGAGCCTCTTCGGCGGCGTGATGGCGGCAGCCATCTCCATCACCGTCGTGTTCATTCCCCAGTACTTCCGGGTCATCCGGGCCGAGACCATCCGGCTTAAGGCTGAGCCGTTCGTCGAATCGGCCAAGGTAGTGGGCGCATCGAGCATCCGCATCATGAGCAGGCACATTTATCGGAACGCCACGCGGACCCTTCCGCTGATTTTCACGCTGAACGCTTCCGAGGCGATCCTGACCCTTGCCGGCCTGGGCTTCCTGGGATTCGGCATCGAGCCCTCCTCGGCCGCTGAATGGGGCTTCGACCTCAACAAGGCCCTGGCGGACACAACCTCCGGCATCTGGTGGACGGGTGTATTCCCCGGCGTCGCCATCGTCTGGACCGTACTGGGACTCACCCTGGTGGGCGAGAGCATCAACGACCTGAACGATCCGCGCCTTCGCGGCCGCAAGAAAGCTGCCTCCGGCAAGGGCGGGCCGGACTCGACCGCAGGTGCGCAGGCAGCCATCGACGCAGAAGTGAGAAGCTCATGACCGTCAACATCGACAGGAGAGGCACCGGCACAGGCCCGGTCCTCGACATTGACCACCTCGAGGTCACCTTCGCCACCGACGCCGGCGATGTACATGCCGTCAAGGACGTCAGCCTCCAGGTCAACCCCGGCGAGGTCCTGGCCATCGTCGGCGAATCCGGTTCCGGCAAAACAGTCACCGCCAAGACCATCCTCGGCCTGCTGCCCGAAACGGCCACCAGCCGCGGAGCCGTGCTGATCAACGGAAACAACGTCATCAGCGTCAGTGCCAGGGAGCTCCGGCAGATCCGGGGACGCGACGTGGCCATGGTGTTCCAGGAGCCGTCCACGGCCCTGAACCCGGTATTCACCGTCGGCTGGCAGATCGCCGAAGGCATCCGGGCGCATTCCGGCGGTCCCGGCGGAAGGCGGGTTTCGGCCAAGGACGCGAAGACCAGGGCCATCGAGGCCCTGGGGAAAGTGGGGATTCCGGATCCGGAAACGCGGGTCAACTACTATCCGCACCAGTTCTCCGGCGGGCAGAAGCAGCGCGTGGTCATTGCCGCTGCCCTCGCGCTGAATCCTGGCCTCATTGTGGCGGACGAACCCACCACGGCTCTGGACGTCACCGTGCAGGCCGAGATCCTGGAGCTCCTGCGGGACCTGCGGGACAAGTACGGAACCTCCATCGTGCTGATCACGCACAACATGGGGGTCGTGGCAGACCTCGCCGACCGCGTCGTGGTGATGTACCAGGGCGACGTCGTGGAGGAGGCGTCGGTCAAGACCCTGTTTGCCGAACCGCGGCAGGACTACACCAGAAAACTGCTGGCTGCCGTCCCCCACCTCGGCCGGAACTCGGCCTCGGAAGGGATGACGGAACGGGCGCACCAGGGCGGCAAGGTGCTGGTGGAGGCCAAAGGCCTGACCATCGAATACCCTGGCCGGCTGGGCAGCCCCGCCTTCAAAGCCGTGGACGGTGTGAGCTTCACGGTGTCCGAGGGCGAGGTCTTTGGCCTCGTGGGCGAGTCAGGTTCCGGCAAAACCACCATCGGCCGTGCCATTGCGGGGCTCAACCGCACCACGGGCGGAAGCCTCAGCGTGCTCGGCTACGAGATGCTCAACCTCAAGGAGCGGACCTTCAAGCCGCTTCGCAAGGACATCGGATTCGTGTTCCAGGACCCGGCAGCGTCGTTCAATCCCCAGCTGACCATCGGGGACTGTGTGGCGGAGCCGCTGATCATCCACACAAATCCGTCGGCGGCGCAGGCGCGCAAACGCGTCGGCGAGCTGCTCGAATCAGTTCAGTTGCCGGCGTCGTACGCTGACCGCTTTCCGCACGAACTGTCCGGCGGGCAGCGCCAGCGGGCATCGCTGGCGCGGGCCCTGATCCTCAACCCGAAGCTGCTGATCGCCGACGAGCCCACCTCCGCGCTGGACGTTTCGGTGCAGGCGAAGGTGCTGGAGCTATTCAAGGAAATCCAGCGGGAGTTCGGATTCGCAGCCCTGTTCATCAGCCACGACCTGGCCGTGGTGGACATGCTGTCGCACTGGGTGGGGGTGCTGTACAAGGGCAAGCTGGTTGAACAGGGGATCGGCCAGCATGTCATGGGTGCGCCCCAGCACGATTACACCAAGCGACTCATCGCGTCGCTCCCGGTTCCGGATCCGGCCGAGCAGGCCAAGCGCAGGGAGGACCACCGCGCCCTCCTGGGCATCTAGCAGCACCTCCGGCAGCAAAGGCCTGCCCGTCCGGCATGCGTGGCGGACGGGCAGGCCTTTTGCATTCAATTGTCTGCGGCTTACTCGGAAACCACCTTGATGTTGAAGACGCGGTCGCCTTGCCGGAGGAAGATGCGGAGCCACAGCGGAAGCCACATCTCCATCCCCCGCGCCGCTTCGAGGGCGCCCAGATCCCGGATGTGTTCGGGCCGCCAGCCAAATTCCCGCAGCAGCCCGGCCACCACTTCCTTGGCCTGGGCGTCGTCGCCGGCCATGAACACGTCGTGGTCGCCGCCGGCCAGGCGGTCCGGAGCCACCATGACGTCGGCCCGCATGGTGTTCAGGGCTTTGACCACGCGGGTCGTGGGGAAGGACCGCTGGATGGTTTCCGCCAGGCTGTCCGTATTGGAGATGGAGAGCGACGGCGGGAAGCCCGCCGAAAGGTCCAGCGGATTCGCCACATCAAGGAGCACCTTGCCGTCCAGGTTCTTCGTGCTGGCGGCGGCCAACACGTCCAGCGATACGGCTCCGGGAGTGGCATTGATGATCACTTCGCCGTCCGCAGCGGCGTCGAAGAACGTGGCGGCCTTCGCCTGCGGGCCTGCACCAGCGGCCCACTCCAGCGCCGCCGCATTGGTGGCACTCCGGGATCCGATGGTGACCTGGTGCCCCGTCTGGACCAGTTTTCCGGCCAGGGTCCTGCCCACCGTGCCGGTGCCGAGAACTGCAATCCTCATGTCCAACCTCCATGACCGATGTGTGTTGCGTGACACCTACATTGTCCGCCCGTCCGTCGCGGCTGCGGACGTCCGGACCCGGCCGCGCCCGCCCTGACGCCAGCCGCTTAACACCGGCGGAGTTTCCGGCAGTGCCCATAGACTGGATCCATGACCGAGCTAAACCATGATCTGCCTGACACCGACTCCTACGACCCCGCCGCGAGTTCCCTCGCCGGGCATGTGGATCCTTCAGTGATGGCGGAACTGTTGTCGATCCGGTCGAGCATCGACAACATCGATGCGACCCTGGTGTACCTCCTGGCGGAGCGGTTCAAAGCCACCCAGAAGGTGGGTTTCCTCAAGGCGGCGCACCGGCTTCCGGCGGGGGATCCCGGACGTGAGACCGCCCAGATCGCCCGGCTGCGCCGGCTCGCCGAGGATGCCCAGCTGGACCCGGCCTTCGCGGAAAAATTCCTGAACTTCATCATTGGCGAGGTGATCCGCCACCACGAGGCGATCGCCGAGGACCACAACGCGGCCGGCGGCAACAACCGGGCCGGCGGCGCGTCACCCGGGGCCGCAACAGGCATGCCCGCTGCCGGCCCTTCCACCTCGCTCAACGCCTAAGCCGTGCCAGAGGCAGCAACGTCACCGCAACGGCAAGTGACGGCCACCGCACTCGGCCCGTGGCCCGGGGAGGACCCGATCGAAGCCACCCGGATCATCCGCGGGGAACTTGGCAGCCCGCATCTTCCGTTCCTGGCAGAGCTCCCCGGCAGGGGAGTGGGCGCGGACGCCATCGGCCGGACGGCGTCCCTGCTCGTGGAGATGGCCGTGGATGTCCAGCCCCATGGCTGGCGCATCGTCGACCGTCCCGGGCGTGACCTCATCCGGGCCAGATCGGCCCTGTCCACCGATATCAACGTGCTCGCCGACGTGGCCGGCGAAGAGGACGGCCAGGCGGCCGCTGAATTCAAGGTCCAGCTGCGGGGGCCGCTGAGCATGGCCGCCGGGTTGCACCTCCACAACGGTGAACGCGCCCTGATCGACTACGGTGCGCGCCGTGACATTGCAGCCTCCCTTGCCGCCGGCGTTGGCGAGCACCTCACCCGCGTGTCTGCTGCCGTGCCGGGTGCACGGCTCGTGGTGCAGCTCGACGAGCCGGACATCGCCTCCGTGCTGGCCGGCACCATTCCCACCTCCAGCGGCTACCGGACGCTGCGGTCCGTTGCCGGACAGGAAGTGACGGAGCTGTGGCGCGTGGTGATTGACGCCGTCCGCGACGCCGGTGCCGCCGAGATCGCCATCGCGGTCCCGGAGATCGAGGCTCCGTTCGACAGGATCCTCGCCGCCGGCGCGGACGGCATCGCCGTTCCGCTGAAGGCGCTGACGTCCCGCCAGTGGGAGCAGCTGGCCGAAGCGGTTGAAGCCGGCAGGCGGATCTGGGCTGGCGCCCTGCGCGTGGACAACCCTGCCGGCGAGCTGCCCCGGGTCGCCGATGTCGTTGAAACGGTACGTCGCCCCTGGCAGCAGCTGGGGTTGCCGCTGGCAGAGCTGGGGACGCTCCGGATCACGCCGTCGGGTGGGCTTGAGGAGCACACCCCCAAGGCCGCGACGGCGGTGCTCACGCGCCTGACGCAGGCGGCCGACGGCCTGAACCAGCTGGCGCTCGGCTGAGGCGGAGGCGTTAGGTCCGTTGTTCCCAGCGGTCCGGCACGGCATGCAACGGGAGGAAGCCAGGCGCCGAATTCCCGCCCGGGTAGGCCTCGAGCCGGTAATCGAAGTGCCCGGCATAGACCAGGACCAGGCCGACCTGCGGCTGGATCACCTTCACCTGGATCCGGTGCCTGCCATGTGCCCCTTCTGACGGGTCCCACCACTGTTCGGCATAGGCTTTGGCATCGAGCGGCGGGGGCAGCTGCACACGCAGCGGCCCCAGGAACAGCCGGGACGCTTCGGAGACCCCGCGGAGCCGGCCTTTGGCCGTCGCGCTCAGGTTCAGGTCGGTGACCAGGCGGCGGTACCTGCCGACGTAGTCCACGAGCCGCGCCGCTCCGGGGGGATCGCCCGTGCCCGGGGAGCGCACGCTGGTGGTGTCCTGGAAAATCCGGGTGCGGCCGGGAAAGAAGATCTGCCGGCGGGCGGTCAGGCTCGAGCGGCCGAACGGGTCCAGATGTGCATGGTTTTCGATCCGGAACGGTACGCGCTCACCGTATTCCGGGAAGAAGGCCTCCTCGCCGGCGGTCAACCCCAGCAGCGGCCGCAGCCAGCGCTGCCGGCAGCCCACGACGTCGAACACGCCCTCCCCGACGCCGTACCGGCCGGAACCGGGGGCCAGTGAAAAGTAATCCTGGAGTTCGGGCTGAAGACGGCCGAAGCCGGCACCCATGGCCTGCTGGTAGATCGGCGTGTTCACGGAAGACCTCCTGATGGGCTGAGCTGCTGAATTGATTTTGAATGCTCTTTACCGTTCACAGGCGGCCCGCCGCCTTGAGCCGGATGTAGGCGTCCGCCAGCGCAGGGGGCAGCTGGTGGGGTTCCGCGTCCACGACCTCCACGCCGAGGTGGCGGAGCTGCAGGCTCACCGCCTCGCGCTCCAGCAGGGCGCGTTCCGCCGCCGCCGCGCGGAACACCTGCGCCGCCGTCGTCCGTTCCGCCAGCAGCTCGCCCAGCATGGGATCGCGGACGGAAGCCACCACCACCATATGCTGCTGGGCCAGCCGCGCCGCCATCGGAATGAGCCCCTCCTCCGGAGCGCCGCCGTCGAGCGACGTCAGCAGCACCACGAGTGAGCGGTGCGCGGAAACGGCCCGGACCTGCCCGGGAATCTGTGCCCAATCAAGCTCGATGAGCTCCGCTTCGAGGGGCGCCATGGCCTGTACGAGCTGTCCCAGCAGGTTTCCGCCGGCAGCCGTTCCGGCCCTGGCCCGCGTCCGGCGGTCGAAGGCGAAGAAGTCCACCCGGTCCCCGCCCCGTTCAGCGAGGACGGCCAGCAGCAGCGCCGCTTCGATCCCGGTGTCCAGCCGCGGTTCGTCGTTGATGCGGGCTGCGGCAGTCCGTGACGTGTCCAGCATAATCACCACCCGCCGGTCCCGTTCCGGCCGCCAGGTGCGGACCACGACGGCGGACCGCCTCGCCGTGGCACGCCAGTCTATGGAGCGGACATCATCGCCGCGGACGTAGTCGCGGAGGGAATCGAACTCCGTGCCGGCGCCACGGATCTGGACGGCGGCCTTGCCATCCAGTTCCCGGAGCCTCCGCAGCTTCGAGGGGAGGTGGCGCCGGGAATTGAACGGCGGCAGCACGCGGACCGACCCCGGGCACTCCAGGGTTTTTTGGCGTGCGGCGAGACGGAGCGGGCCGAAGGACCGAAGGGTGACGTGCGGCGCGGTGAGGTCGCCCCTCCTGGTAGGCCGCAGCCGGACGGTCAGCCGCCGTCTCTCGCCTGGCGGGACTTCTGTTTCCTGGACCGGGTTTACGGCCCCTGCGGACGGTTGCCACGCGTCGCGCACCAGTGCCCTCAGCGCCCGTTTCCCCGTGTTGTGCACCGTGAGCACCGAGTCCGCGGTGCCGGCCAGCGTGACATTTCCGGGCGTGGACCGCGCCACGGCAACGTGAGCTACAGATGCGGCGAGGCCCAGGTCCACCAGGACCAGCGCGGCCAGGACAAGGAGCACGGCCAGCGCAGCCTCCCACCCCGGGAAAAGGAGCACAGGGCAAAGCCCGGCGAGTGCCAGGAGTACCAAACGGCCCGAAATTGCCATGAGCTAGCGGGGGACGGGCACGGACGTCAGGATGCTCCCCAGCACATCGTCGGCCTGGACGCCGTCCATCAGCGCCTCGGGCCGGAGCGCCACGCGGTGCCGCAGGCACGGAAGGGCCAGCGCCTTGACGTCATCCGGGGTGACGAAATCGCGGCCGGACAACCAGGCCCAGGCCCGCGACGCGTTCATCAGGGCCGTCGCTCCGCGCGGCGACACGCCCAGCTGGAACGAGGGGGCTGAGCGGGTGGCGCGGACAAGGTCAACGATGTAGCCCATGACTTCGGGCGCCACAGCCACGTCCGCCACAGCCCGGCGGGCCCGCTCCAGTTCATCCGCGCCCGCGACCGGACGGATGCCGGCGGCGGCCAGATCACGGGGATCGAAACCAGCGGCATGCCGGCGGATGACCTCGATTTCGGCGGCGCGGTCCGGCAGGGGCATGGTCAGCTTGAGGAGGAACCGGTCCAGCTGCGCTTCCGGCAGCGGATAGGTGCCTTCGTACTCCACGGGGTTCTGCGTGGCCGCAACCATGAAGGGCACGGGAAGCGGCCGCGACACACCGTCCACCGAGACCTGGCGTTCCTCCATGGCCTCCAGGAGCGAGGCCTGGGTCTTCGGCGGGGTCCTGTTGATCTCGTCTGCCAGGAGCATATTGGTGAAAACCGGGCCCTCACGGAAACTGAAATCGGAGTTGGCCGCGTCATAGACGAGGGATCCGGTGACGTCGCCCGGCATGAGGTCCGGCGTGAACTGCACGCGCTTGGTGTCCAGGCTCAGGGCCGCGGACAGGGCGCGGACCAGCAGCGTCTTAGCCACGCCCGGGACCCCTTCGAGCAATACGTGGCCGCGTGACAGGAGGGCGATCAGCATGCCGGTGACCGTGGACTCCTGTCCGACGACGGCCTTGGCCACCTCGTGCCGCACATCGAGGAGTGCCTGGCGGACGGGATCCGGAGCCCCGTGCGCGGACGGCCCGGCCAAGGTGGTCACCGGGGCATCGCCGTAGGTCCCGGGAGCATCGCCGGTTGGTTGGTCGCTCATGTACTGGTTACCTCTTTCTCTAGTCCTGACAGCTCCTGGGCCCAACTGACGAGTTCGGCCTCCGTTTGCGGGCGGCGGTGCAGGTTGCGGTACATGTCGGCAGGGTCGCGTCCCAGATGCCTGGCCGCGGCCGCGGACACGTCGGCAGACTCCACGCCGGCACCCAGCCGAAGGGATCCGGCAAGGCGGACCAGGGTCCCCGCCCGGAGATTGTCCGCCGCACGGTCCACCGCGTGCGCATCGTGGTACAGGCGGGCCCTGCCCTCGGCCGTTTCGGCGGCCTTGACGATAACCGGCAGGGGCTCGAAGACCAGCGGCCCGAGGCGCCTGCCCCGCCAAAAGACCGCCAGCAGGGCCACGAAAGTGAGCCACGGGCCCAGGACGGCCACCCAGTCCGGGGCGAGATCGTCCAGGGTCTTCGGGGACGCGGTGAAGCCAAGGTCGGCAACGCCCGGCAGGTACCAGACAAGGTGGCTTTGGCTGCCCAGGGTCCGCAGGGTCAGGGCCGCGTTGCCGTTTTCGTCCAGCAGGCGGTTGCCGATGATCGCCGTGCTGCCGAGGACCACCAGCTTTCCGTTCTCGGCCGCGGCGTAGAGGCCGCGCCCGTTGCCGGTAGCGCCGTAGCAGGTGCTGCCGCCGGTGTAGAGGAAGCCCTGGTCAGCGCTGACTGTCCCCGCCGCCTCGGCATCGGCAACGGCGCAGCCCGGCTCCAGGGTGGTTGCCGCCTCCGGCACTACACCTGCCTGCCGGACAGTGCCGCCCAGGCCGGTCAGCGTGGCGAGGCGCGGCGACACGACCACGAGCCGGTCGGCGGCTGACAGCAACTGGCGGAGCCGTTCACCCTCCAGGAAACCCCGCTGGTCATAGAGCAGGACGGTGGATCCGCTGCCCTTCCGGCGGGCAGCAGCCACAGACGCGAGCGTTTCCTCGAAGGACTCCGACTGCTCCACCGTTACGCCATGGCGGCCCAGAATTTCGGCCGCAGCCTTGGCGCCGTTTGGTGCAGGGTTGCGGATGGACAGCTCGGTGGAATCGGACCGCGGCGACAGTTGCACGGCGAGGATCACGGCGAGGGCGACGACCATGACAAGGCTGAACACCAATCGCCCCCGGTGCCGTCGGATCCATCCGGGCAGCCTTCGCACGTCAACGTGGCGGACGGCTCCGCCGAGGCCCGGCGGGCTGTTGGCTGGTTCGCCCCCGCCGGTTGGGCGGACTCGCTCCGGCGCTGTCATTTGGGCACCGCGAGCCCTGCGGTTGCGCCGTCAGCATAGGAGGGTGCGAGGGAATCGAGTGCGGAGTCCAGGGCGGCAATGGCCTCGTGGTGGGCCTCGTTCGCGCTGCCGCTTCCGTAGCGCACGGCGTCAAACACGGTTGCCGCTTGTGCCAGCTTCTCGGCAGCCGTCGGGAAGACGGCGGCAAGCTGTGCGGCAGCTTCGTCCGCTGTGCGGCCCGGCTGAGGCTCGAGGACCGCCCGGTCTTCGGCGGAGCGCACCAGGGCGCGGAACTGATCGACGACGGCGGCCGCCCAGTCGCCGCGGGCTGCGGCGGCTGCCGCGAGGCGGCGGTACGCTGCGGCGGTAACCCGCCCGTCGGGGTCGAACACTTCTTTTGGCGCCCGGCGCCGGGCGTTGAGACGCGGCCTGGCCAGGATGATGGCCAGGCCCAGCAGGACCGCGATGCCGATTCCGATCAGCGGCGCGGTGGGGCTGCCTTCGGCGGTGGCCTGACCGCTGCCCAGTGACTGCAGCCAGTCCAGGAACTGGCGCCAGAGTTCGGCCAGCCAGCCCGGTTCGGCATCCCGGTATTCGCGTTTGGACAGCTCTTCCACGGCCCAGCGGCGCGCCTCCTCCCGGTCGGGCTGCACCGGAGGCTCTGTGGCCAGGAGGGTCAGCATGTGCCTGGCCAATCGCCGGCGAACAGTGCCTGCCGGCCGGTCATCCGCGCAGCGGAGGAGCGCCGGACGGTGGGGGCCAGCCCGCCGCGGGCCCGGCCGAACCGGCACCGTAGACAGGCACTCCGCGGCCCGGGACTCCGCCGTCGTCGGCCCCGGTCTCCAGCAGCCGGAGCAGCGCGATGTCGAGGCCGTCCTTGCGCATGCGCAGGTCCATGTACAGCAATGCCATGACGGACGTCTGGAAGGCGAATCCCACGGCACCGGCGAGGGCAGACATGACTGTGGTGGCCACGACAACCACGATTCCGATGGCGGCGGCCTGGCCCGCGGCGTCGTGCGGGGCCACCACCCCGGTGAACAGCCCGGAGAGGAGACTGACAGGGATCATGACTATCTGGGCGATGACACCCACGAGAAGCGCTACCACCAGGATGATGCCGAAGATGCGCCACCAGTGCCCGCGGGTGATGCTCCAGGAGCGCCGGATCCCGTCCAGGGCACCGAGCTCTTCAATAACGATGGCTGCCGGCGCGACGGACAGCTTCACGGCGACCCACATGAAGGCCGCAAGAAAAGCGAGCCCCAGCGGAAACACGACTGCGAAGGACAGCGCGCCGGCCGTGCTGACCAGCAGGATGGCGACCACCGCGAACAGCGCCGTTGCCAGGATGCCGGCTCCAGCCGCGATGCCTGCCATGCGCACCAGCGCCCAGGCGCGTCCGCGTGCCAGCAACCACATCTGCCGGAAACCGGTCCGCCGGTTGAGGATGGACCTGGCCACCGGAACCACCATGGCACCCTGAAGCACCGTGGAAATAAAAACGCTCAGGATCGAGACAACCGCGACTGCGCTGGTCACTGCCAAACCGATGCCGGCCAGCTCGGCATTGCTTTGGGTCTCCAGCCAGGCGCTTATCGACGCTTCGGAGGTTGTCCCCGCCGCCGTGAGGACGCCGGCGGCGATCGCCCCCAGGGCCTGGGCAAGGAGGCCCGCCCCCAGCATGGCTTTGGGGTTTCGCCTGATCGTCTGGAATGAGCCGTCCATGATCTCGCCGAACATCAGCGGCCGGAGGGGCACCACCCCCGGCTTTGGCGGCGCGGTATAGGCGGGGTAGCCGGCGGGCCGGTTCTGGTAGGCGCCCCACGGCTGTTGGTTTCCGGGTTGGGGGTTACCCCACTGGGGCGGTGCGCCCCAGGTCTGCGGCGGCCGTCCGTCCTGGTTTTGGGGGGAAGCAGGGCCCCATGGCTGGCGTCCGGACTCCGGCGGCAGGTGCTCTGGCGGCGGGCAATTCGGGTCCTGCTGTGACAAGCTGTTCCTCCCCAAGGTTCGCACCGGAAACGGCCGGGCCACTCCAGACTATAGTTCCGCCGTCGGGCAACCTAGCCTCCGGGAGATTTCACCGCCTGGCGGCGGCGCGGCCCGGTCCTGCAGGCCGTTAAACCGCAAGGTCTTCCCCGCCGAAGCCCGGCGTTGCGCGCACGGAAGCAGGGCGTTGACGCCATGCCGAGGATGCGGCCAATAAGACAAAGCAACAGCAATAAGGGAATATATAACTATGAAGGCACGCATTCTGGTAGTTGACGATGACGAGGCACTCGCAGAGATGATCGGCATCGTCCTGCGCAACGACGGCTTCGAGCCCGTTTTTTGCGCCGACGGCGGTCAGGCCCTGGAAATCTTCCGTTCGTCGAAGCCGGATCTCGTGCTGCTGGATCTCATGCTCCCCGGTACCGACGGCATCGAGGTGTGCCGGCAGATCCGGGCCGAGTCGGATGTTCCCATTGTCATGCTGACGGCCAAATCCGACACCTCGGATGTGGTGCGCGGCCTGGAGTCCGGCGCCGACGACTACGTTCCCAAGCCCTTCAAGCCGGCGGAGCTCGTGGCCCGCGTCCGGGCACGCCTCCGCCCGGGCGACCAGAAGGCGCCGGAGACGCTGCGCATCGCGGACATCACGATCGACGTCGCCGGCCACCTCGTGAACCGCGGGGACGAGCGGATTTCCCTGACGCCCCTGGAGTTCGATCTCCTGGTGGCGCTGGCACGCAAGCCGTGGCAGGTGTTCACCCGCGAGCTGCTGCTGGAGCAGGTCTGGGGTTACCGGCATGCGGCGGATACCCGGCTGGTCAATGTCCATGTCCAGCGGCTGCGGTCAAAAATTGAACGTGATCCGGAAGCTCCGGAAGTAGTATTGACGGTTCGTGGTGTCGGCTATAAAGCAGGTTCCTGAACCGCAGGGGCCCAATCCCTCTGATGCCCCGGTGGACTCCGCTCCCGGAGCCCCCTCGCCGAACCCTGCGACGGCGGAAAAGACGTCCGATGCACCCCGCAAACCCGGTGCCCACCCCGTGCCGGAACACACCGACGCCTTTGGCGCGAGCCTCGCCAGGTTGCCGTCGCAGATCCGGATCTGGCGGCGCCGTGCGCTGATCGTCACAGTGCGGGTCGGCCGCCTGGTGCGCACCGGCATGGACCGGTTTTTCCCGGGAATCCGCTACCTCCTGCATTCCCTGCAGCGCCGGTGGCGCCGGTCGCTGCAGTTCCGGACTGTCCTGACCACACTGTTGCTGTCCATCAGCTCCTTTGCCATCGTGGGCGCCTACCTGTCCAACCAGATTGCCAACAACCTTTTCCAGGAGCGGCTGACCCAGGCGGAGTCCGAAACCCGCTATAACGTCAAGCAGGTGCAGGACACGTTCGACGGCGCGCAGGTCACCGACCAGTCCAGTGTGATCACCCTGGTCTATGACACGTTGAATGCCGTTGAGGGCAGGGGCTCTGTTATCCAGCGCCGCTACGTGTTCGAGGCGATGCCGGAGCAGACCAAGCCCCGCAACCGCTGGGTCGAGTCCCGGGCGTCCGACCAGCTGACCATCAGCGTCATCCCGCCCGAACTCCGGACCGCCGTGCAGAATTCCGGCAAAGAGCAGTTCTGGGCCTCCACCGAGTTCCCGGTGGGGACAGAAGACCGTCCCGGCATCGCCGTCGGAAACAAGGTTACGTTCAACGGCACCGTCTATGAGCTGTACCTGATCTATGACCTCAACACGGCACAACAAACGCTGAACGAGATCCAGAACGTCCTCTGGGCGGGCGGCGCGGCGCTGATCCTGATGATCGGCGGCATCGCCTGGTACGTCACCCGGAACGTCGTCAGCCCGGTGAGCCACGCCGCCGTAGTGTCCGAGAAGCTCGCGGCGGGGCAGCTGCAGGAGCGCATGGTGGTCAAGGGTGAAGATGAAATGGCACGCCTGGGAGCGTCCTTCAACCACATGGCCGCCAGCCTTCAGGAACAGATCACGCAGCTGGCCACGCTCTCCCAGATGCAGCAGCGGTTCGTCTCGGACGTATCCCACGAGCTGCGGACGCCGCTGACCACGGTGAGGATGGCGGCTGAGGTGCTCTTTGATGCCCGTCACGATTTTGACCCTATTAATAAGAGGTCGGCCGAGCTGCTCTACAACCAGGTGGAACGATTCCAGTCGCTGCTGGCCGACCTGCTCGAAATCTCCCGGTTCGACGCCGGCGTCGCCATGCTGGATGCCGAGGCCACGGACATCGTGCAGCTCGTGTCCCACGTCATGGAAGGGGTCTCGCCCGTTGCAGAGGAGTACGGCTCGGGCATGACCCTTAACGCCCCGGAGGGCAGCGTCGTGGTGGAAATGGATGCCCGACGCATTGACCGGATCCTGCGGAACCTGGTGCTGAACGCCCTCGAGCATGGTGAAGGCCGGCCCGTCAACATCTCCGTGGCCTCCAATGAAACCGCGGTCGCCGTCACCGTCAGGGACCATGGAATCGGCATGAGCCCGGCGGAGGCTGCCCGGGTCTTCGACCGCTTCTGGCGCGCCGACCCTGCCCGTGCCCGCACCACGGGAGGCAGCGGGCTGGGGCTCTCCATCGCCACCGAGGACACGAAGCTCCACAACGGCTGGCTGCAGGCCTGGGGCAACCCGGGCGTCGGCTCCAATTTCCGGCTGACGCTGCCCCTGAAACAGGGCGGCACGATCACCAAGTCGCCCCTTCAGCTGGAGCCCGCGGATGTGGGCCTGCCCGGCCACGGCGACCACTCCGTGCTCGTGCTGGGCAGCGCTGCTGCCGGGCCGGCGGACGCCGGTGACGACGCCATCCCCGCTGACGGCGCTGCCGCCGCTGAGGCCGACGAAGTCCGCGTGCCTGGCGGTCCCCACGTGGCGGCCGGAACCCACGTGCCCGGTGGAACCCGGGCTTCGGGAGTGTCCGGGACAGGGGAGCGGTCATGAGCGGCCGGAGGCCGAATGTCCGCGGCGTGGTGGCGTGCGTTCTCGCCGTCGTGCTGCTGTTCCTGGCGTCCTGCGCCCAGATCCCCAGGTCCGGTCCCGTCGGCAAGAGCCGCGAAGAGGGCGCCGGAAATCCTAATGCACCCGTTTTCTTCCCGCGCGCCCCCCTGACCGGATCAAGCCCGGAGGCGGTGATCGAGGACTTCTACAGCGCCGGCAGCGGATACGAGGATGACTACGCGGTGGCGCGGCAGTACCTTACCCAGGCGTCCGCGGTCGCCTGGAAGCCGGATCAGCGGACGCTCGTCTTCCGGTCGGAGCAAGTCGTGAAAACCGGCGTCGAGGGCGTCTTCAACTACCAGCTGGACGTGGCATATTCCGTGGATGCCGACGGCGTGGCCACCCAGATGCCGGAAGGAACCAAGGAAAGCATCCCTGTCACCCTGGTGCAGGTCGACGGCGAGTGGCGCATTTCGAAAATTCCTGACGGCACGGCCATCCCCGAGGAAACCTTCCGGGTCATCTACGGGGCCTACCCGATCTACTTCTACGATCCGAGCTTCACGTACGCCGTTCCTGACGTGCGCTGGTTCATCAAGAAGAAAACCGTGAAGTCGATGACGAGTGCCCTGCTCGGCGGGCCGGCGCCGTATCTGAAGGGCGCCGTCGTCAGCGCCTTCCCCTCCGGCATGAAGCTGGCCCGCGAGTCCGTGCCGGTGGTTTCGGGAGCGGCGCAGGTGGACCTGTCGGCGAAGGAACTGACCGACGCCTCCACCGAGGACAGGCTCCGGATGCAGACTCAGCTGGCCCTGACGTTCCGCAGCCAGCCTGACGTGATCAACGTAGAGCTCCGGGCCAACCAGGACCTTGTCCGCGTGGAGGACAACGGCTCGGTGCTGCCCCCGGTCCAGAACAGAAACGCTCCGGCACGCCAGATCGCCGTCAGCAACAACGAACTCGTGCGGTACGAGAACAACAGGATTTCGCCGCTGCCCGACATGCAGTCGGTCGCGGCGCTGAGGCCCCGTTCGCCTGCCGAATCGCCGGTCTCCCAGTCTGTTGCGTTCCTGAACGGCAGCCGCAGCACCCTGTATTCGATGGTGCCCGGGCAGCCCGCGCGTGCCCTGACGACCCGCTCGACCCTGACGCACCCTTCCTTCAGCCTGCACGACTGGGTGTGGACTGCGGGGCCGGGCGCCCAGGGAGTCACCGAGCTGACGGCATTCCGGCCCACTGGCGTGGCTGCCGGCGCCACGGTGCCGTCAGTGACGCTGACCCCTTCCTGGCTGGCGGGCCGCTCCGTGAAAGATTTCCGCGTCTCCCGCGAGGGGGTCCGGGCGCTGGTCATTTCCGAGCAAAACGGCCAGACACGCGTCCAGGTGACGGGAATCATCCGCAGTGCTGACGGAGCGCCCAAGGAGCTGACCACGCCCATCACGCTGCAGGCCAGCGGCAGCCCGGACCAGGGCGCGTGGGTCAACGACACCACGGTTGTCGTGATGAAGGGCGCGGCGTCCGCAGACGTAACTCCGGAACTGCTGTCCCTCACCTCCGCCGAGCCGCAGAAGCTGGCCCCGTGGCCGGGGCTGGTGGCTCTCAGCGCCGGCAACGGACCCGAGGAGATCTTCGCCCAGTCTGCCGACGGCATTTTCCAAAGGCTGGGAAATGGCTGGTCCCCGCAACTGAAAGGGCCCACCGACCCTTCATTCCCTGGCTGACCCGTTCGGGGGGAGTTTCCACATACGGCAGTCGGGCTCTTCATGCCGGGCCGTCCGGTCCGGCAGGCTTGGCGTGTGGGACAGCGACGAGCAGCTCAGCCGGGCAGGGGGCCGACAGATCCCGACCTGCTGGTTCAGCCGGCATGGTCCGCGAGGCACCGCGGCGAACACCGGAAACGGATCCTGAAGGCCGCAGACCTGATTGCGGCAGCCGCAGCGGAGGTTCTGGCCTTGGCGCTGCCCATAGAGTGCGTCTGCTGCGGCCGGGAGGACCTGGCTATCTGCGCCGGCTGTGAGCGCCGGCTCCGGCTCCTGACCCGGCATCCGTTCCGGGCTGAGTCAGCGGCGCCTGCCCTCATGGATACTGACGGTTCGATCATTCTGCCGGTGGTGGCTGCCGGCATCTACCGGGAGGAACTCGCGCAGTCGGTCCTGGCCTTCAAACGCCACGGACAGCGGCAGCTCCGGAGTGTCCTGGGCAACGCACTCGGGCGGGCGATCGCCGCCGCAGCCGCGGGCGACCGGGGGATCGTTTTGGTGCCGGTGCCCAGCAGCAACAGCGCGTTCCGGACAAGAGGATTCAGCCCTGTCCATTTGCTGCTGGCCAGAGCCCTCCGCAGCAGCAGCCTCAGCGGCGTCAGCTGCCAGGACGCCCTGCGGAAAGTCAGGATCGCGGGCGCACCGGCGGCATTGGCGGGCGGCCAGAAAGGGCTCGGCCGGGGGGACAGGGCCCGGAGGGTCCGCGGTTCCATGCGGGCCGTCCGGAGGGCTGCCCGGGGCGGGCTGCGGGGACGGCCGTGCATCATTGTCGACGACGTCCTGACCACCGGAGCGACCCTCGCTGAAGCTGCCAGAGCGGTCCATCAGGCAGGGGGAATTGTCCGCGGCGCGGTGGTCCTGGCGGCCACCCGCGCACCCGACGCGCCGCCCTCACCGGCGTAGGACTTGGCATGCCGGGCCTACCGGAGACATACAAAAAAATAAACAGCGAAAGGATGAATAACTCGTTGCTATGAACTAACGTCGGGTATGGGTACCAAGATCAGTTGTACCTTTCGATAGCGGCTCGGAAAGGGGCTCGACTGTCAATCAGATCGTCCCCGCGAAGTGCCGCCGTCGTGTCACCGAAGTCATTTGGAGGGCACCATGGAGTTCATGATCAGCGGACGAAATCTGACGGTCTCGGACCGATTCCGCGAATACGCCGGCGAGAAGATCTCGAAGATCGAATCGCTTGGGGACAAGGTCCAGAGGGTCGACGCGAAGGTTTCGAAGGAAACGAATGCGCGTCAGACCGGTGACCAGCTCACAGTCGAAGTGACAGTCCTGGGCCGCGGCCCCGTGATCCGTGCCGAAGCAAGCGCCGCAGACAAGTTCGCCGCTTTCGATCTCGCCTACAACAAGCTGCTTGAGCGGCTGCGTCGGGCCAAGGACCGCAAGAAGGTCCACCACGGGCGGCACACGCCCAAGGCGGTGCGCGAGGCAACAGCAACCCTGGAGCCCGCGAGCCCCAATGAGCCGATTTACGTCGAAGCGAGCCACCGCCCCGAACCTGCTCCGGAGCCGGCCGAGAAGTCGCCGTACGACGTCGACAACGACATTCCTGCCGGTGATTCGCCGGTACTGATCCGCCGCAAGGTGTTCCCGGCCGCCTCCCTTACCCTCGATGACGCCGTGGACAACATGGAACTTATCGGCCACGACTTTTACCTCTTCGTGGACAAGGCCACGAATGCCCCTTCCGTCGTGTACCGCCGCCGGGGCTGGACGTACGGTGTTATCACCCTGGACCATTACTGCGAGCCCGGTGAGAACACGCATGAAGAGAAGATCCACGCGTACCGCTCGGACGACGCGGCCGCGACTGCATAAGATAGTGCCCAAACAACGAAAGGGTTGACATGGGTGCATCGCTGAGCCTTTCACAGGCCCGGCGGATCGCCCTGGCAGCACAGGGATTGGACAAAGGACGGCCCGCCGGCCCCGTGACTTCACGGACGGTGGGCCGGACCTTTGCCCGGATCCAGCTGGTCCAGATCGACTCTGTCAATGTCCTGGCACGGAGCCATTTCCTGCCGTTCTTTTCCCGGCTCGGCAACTATGACCGGGCCATCCTCCAGCAGATGTCCGGAAAACATCCCCGGCGCATGATGGAGTACTGGGCGCATGAAGCCAGTTTCATCCGGCCAGAGCACTTCCTGGATCTCGTGGCCTGGCAGAACCGCACTTGGGTAGGGGCCTCAGCCATGGATCCGGGTCTGCGTTCCGGCGTGACCGGCCGCATCCTTGAGGCCTTGGCCGGCGGCAAGCCCATGACGGCGGCTGAGCTCACGGCGAGGATCGGGCATGTGGAGGACCGCAAGCACGTCAACTGGGGCTGGAACTGGAATGCGGTCAAGCGGGTTCTGGAACACCTCTTTGAAGAAGGCGTGGTGTCTGCCGCGTCGCGGACGGAGCAGTTCGAACGCAAGTATGCACTGACGCGCAGCGTCCTGCCCGGGCACGCGCTGGACACGGCGCCGGAGCCAGGGGAATCGATGGACAGGCTTATCGAGGCCGCGGCACAGGCACACGGGATCGGTACGGTGCGGTGTTTCGCAGACTATTTCCGGACGCCGCTCAAGGCCGCAGCGCTCTCGGTGGAGCACCTCGTGGACAGCGGACGGCTGGTTCCTGTCACAGTGGACGGCTGGGACAGGAAGCTGTACCGCCATACAGATGCGCGGCTGCCGCGCACGGCCACAGGCAGGGCACTGCTCAGCCCCTTTGACTCCCTGGTCTTCGAGCGGCGCAGGCTTGAAGAGCTCTTTGGCTTCCACTATCGGATCGAGATCTACACTCCGGAGCCCAAGCGCCGCTTCGGCTACTACGTCCTACCCTTCCTGCTCCGGGACCGCCTCGTGGCGAGGGTGGACCTCAAGGCTGACCGGGCCGGCAGCCGGCTCTTGGCCAAGGCGTGCTTTGCCGAGCCGGACGCGCCGGCGGACACCGCCGTCGAACTGGCCGCGGAACTGCGGCTGATGGCCGACTGGCTCGGGCTCGCCGAGGTGGTTGTGTCCCCGGTAGGGGACCTTTCCGCCAGTGTCGCGGCCGCCGTCAATGCGCCGGCGCCGCCGTATCCGCTCTGAGGGAACAGGCGCAACGTGCTGTGCGTCTCTCCCGTAGACTGAACACGCCAGAATTCGGCAGCATGAGACTGGGAGCAACTTCACGTGGCATCACTAATCGAAAAACTTCTCCGCACGGGTGACAAGAAAACCCTGAGGCAACTGCGGAACTATGCCGATTCCATTAACGCCCTTGAAGACTCATTCAAAACTTTCACCGATGCTGAGCTGCGTGAAGAAACGGACCGGCTCCGGGCCCGCCACCAGGACGGTGAAACGCTCGACGATCTCCTTCCCGAGGCCTTTGCCGCTGTCCGGGAAGCGTCCTCCCGCACCTTGGGCATGCGCCACTTTGACGTACAGCTCATGGGCGGTGCGGCGCTTCACCTCGGCAACATCGCGGAGATGAAAACCGGTGAAGGCAAGACGCTTGTGGCCACCGCTCCGGCCTATCTCAACGCCCTGGCCGGCAACGGCGTTCACGTTGTCACCGTGAATGACTACCTGGCCGAATACCAGTCGGAACTGATGGGCCGCGTCTACCGGTTCCTCGGCCTCAGCAGCGGCTGCATCCTTTCCAACCAGGACCCGTCGGTCCGCCGGGAGCAGTACGCCGCCGACATCACGTACGGCACCAACAACGAATTCGGCTTCGACTACCTGCGCGACAACATGGCCTGGGACCAGTCCGAGCTCGTCCAGCGCGGACACCACTTTGCGATCGTGGATGAAGTCGACTCCATCCTGATCGACGAGGCCCGGACCCCGCTGATCATCTCCGGCCCCGCCCAGGGTGACACCAACCGCTGGTACAGCGAGTTCGCGAAGGTCGTGCTCCGCCTGCAGCCGGACCACGACTACGAAGTCGACGAAAAGAAGCGCACAGTCGGCGTCCTCGAAAGCGGGATCGAAAAGGTCGAGGACTACCTGGGCATCCAGAATCTCTACGAATCCGCCAACACGCCGCTGATCGGTTTCCTCAACAACGCCATTAAGGCCAAGGAACTGTTCAAGCGGGACAAGGACTACGTCATCCTGGACGGCGAAGTGCTCATCGTCGACGAGCACACCGGCCGTATTCTCGCCGGCCGCCGCTACAACGAGGGCATGCACCAGGCGATCGAAGCCAAAGAAGGCGTCGAAATCAAGGCCGAGAACCAGACCCTCGCCACGGTGACGCTGCAGAACTACTTCCGCATGTACGGCAAACTCTCCGGTATGACCGGCACCGCGGAAACAGAAGCCGCGGAATTCATGAGCACCTACAAGCTGGGCGTCGTCGCCATCCCGACCAACCGGGACATGCAGCGGATCGACCAGTCTGACCTCGTCTACAAGAACGAAGCCGTCAAGTTCGACGCCGTCGTCCGGGACATCGCTGAGCGCCACGAAAAGGGCCAGCCCGTCCTGGTGGGCACCACGAGCGTCGAGAAGAGCGAATACCTCTCACGGCTGCTCGCCAAGGAAGGCATCCGCCACGAGGTCCTCAACGCCAAGAACCACGCCCGTGAGGCCGCCATCGTGGCTCAGGCTGGCCGCAAGGGAGCCGTGACCGTCGCCACCAACATGGCCGGCCGCGGTACTGACATCATGCTCGGCGGCAACGCCGAGTTCACGGCCATCGCCGAGCTTGCCCAGCGCGGCCTTGACCCGGAGGAGAACTCCGAAGAGTACGAGGCCGCATGGCCTGCCGCCCTCGCGGCTGCCAAGCAGGCCGTCAAGGACGAGCACGAAGAGGTGCTGGATCTCGGCGGCCTCTATGTCCTGGGCACCGAGCGCCACGAATCACGCCGGATCGACAACCAGCTGCGCGGCCGCTCCGGACGCCAGGGAGACCCGGGCGAGTCCCGCTTCTACCTCTCACTCACCGACGACCTCATGCGGCTGTTCAACTCAGGCGCAGCGGAGCGCCTGATGAACAGCTCCGTGCCTGACGATGTGGCGCTTGAATCCAAACTCGTCTCCCGTGCCATCGCGTCGGCCCAGGGCCAGGTCGAGGGCAGGAATGCCGAGCAGCGCAAGAACGTCCTGAAGTACGACGACGTCCTCAACCGCCAGCGCGAGGCAATCTACGGCGACCGCCGTCGGATCCTTGAGGGCGACGACCTCCACGAGAAGGTCCAGTACTTCATCGAAGACACCATCAACGCCCTGATCGACGCCGCCACCGCCGAGGGCAACGGCGACGACTGGGACTTCGACCAGCTCTGGACGAACCTCAAGACGCTCTATCCCGTCAGCGTCACGGCGCACGACGTCATCGATGAGGCCGGCGGAAAGTCCCGGATCACGGTTGAATTCCTGAAGGAAGAGATCCTGTCCGACGCGCGGCTCATGTACCAGGCCCGCGAGGAAACCATCGGTTCCGAAAGCATGCGCGAGCTTGAGCGGCGCGTTGTCCTTTCCGTCATCGGCCGCAAATGGCAGGAACACCTGTATGAGATGGACTACCTGAAGGAGGGCATCGGCCTGCGCGCCATGGCCCAGCGCGATCCGCTGGTCGAGTACCAGCGCGAGGGCTTCACGATGTTCCAGGCCATGATGGAAGCCATCCGCGAGGAGAGCGTCGGGTTCCTGTTCAACCTTGAGGTTGAAGTCACCCCTGCCGAGGACGTGGTCATTGCCGATGCCGCGGGCGGCCACACCGAACACCACGAGCCGCAGATCCACGCCGCCGGGCTGGAAGCTCCCGAGAAGCCGGCCCAGCTGCAGTACACGGCGCCGGGTGAAGACGGCGGGGCCCAGACGCGCATTGAGGGCAGGTCCACCGGGCGCTCGGGAAACCCGGCCAAGGCCGGATCGCAGGACCGCCGTGATGCCAAGAAGAAGAAGCGTTAGGACTTAGGGCGTCTGTAAGAACAAAGTGAGGGACCGGAGCAGTTGCTCCGGTCCCTCGCTGCTTCCGGGCCGGCTCATCCGATTTCAAGGGCGGTCACGCGCCAGACCTGCTTGCTTCGTTCCAACCGGACGGCGACAGCCCGTGTCCGAAGTTCGTCGATCACCACCGCGCTGGCTTCGTAGATGTCCGGTGTCACCTCACAGGCCCGAACCGACCTGACCGTGGGGTTCCGGTGCAGGCCGCCCAGCCTGCGCGGTGACCTGGCTGCCTCGTGGCGGATCAGGGAGGCACGGTGCTGCAGGGCCGTCAGGCAGCGCTGGTCCAGCCGGCGCGCCAGCTGATGGATCGGCCGCGTGCCGGCAAGGACCTCAATGGCGGCCTGGACCGTGGCTCTCGTAATGGCGTGGATTTCGCGCATTTCCTCCGTCCCCGCGGCCCGGATGGAAGGGGCAAACTGGGGCCTTGCGGTGCCCGCGCTCCGGACGGGAGTTAAAGCAGTCATGATTCGGTCCTTTGGTTGCAGTGGCATGGCGGGACGGCAGTTGCACGGACGGATCACCCACCCGCGGGTCACGGGACAGGTGGCGTGAGGACCTGCCCCGGGAGCAGGACGTTCGGGTCCGCGCCGATGACGTTGCGGTTGGCTTCATACCAGCGGGGCCATTGCGCGGCGATTTCGACGTCGCTCGCCGCGGGGCCCAACGCCCGGGCAGCGATGGCCCACAGGGAATCACCGGCCCGCACGGCCACTTCCGTGCCTGCGGTGTTCGGGAGCTGGCGGGCTGACCTGACCGGGACGGCGGCCACCAGCCGCGGCTCCGTGACCGGCGCGCGCGGCTTCCACTGGGGCTGGAGATCCGGTGCCCCGGGTAGCGGGCGGCCGGAAACATCGGGTTCTTCGGCCGGCCGGTTCCGGCCGGCCGTGGAGGGTCCGGCTGTGGGCGTCCAGGCGGCCGACACGGCGGCCCGGCTGTTTGATGACACCGGCGCAGCGGGCGCTGCGTCCGCGTGGGCCAGGGGCGCCCCCATCAGTTGCAGGCCCAGGGCAGCGAGGGCCAGCCTGTGCATGAAGACGGGGCTGAACCCTCCGGTGACGGCGGCCGCACGCTTCCGACCCGCGCGCTCCAGCAAAGCAGCTGCAATGGCCGCAGCCAGGGACAGCACCCACCACGACACCACCGCCAGGCCGGCAGCGCTGGCCAACAGGCCGAGGAGATCCTCGAATCCGAGGGACCGCCTGTAGGAGGCGGAACGCTGCCATTGCTCCAGCAGCCTGCTGCCCGCAAACGCCAGGAACAGCCCGAGGCCCAGGATGACCAGCGCCAGGGCGGCGTCGGACCTGATCGGTCTGGCTGACTGTGGCTCGCCGGTCATGTCGTCCCCCTCGTTTAATACATTTTGATGTAGTTTGACTATGTTTGATCTCAATAAGCACAGTGTGCATCACGTTTGTGTTTGTTGTCTAGGGACGCGGAGCTGCGTTGTCGGATTGACCCTCCCTGAAGGCCCGCCTACGCTGGCGCCATGCGATGGAATGCTCTTTTTGAGGACCTTGAGGCCCAGATTGCCGAGGCCGAGGTCCTGACCCGGGAATCCGAAGTGGCTGACCGTTCACGTGCTGAGTTGGCTTCCGTCGAACTTGCCGAGCGGCTCCGCGGGTCGCTGGGGCGGCGCATCGGTGTCCACCTCGCCTCAGGCACCGTCTTTGCCGGCACGTTGAGTCACGCGGGCGCAGAAAGTCTGGTCATTGACGAACCCGCGCACCAGGTGCTGATTCCGTACGCGGCCGTGGGTCATTACGTGGGCATTGGCAGGTTCGCCGTCGGGGAGTCTTCAGTGGTGCGCCGGAAGCTGGGCCTGGCCAGTGCGCTGAGAATCCTGGCGCGCGACAGGGCGGGACTGACCGTCGTGATGGCGGCGGGGGACGTGCGCATCACCGGCGTCATTGACAGGGTCGGGCGGGACTTCTTTGACCTCGCCATGACCCATGAGGGGGAGGCGCGCCGGGCGTCGGGTGTCACGGACGTCGCTACGGTGCCGTTCCGGGCGCTGGGCGCACTGCGCTCGATGCGGGGCGGGGATCTCTAGCCTGCCGCCGGAGATTCAGACTGACTTGGACTTGGCCTCTTGGATCATGCGGCTGGCCTCGGCATAGCGCTCTTCAATGTACTGTTCGAGCATTTTCTCTTCTACGCGCCACTGACCGCGGCCGCCGACCTGGATAGCCTTCAGTTCGCCGCTGCGGACCAGTGCGTAGGCCGCGGGCGCATTGATCTGGAGTTGTTCGGCTACATCTGCAAGGGTGAGGAAACGGGGCATGATCCCATTCTGCCACCGGAGGCACTTGATGATGCCGTTATCCACAGTTTGATGATGTTTGCCCCCGTGACTTTCGGTTTGGCCAAGGATGCCGTAACAATGATCATGACCGGCGCGAACTGGGCGCCCGGCGCGTCAGGGGGAACGGTACGCATGAGTGTCAGCGCCACGGCCATGGGAGCCCGTCTCAAGAAGCCCTCTTGGAAGGACCCGCGGCTCCTGGTGGGCGTGCTGCTGGTCCTTGCCTCGGTTGTCGGTGTCATCTCGCTCGTCGGCAGCGCGGATCAGACCACCGAAGTATTGGCCGCCCGGGAGGCGATTGCCGTGGGTCAGAAGCTCACCCCCGAAAACGTCAGCCGGGTCAAAGTCCGGCTGGGGGACGTGGAACAGCACTACTTTACGGCCGAGTCAGGGATGCCTGAAGGCATGGTCGCCGTGCAGCGGATCGGTAAGGACCAGCTACTGCCCCGGGAAAGCCTGGGCAGCGTGGACGCCCTGGACCGGAAGCCGGTGGCCATCACTGTTCAGGAGACCTTGCCTGAGCAGGCGGTGGCCGGCACGCGCGTCGACGTCTGGGTCTCGTTGCCTGATGCAAGGAACGGATTCGCCGAGCCGCGGCTTCTCCTGCCGGGTGCTGAAATCGCCCAGGTCACGTCAGGTTCCACTGCACTGGGGTCCTCGAAATCCACGGTCCTCATGGTCCTGGTGGGCGACGGACAAATGCCGGCGATCCTCGGCGCGCAGGCCAACGAAGCCAAGATTTCTGTCGTGTGGAATCCCGGGGGCGGTACCAAGTGAGTATCCCGGTTGTGACTGTCGGCCAGGCCCAAGAGGACGTGGTCGGCGGATTGGAGAGACTCCACGGGCCCGTCACCGTGGTCCGGCGGTGCACGGAGTTGGCGGAGCTGCTCGCTGCCTGCCAGAGCGGACTGGCCCGGGCAGCCGTCGTGGCCGAGGGGAGCGAGGACCTGACGGCTTCCCTCGTGGACAGGCTCGGCGCCGTGGGCGTCGCCATTATCGCCTTGACTGACAGCCCGGAGGAAGCCGCCCGGCTGCACGGCATCGGCGTAACATCGGCGCTTACCACGGTCGACTCAGCGGCGTTGGCCGAACGGATCTCCGACGCGGTTGCCCAGCTCACGGGCAGCGGGCTCACTGGCCGCCGGCCCGCGAGTAACGGGCTCACGGCCAGCGGGCTCACCGGGGGAAAGCAGCGGGAGCACGGATTTGCAGAGACCGGTGCGGCCCTGCGCCCGGAGGCTGACGAGGCCGTGCCGGTTCCGTCGGCGGCCGGAACCGGCAAGATCGTGGCCGTGTGGGGACCCGCCGGCTCGCCGGGACGGACCCTCGTGGCGGTGAATATCGCCGGCGAGCTTGCCGCAGCAGGACAATCCGTCCTCCTCGTCGACGCGGACAGCTACGGGGCCAGCGTGGCTGCGGTTCTGGGGCTGCTCGACGAGGCGGCTGGCCTGGCCCAGGCCTGCCGGCTGGCGGACCAGGGCCTCCTTGACCGCGAGACGCTGCTCCGCGTCGCCGTCCCCGTTGCTGCCACAGCGGGAAGTTTCCGCGTCTTGACCGGCATTACCCGGGCAGACCGCTGGACCGAGCTCCGCTCTGCCGCGTTGGCGCTGGTCTTGGAGCGGGCCAGGGAAGTGGCCGACGTCGTTGTCGTGGACACCGGCTTCTGCCTCGAAGCCGACGAGGAACTGAGTTTCGACACCATGGCGCCGCGGCGGAATGCCGCCACCCTCCGGAGCCTGGAAATGGCCGATACCGTGTTCGCCGTCGGAGCTGCCGATCCTGTCGGCGTCCCCCGGCTTGTCAGGGGACTGGCGGAGCTCGAAACAGCAGTTCCGGGCGTTGCTCCGGAGGTCGTGATGAACAAGGTGCGTGCTGCCGCGGTCGGCCGCTCGCCGGAACGGCAACTCCGTGAGGCTTGGGACCGATACGGGCCCGGAACCGGTATCAAGGCCTTCCTCCCGTCGGATCCTGGGGCCAGCGATGCGGCGCTCCTTTCCGGGTCGCTGCTGCTGGAGGTGGCGCCGGATTCGCGCCTGCGCACCGCCATCGCCAGATTGGTTTGTGCACCTGTCCAGCAAAAGCGCAGATCCTCTGTGTTCTCTTCCACAGCAAAGGCAAAGCTAAGGGGTTAGGCTCACGGTGAGGGCTGCAACGGTGCGGCCGTGAACTTGTGATGGAGGCGTTTGTCGATGTCGTCTGGGTCCAGTGTGGAGGATCAGTCCCGTTCCATAGGAGCCGAAGAGGGCTTTTTTGCGGACTACTATGAGCACCTCGCGGAGGAGGACGCCCGAGCGTACCCCCGTGAGCTTCTGACTGCCCGGGCAGACATGCACCGGCAGGTTGGGGCCATACGCCAGCCCGGGCGGGCAAACATCTCGATCTCCGACGAAACCGATCGAAGCGTGGTGTACATCGTCACCGACGATATGCCGTTCCTCGTGGACTCCGTCAACGCCGAGCTGGTCCGGCAGAATTCGGCCATTCACCTCGTCCTCCACCCGATGTTTGTGGTCACGCGCAACCGCCAAAGCAATGAGCTGGTTAAGGTGGACCGGGTGCCGTCGAACATCGGGATCTCCAGCGGCGATACGGCGGCGCTGCCCAGCCTGTCGCACCTGATTGCACAGGGTGACAACGCCTCCCACATGGAGTCCTGGATTGCCGTCGAGATCGGCCGGGCGAGCGATGAAGCAAAGGTCCAGCTGAAGGAAGGACTGGAGCGCGTCCTGGGCGACGTCCGCGCGGCGGTGGAAGACTGGCCGAAGATGCGCAATAAGGCATTGCAGATTGCACAGGGCCTGGACAAAGTGGCCCATGCGTCGCAAATCGCAGAGATCCGGCAGGCCCAGGACCTGCTGCGGTGGCTTGACGAAGGAAATTTCACATTCCTGGGGTACCGGGAGTACGACCTCGTAAACGATGCCGGCGAGGACGTGCTGGAACTCCGTGAGAACAGCGGACTCGGGCTCCTGCGCGCGCACGACGACACCCGTCAGGTCCAGCACCTCACCGATGCAGGCCGGCGGAAGGCACGGGAGAAGCGCGCTCTCGTCATCACGAAGGCCAACTCCCGTTCCACCGTGCACCGGCCCGCCTACCTCGACTACGTGGGTGTGAAGAGTTTTGACGCCGCCGGGAACGTGAACGGCGAACAGCGCTTCATCGGGCTCTTCGCCACGAGCGCCTACACGGATTCGGTAAAGAACATCCCTATCGTCCGCGAAAAAGTCGACGCCGTTCTCCGCAGCGCCGGGTTTCCGCCCGATTCGCACTCCGGAAAGGACCTGCTGGGAATCCTCGAGACCTACCCGCGCGACGAACTTTTCCAGATCGAGATTCCCGACCTCGCCGCAACGGCGACCGGAATCCAAAGACTGCAGGAACGCCGGCGCACCCGGCTCTTCCTGCGCCCGGACATTTACGGACGGTTCATGTCCGCCGTCGTGTACCTGCCGCGTGACCGGTACACCACGAATGTCCGGCTCCGGATTGAGCAGGAGCTTCGCGAGACCTTCCATGCCGAGTCCATTGACTATGAGGCGCGGATGACGGAATCGGCGCTGGCCCGTCTTTTCTTCCGGATCAGGCTGCCCAAGGGTGCCGACGTCAGCCATGTCAACGCCGATGCCCTCGAGAAGCGGCTTGTCCGGGCTGCCCGCTCCTGGAGCGAAGGAATCAGCGAGGTCCTGCGTGACCGGCGCGCTGACGACGGGAATAAAGAGCTGGCTGCCATCTGGGCGGAGGCCTTCCCTGCCAGCTACAGGGTGGACTACGAGGTTGAGGACGCGCTCGAAGACATCGCCCGGTTTGAAAAGTACGGGGCCGCAGCCGAGCGGATGACCGGGGCGACACAGGAACGCCCCGGCGTCCACGTCTACCTGCCCGAGGGCGCTGGCGCGACGCTCGAAGAGGACGCCCGGGTCAAGCTCTACATGCTGGAGCCCAAGAGCCTGAGCCAGATCCTTCCCTACTTTCACAACCTGGGCCTCGAAGTGCTGGATGAGCGTCCCTTCGAGATCGAGACCGCCGACCGCCGGGACTTCTTCCTCTATGACCTCGGCTTGAAATACCCGGCCGGCGTGGACCCGGTGTCTACCGGGCAGCTGCTGGCGGATTCGTTCGGGGCAGCCGTTTCGGGAGCCGTTGAATCCGACAGCTTCGACCGGCTCGTGCTGCGCGAAGGCATGGCGTGGCGGCAGATCATCGTCCTCCGGGCCTACGCCAAATACATGAGGCAGATGGGTAACACCAACTCCTTCGAGTTCATGGCAGACACGCTTTTGAGCAACCCGGACGTCACTCGGGGGCTCAGTGCCCTCTTTGCGGCACGATTCGATCCGGCGTTGACTGAGCTGGAGCGGGCCGAACGGCAGGAAAAAGTCCGCGCTGAGCTGTCGTCGTCGATCGAAGCGGTGGCGACGCTGGATGCGGACCGTGTCCTCCGGACGTTTACCAACCTGATCGAATCAACGCTCCGCACGAATTTCTACCAGGACAAGCCGTATGTGAGCTTCAAACTGGATCCTGCCGGCATTGAGGGCCTGCCCTTCCCCCGGCCCAAGTTCGAAATCTGGGTCTACTCGACGCGGGTCGAAGGTGTGCACCTGCGCTTCGGCAAGGTGGCGCGTGGCGGTCTCCGCTGGTCCGACCGGCGCGAGGACTTCCGGACGGAAATCCTGGGACTGGTCAAGGCCCAGACTGTCAAGAACGCCGTCATCGTTCCGACCGGCGCCAAGGGAGGCTTCTTCGCCAAGCGGCTGCCCGACCCCGCCGCGGACAGGGCCGCGTGGATGGCCGAGGGCATCGAAAGCTACAAGACCTTCATCCGCGGACTGCTGGACCTCACCGACAACCTGGTCACCACCGCCGACGGTGAACGGCTGGTGCCGCCTGCGGACGTCGTGCGGCATGACGACGACGACTCCTACCTGGTCGTCGCGGCGGACAAGGGAACGGCCACCTTCTCCGACATCGCGAACGGGCTCGCCGCGGAATACGGCTTCTGGCTGGGCGATGCCTTCGCCTCCGGCGGATCCGTGGGGTATGACCACAAGGCGATGGGCATCACCGCCCGGGGCGCCTGGGAATCCGTGAAGCGTCACTTCAGCGAGCTGGACCTGGATACGCAGTCCGAGCCGTTCACGGTAGTCGGGGTGGGCGACATGTCCGGTGACGTTTTTGGGAACGGGATGCTGCTCTCCAAGCACATCCGGCTGCTGGCCGCGTTCGACCACCGGCACGTTTTCCTGGATCCCAACCCCGACGAGGCCAGTTCCTTCTCCGAACGGCAACGGCTGTTCGAGCTGCCGCGATCGTCGTGGGATGACTACGACAAGGGGCTGATCAGCGAAGGCGGCGGTGTGTACCGGCGCCAGGCCAAGTCCATTCCGGTCTCCCCGCAGGTCCGCGCGGCCCTCGGCCTGCCGGAGGACACCACCCAGCTCAGCCCGCCTGAACTCCTGCGGGCCATCCTCCTTGCACCGGCCGACCTGCTCTATAACGGAGGCATCGGCACCTACGTCAAGGCCAGCTCCGAGACCAACGCCATGGTGGGAGACAAGGCCAACGACGCCATCCGCGTTGACGGGCGTGACCTTCGCGTCAAGGTGGTGGGCGAAGGAGGAAACCTTGGCATGACCCAGCGGGGGCGCATCGAGGCGGCACTGCAGGGCGTCATCCTGAACACGGACGCGATTGACAACTCCGCCGGCGTCGACTGCTCGGACCACGAGGTTAACATCAAGATCTTCGTGGACCGGATGGTCGCCGCAGGCAAGCTTGATGCCGGCGAACGTCCCGGGTTCCTGGCGTCGATGACCGACGAAGTGGCCCGTCTCGTCCTCGAGGACAACATCGACCAGAACATCCTGCTGCTCAACGACCGCCAGAAGGTGGCCGACTGGAGCCCCAGCTACGAGCGGCTGATGGACTGGCTGGAAAAGACGGCGGACCTCAACCGCGACCTTGAAGCCCTGCCTTCGACCGCAGCCCTCCGCGAACGCCTCGAACAGGGACAGGGGCTGACATCGCCTGAGCTGTCGGTGCTGGCCGCCTATGCCAAGATCGAGCTGGCGACGGCGCTGCGCGACAGCGACCTCGCCGACGACCCCTGGTTCCGGCGCACGCTTCGGGAATACTTCCCTAAGCAGCTCCGGGAACGGTTCGATGCCGAACTGGACTCCCATCCGCTGCGCCGGGAGATCATCGCCACCGTGGTGGCCAACGACATGATCAACATGGGCGGCATCACGTTTGTGTTCCGGACCATGGAGGAAACGTCCGCCAGCGAAGTCGCGGTGGCCAAGGCGTTTGTTGCGCTGCGGGAGATCTACGAACTGGACATCATGGTGTCCGAGCTCAACGACCTGCCGGCATCGTTCCCCACCGAACACTGGAGCACGGTTCACCTCGACATCCGGCGGCTGCTGGACCGGGCGGTGCGCTGGGTCCTGGGCCAGGGGAGCGCCTCGCAGCCCATCGCCGACGTCGTCAGCGAGTTCAAGCCCCTCATGGATCCGATGCGGGCGCGGCTGCTCGACTACCTCCGCGGCGATGACCGGTCACGGGTGGCGGCCTGGCTTGAGAAGGCACGGTCCTGGGACCTGCCGGACGACCTGGCCCACCGCTGGGCCGAGCTGTTTGAGAGCTTTGTCCTCCTGGATATTGCGAAGATCACCCACTCCCGCAAGGAGCCGGTGGAGGAGATCGCACGCGTGTATTACACGGTGTTCAACCGCTTCCACGCGGATTCCCTGCTGGAACGGATCAGCACGCTGCCGCGGAAGGACCGCTGGCAGGCGCTGGCCCGGGCCGCGCTGCGGGACGACCTGTACTCCACCGTTTCAGACATGACGACGGCGGTGCTTGAGTCCACTGCAGAAGGCCTGCCGGCCGAGGAGCGGCTCAAGGCGTGGGAGGCACTGAACGCGGAACAGCTGGGCCGGGCGAAGAGCATGTTCGATGAGGTCAATGCCCTCGAAGCCGACGATATGGCGTCGCTGTCGGTAGCATTGAGGCTCTTGAGGTCAATCGTCCGACGCTAGGCATTGGCCCGGCGTCGAAATCTGGAGGTGCAGTGGCAATCTTTACGGACCCCATCAGGGAACATGCTGATTTCGGGCCGGGGGATGCCGAGTGGCTGCACCTCCTGGTGGGCGACTGGCAAATGGTGGCCGACCTCGCATTTGCCGACCTCGCCCTCTGGTTTCCGCACCCGGACCACGGCTATGTGGCGCTTGCCCACGTGCGGCCCTCCACGACGCATACGGTGTTCCATGCCGACTTCGTCGGGGAGGGCATCCGGTCCGATCTCCAGCCGCTGGTCGACAAAGCGTGGGCCAGCCGCGCCATTGAGCGTTCCAGCGAGACCAACTGGAGCAGCGATATGGCGTTGCGGGTCGAGGCCGTGCCGATGGTCAGAAATGGCCGCACGCTGGCAGTGGTCACCACCCACATGGACCTCTCCAGTTCGCGGATGCCCTCCCGCCTTGAGCTGACGTACCGCCAGTGCGCCTACGACCTGCTCCGGATGGGCACCCTGGGCCTGTGGCCCGACTTTGCCTCACCCACGGGTTCCCGCCGCGGGGCGCCACGCGTGGGCGACGGCCTGATCCGCCTCGACGCCGAGGGGATCGTGCAGTATGCGAGCCCGAATGGCGTGTCCGCGTTCCGGCGCCTCGGCGACGGCGAATCGCTGGAGGGCCGTTCGCTGGCGGAAGTCACCGCAGGATTGCTCAGGGACCGGCGCCTGGTGGATGAGACCCTGCCGCTCGTCGTCACCGGCCGGATGCCGTGGCGCAGCGAGATTGAATCCCGCGGCGTCAGCCTGTCGCTTCGCGCCATTCCGCTCCGCGACGAGCAGCAGCGGTTCGGGGCGCTGGTCCTGTGCCGCGACGTGTCCGAGCTGAGGCGCCGTGAGATGGAACTGGTCACGAAGGATGCCACCATCCGTGAGATCCACCACCGCGTGAAGAACAACCTGCAGACCGTGGCCGCTCTGTTGCGGATGCAGTCCCGCCGGATGGTCAGTGACGAAGCGAAGCAGGGGCTCGAGCAGGCGATGCGGCGCGTGGCGACCATTGCGCTGGTCCACGAGACGCTGTCGCAGGGCCTGACGCAGAGCGTTGACTTTGATGAGTTGATCGGACGGCAGTTCCGTCTTTCGGCCGAGGTGGCGTCGCCGTCCCAGCAGGTCAGGACGCAAAGGTCGGGGGTTTTCGGTGAGCTTCCCAGTGACTTTGCCACGCCCCTGGCGCTCGTGATCAACGAGCTGGTGACGAACGCCGTCGAGCACGGACTGGAAGGCCGGACCGGGACGGTCTGGCTCCTCGCCGACCGCTCGGCTGGAGAAGACGGCGAGGAACTGCTCACGGTGACCGTGGCCGACGACGGCGTTGGTTTGCCGGACACGCCACACGTCGAGGGCCTTGGGCTTCAGATTGTCCGCACTCTGGTCACCAGTGAGCTGGGGGGCACCATCCAGTGGAAGGCCCGTGAGGGAGGCGGGACGGCGGTCCAGATCATCCTCAGCCTCGCAAGCCGCTGAGGCGAGGGCCCCACTGCGCGTAAAGCGCACAAAAAAGCGACGGCCGCGGACCTTTGGTCTGCGGCCGTCGCCGTAGTGTTGACCTGCCGCTTAGGAAGCGCGGCGGGCGCGGGCCGCGCGGCGCTTCAGCGCACGGCGCTCGTCCTCGCTCATGCCGCCCCAGACACCGGCATCCTGGCCCGACTCCAACGCCCACTGCAAGCAAGTGTCCACGACGGGGCACCTGCGGCAAACGCTCTTGGCCTCCTCAATCTGGAGAAGCGCCGGCCCGGTGTTGCCGACCGGAAAGAAAAGCTCCGGGTCCTTGTCGAGACAGGCTGCGCGATTACGCCAATCCATGCTGATCAGTCACTCCATTCCTGGGAAGTCATTTGCCACTTGTGAAAATATTCACTAGGGCCTACATAGGAAAGGGGCCCTGAGGGCCCCCTTGGTCATCTGGATCAAGCGTTTCATGTTAACGCTGTGTAAACAAGGGGTACTGGTGCACGAAATCCCCCGGAAGCGTGAGCGATGCATCACACCTGCAATACGCCGGAGGGCTGCCCCCACCGTCAGTTGACTATGTCGGGTAGGGTGCCAGTGTGTCAAGACCCCCAGCAGGCCCCCCCGAACCGTCCCCCGAGCCCGAAGGCAGCGGCTTTTCCGACCGCGAAAGCGGGCCGGAGCGGCCCGCGACTGCCGGGGAAAGGCCGAGGGCAGTCGCGCTAATTGCGGCGATTGTCGCAGCCGAAGCCGCGGCGCTGTTGGTAGCCGCCGCCTGGTACGGTTTTCAGCTCGTGGCCGGAGCGCCGGTCCTGTCCTTCTGGGGAGCCGTGTTTACGCTTGCCCTGCTTTTGGCATTCGCTTCCTGGCTGTGTGCCGTTGCGGTGTTTCTGTTCCGCGGCTTCCGCTGGCCCAGGGCTGGTGCACTGGTGGCGCAACTGTTCGTGCTGACCGTCGGCTTCCCCACTCTGACGGGTGGTTACCCGGTGGCAGGGGCCGCGATGCTCATCCCGGCGGCGGCCGCCATTGTGCTCCTCTTCGACAAGCGCGTGGTCCGCTTCGCCTCCCGTCCCGCAGGTGCGCCTCCCGCGCTTTGAGCCCGGGCAGGCACAAGGGCCGGTACGGCACGGCGCCGGCGATGAGTCCCGGCTGATGCAGCTTTGCCTTAACCGCCCGCCAACGGCTCTCCGGCGGACACGTCCTCGGGACGGCTCGCGGCAAGCTGGACCGCCATTGCCCTGCCGTCCGCGAGGAGGACGGCGCGGCCCGGCGGAGGGTCCGGTTCCCGCTCGTACCTCAGCCCGAAAAGGTCGCCGTCCATGGGACTGCGCGGCCCAATCAGGATGCCGCTGCCGCAATTGCGGGCGGCCAAGGCTAGCGGGACGCGCTGCACAAGGGCCGGGCCGAAGCCGGCAGCCATGATGACCGTCCGGCCCAAAGCGTTCAGCTCCAGCAGCAGCTGGTGGGCGGCGGCGGGCAGCAGATCCGCGTCGTCCACGAGCAGTACCGCATCCCGGGCGAGCAGACCCTTGGCGGCCGCGGCGCGGGTCTCCGCCCAGAAGTCGGCCGGGTCCACCTCCGGGGCCGGGAGGACCCAGCCCGCCGTCCCCGGATTGAGGACCTGGACCGCACGCAGGAATGAAGACTTCCCCGAACCGGCCGCACCCAGGACGGCAAGGACGCCGCCGCACGGAACGCGTACGAAGACGGGAGCCAGCTCGTCCCCGCCCACGCCGACACACAGTTTCAGGTTTCGCGCCGGCCCCGATGTTCCCGCGTCAGGCCGGTCCGGAGCGGAAATTCCCTCCGGCCCGCCCATCCGGGCGAGCAGTCCGGCCAGCGAAACTTGCAAGGGGAGGGGCTCCACCCTGAAGGGCCTCGTGCGGGGGGACTCCTGCGGCGGGGCCTCTTGGCCGGGCGGGCCATCCCGGGTGTAGAGCTGGCAGACGCCCTGCCGGTTCCCCGCGAGCGCACCGACCGCGACGGCACGGCCGGGCACCGCCGGAATGTCAGGCATCCGCGGCCACGCCAGCCTGCTCTCTTCGCTGGCGCCCCTCGGAAAGTAGATCCGGTTGCGGACGGCGGAAAAGAAGCGTGCGGTCACGAGCTCACGGTCCCCTGAAACGATGACGGCAACGCCGGCGCCCTGCCCGTCCCGGACCAGGCCGTGAACCAGATCCTCAGCCCAGATCAGCGGGCCCGCCCGCAAGGCGGAAACCCACGAACCCCAGCCCGAAATGGCCAGCACCAAGGGAACCGCCGGTGTGGCCGCCGACCGGCTCAGCCGCCGTGACACTTCGTCGCTCAGCCGTTCCAGAACGCGCACGCCACGGCGCAAATCATGGAGGTTGACCACCGCGCCGGCACGGCACGAGGACGCCAGCGCGGCGAAAGAACCGTCGGCATCGAGGACATACAGGTGCGACTCCGTTGGGTGCGTCAGGAGCTGATCCAATGTGAGGGACAGTGCGTCGCCGGGATCAGCGCAGCTGCCGCCGATCAGGGCCAGGTGTCCGTCGCTGCGGGGACGCCAGTTGAGGCCGGCAAGTCGCTGTTCTTCAGGCAGGTCCAGCCAGCCCAGCTCCAGGCACCAGCGGTCATCCCGAGTGTCCGGGGCATCCGGCCGATGACCGCCGGGCCCCGCACCCGGAGTCCGGGCCGGTGCCCGTGGCGGACAGGGCAGCACGTCAGGCAGCGGCATCGCCACGGGGCTGCGCACGGCTGCCCCGCCCAACGTTTCCCACAGCGAACGGGTCACCGCCGCTATCGGCGCCACTGCAGCGGCCGGTGCCTGCGGCGGTGCCGCATTCCCGTCGCCGGCAGCCGCGGAGGAGGGCATCTCCAGCGCCTCGCTGGTCAGCAGCACGGCGACATCGCAATCACTCCCATCGGGGAGCCCGGCTGAGAGACTGGCCGACTGAAACTCCTCCGGTGCTTCGGTTGCGCGCGCAAGAAAGGCCCGGCCGGGCGTTTCAACAGCAATACCGGCGGCGGCGTTGGTTCCTATGACGTCGGCAGACTCATGGGCGGACTGTACGCGGAGGGCGATGCTGGTTGTGACGTTGGCACGGATGTCAGCCGTGAGCGCGCCCTGCGGCCGCTGGGTAGCCATGACCAGATGAATCCCCAGTGACCGGCCGATGGCGGCGATCCTCATCAACTCGCTCAGGGACAGCGGCGCATCCTCCACGAGAATCCGGAACTCGTCGATGATGAGGATCAGCTGGGGGAGGGGGTGCTCGTCGGCCGCTTTGGACAATCGATAGGCCGCCAGGTCGGGGGCAGCGGCCGCGGCCAGCGCTTGTTCCCGGCGGCGGACCTCGGCACGCAACGACACCAATGTGCGATCGAGTTCGCTCCTGGTGAGGTCCGTGAGCATGCCCACACAGTGTGGCAGGGCCGTCAACGGACCCAGCCCGGACCCGCCCTTGAAGTCGAAGA
This sequence comes from Burkholderia sp. RS01, assembly GCF_039748055.1. NCBI lineage: Bacteria > Pseudomonadati > Pseudomonadota > Betaproteobacteria > Burkholderiales > Burkholderiaceae > Burkholderia > Burkholderia sp. RS01. Next base: position 69,143 of record NZ_JBDLAK010000003.1, read on the forward strand.
ATAGGACGTTCACGCGTTCCGGCGGGAAACTCAGGGCCAACGCGGCGGCGAGCGTACGGAGCAGCTCCGACTTCCCGGATCCGGTGGTGCCCGCGATGAGCACATGCGGACCGTCAGCCTCCAGATCCAGGATGCGGACGCCGCCGGCGCTGCGACCGATGGGGACGGCCAGGCCGGGCATCAGCCTGCCGCTCGCCCAGCGCCGGGCCGTTCCGGCCTCCGACATGTCGAGGATGTCGGTGAGCGGACAGGCGGCCGGCAAGGTCGCGCCGCTTCGCGGGGCACCTCCCAGGGCATGGCCGGATTGCCGGCAGTAGCGGTCGAAGACATTGAGCGGCACAAGATCGGGAACGAACCGCCGCGTTGATCCGGGGGAGCGGAACAAGGCCCTGCGCTCGCCGAGTTCAATATCGGTGTCCGCCGGCAGCACAGGGCGGTCGGCGAAGTGAACCACCCGCCAGCCATGGCGGCGCGCGCTCTCGATGAGTCCGGCATCTGCACTGCTGGTCGTCCGGCTGCCGGCGATCAGGAATACACCCGGAGGGCCGGCCGCTGCGGAATCCACCGCCAGGACCGCCGCGGTGATCCCTGCTGCCGCGTGCAGGGTGACAGCGGGCAGGTACCGCGCCGTCAGCGGCACCAGGCCGGGCGGGCCGTGAACCACAATCCGGGTCCCGCTGGCCCGCGGATATCCGGTGAGCTGCATGAGGAAGGAGCGCATCATCCCCTGCGCTTCAGCTTCCGGTCCCCGAACGGTGACCAGTGGAACCTCGGGATCCAGAAGTAGCGGCACGGCTCCGAGGCACGGCAGCTGGAAGTCCGGGTCCTCTGGCTCAAACCGGATGTTCGCCGGTTGGTCTGCCGTTCCCAGCCGGAGCCAGACGCCGGAGGCTGCCCGTTCGGCGCCTGCCGGTTCCGCCGCACCGGGCGAGTACAGGGCCAGCTCCGCGGCGGACGGCGCGGACCGCCGTCGTCGTTCCGTATCTTCTGCCGCTGCCGCCGAAACTGCCGACCGCAATTCGCGGCGCCGCCGCCTGCCCGCGAGGACCGGGACCATAACCGTCACGGCCGATATGGCGGTGAACGCCAGGAACATCCACATCCCGGTCGCCAGCGCCAGCCCCAGCCCGAGGGCGACGGGCAACCCGGCGGCGAGGAGGAGTGCGGCCCGGCTGCCCTGCTCAGTTGCGCGCGGTACCTTCAGGGGTTCCGCCACCGACAGTCCGGCGGAGCCCAGATGCGAGCCCGGTGAACCCGGCGGCCGTGCAACCAGGACTGACAGGGTCGAGTTTCCGCACCGGATGAGCGAGTCGGTGGAAATGACGGCGTTCCTGACGCGCTTGCCATCCACCTCCGTCCCGTTGACGCTGTCAAGGTCCAGGATGGTCATGGCCGTGTCCGAAACGTCGATCCTGGCGTGCTCCCTTGACAGATCCGGATCCGGGATCGTCACCTCCGCGTTGGTGCGTCCGATCTGGTAGCTCCCGCGGCGCAAGGGCAGAATCATTCCTGCAGCCGGGCCGCTGTGCACGGCCAGCAACAGTGCAGGGGAAGCGTCCGACCCTGGCCAGGGCCTCGGCCTCGCCCGCCTCCGGCCGCCGTCAACGAGGACCGCCCCGTTGACGAGGGGGACCTCACCGACCGTCATGGTGCCGAGCGGCAGGCCATTCACCGTCAGATCCCGCGTTCCGAAGGCGTGCGCCACAGCGCGGTCAAGTTCGGCGCCCGGGCAGCCGGGCCGTACGCGGACGGTCAGTTCCACGGCCGCGTCGGAGCGCTCCGCCGCCGGGCCGCGGACCAAGGTGCAGTGCAGGGTCACCGCGTGGTCCTCCGTTCTTCGGCCAACTTGTGCCCCACGCTAACGCCGCCGCTGCCGGGACGGCGCGCCTGGATCCGGCTATGTGGATAACCGTGCGGAGCACCTCGCTGCAGCCAGCGGGCCCTGGCGACGGGGAGTAGCGGAGTCGGCGGAAGGACTGGACAGCGGATAGTGTTAAGCAAAACCGGGTGCGGCGGCGTGGTTGCCGCCTGCCAGTCATGAGAGAAAAGGCACCAGAATCGTGAAGATTGCTGTAATTGCGTTGGGGAAAATCGGGCTGCCGCTGGCTGTCCAGTTTGCTTCCAAGGGCCATGACGTTGTCGGCGTCGACGTCAACCAGCAGGTAGTGGAGCTCATCAACGCCGGCACGGAGCCGTTCCCCGGTGAAGCCCACCTGCAGGAGAAGCTCTCGGAGCTCGTGCCGGCAGGAAAACTCCGCGCCACCACGGATTACGCCGACGCCGTGCCCGGCGCGGACGCCGTCGTGCTCGTTGTGCCGCTGTTCGTTGACGCCGACGCGAAGCCTGACTTTGGCTGGATGGACGGTGCCACGGCTGAACTGGCCAAACACCTGACGCCCGGAACCCTCGTGTCCTATGAGACAACCCTGCCGGTCGGAACCACCCGCACCCGCTGGAAGCCTGCCCTCGAGGCCGGCTCCGGGCTGGTCGAGGGCCGGGATTTCCACCTCGTCTTTTCCCCGGAACGCGTCCTGACCGGCCGCGTGTTCGAGGATCTGCGCAAGTACCCCAAGCTCGTCGGCGGCCTGTCCGAAGCGGGTGCGGCGAAGGCTGTTGAGTTCTATGAATCCGTGCTGGACTTCGATGAACGTGCCGACCTCCGCAGGCCGAACGGAGTCTGGGACCTGGGCTCCGCGGAGGCGTCCGAGCTGGCCAAGCTGGCCGAGACCACGTACCGGGACGTCAACATCGGGCTGGCGAACCAGTTCGCGCGGTTCGCTGCCACGGCCGGCATCGACATCTACCAGGTCATCGAAGCCTCCAATTCCCAGCCCTACAGCCACATCCACCAGCCGGGCATCGCCGTCGGCGGCCACTGCATCCCCGTGTACCCGCGCCTCTACCTCTGGAATGACCCCGAGGCGACCGTCGTCCGCGCCGCCCGCGCTGCCAATGCCGACATGCCGGACTACACGGTGGGACTCCTCGAAGGCGCGTACGGTGACCTCACCGGCGCCCGCGTGGTCGTGCTGGGTGCGGCGTACCGCGGCGGCGTGAAGGAGACAGCGTTCTCCGGCGTCTTTGACGCCGTGACGTCGCTGGAAAAGCGCGGTGCCGAGGTGTCGGTTCACGACCCGCTGTACACGGACGCGGAACTGGACAAGCTCGGGTTCGCGGCCTACCACCTTGGCGAGCCCGTTGATGCGGCCGTCGTCCAGGCCGACCACGCCGAGTACAGGGAATTGTCGCCCGCTGACCTGCCGGGCATCAAAGCGTTTATTGACGGCCGTCGCGTGAGCTCAGCTGACCGGTGGGACGGGATCACCTACCGCGTCATTGGCAAGGCCTGACACCGCCTTGCTGCCGCAGCCCCCGCTGGCCGCGGCGCCGGCACTCTTGAGAGGAACCAAACTATGACGACGACCATTGCTCCCAGCGCCGACGTTTCGGACCAGGCAATACTCGGCGAGGGCACGAAGGTCTGGCACCTTGCCCAGGTGCGCGAACGGGCCAACCTTGGCGAGAACTGCATCGTGGGCCGCGGCGCGTACGTTGGCACAGGCGTACAGATCGGTGAGAACACGAAGATCCAGAACTACGCCCTGGTCTACGAACCGGCCAAGCTCGGCAAAGGGGTTTTCATCGGCCCGGCCGTGGTGCTGACCAATGACACCTACCCGCGGTCCGTCAGCCCGGACGGCTCGCTGAAGAGCGCCCATGACTGGACCCCCGTTGGCGTCACCATCGAAGACGGCGCCTCGATCGGTGCGCGGGCCGTGTGCGTTGCGCCGCTGACTGTCGGGCGCTGGGCAACGGTTGCGGCCGGCGCCGTGGTCACCAAGGACGTTCCGGCGTTTGCCCTGGTAGCGGGCGTTCCTGCACGCCGACTGGGTTGGGTCGGGAAGGCAGGCGAACCGCTGCGGCAGGAGGGCGACTTCTGGGTCTGCCCTGCCACCGGCGCCAAGTACATTGAAGACGGAAATTCCCTGAAAGAATCTGAGGAGAACGCATGAGCTACGACTTTATTCCTGCCGCGAAGCCGATCATCGGTGACGACGAGCGGGCCGCCGTCGACGCCGTTCTGGCAACAGGAATGCTCGCCCAAGGCACGCAGGTCGCGGAATTCGAGAAGGAGTTCTCTGACGTCCTCCTGGACGGCCGCTCCTCCGTAGCTGTGAACTCCGGCACCTCCGGACTGCACCTGGGCCTTCTTGCCTCCGGCGTCGGACCTGGCGACGAAGTCATCGTTCCCTCCTTCACTTTTGCCGCAACCGGCAACTCAGTCGCGCTCACCGGTGCCACCCCCGTGTTTGCCGACATCGAGCTGGACCACTACACGCTCGACGTGGACCACGTGGCCTCCCTCATCACGGACAAGACCAAGGGCATCATGCCGGTCCACCTCTACGGCCACCCGTTCGACGTCGAAGGCTTCACCAAGCTCGCTGAAGAACGCGGCATCGACCTCTACGAGGACGCCGCCCAGGCCCACGGTGCCAGCTTCAAGGGCAAGAAGGTCGGAACGTTCGGCAAGTTCGCCATGTTCAGCCTTTACCCGACCAAGAACATGACCTCCGGCGAGGGCGGCATGGTCTCCACCCCGGACGCCACCGTGGAACGGAACCTGCGGCTCCTGCGGAACCAGGGCATGGAGAAGCAGTACGAAAACGAGCTGGTCGGCTTCAACGCCCGGATGACGGACCTGCACGCCTCGATCGGGCGCGTGCAGCTGAAGAAGGTCCTGGGCTGGACGGAACAGCGCCAGCAGAATGCCGCGTTCCTGACGGACAACCTTGAGGGTGTGGGCACGCCCACGGTCGCCGAAGGCGCCTCGCACGTCTACCACCAGTACACGATCCGCGTCACCGAGGACCGCGACGGCCTGGCGAAGGCCCTACGCGAGGAGTACAACATCGGCACCGGCGTCTACTACCCGGTCCCCAACCACCGTCTTCCGTCGTTCAACCGCACGGAGGACCTGCCCAACACCGAAACGGCCGCGAAGGAAGTCCTCTCCCTGCCGGTCCACCCGTCACTGAGCCAGGCTGACCTGGAACGCATCGTCACGGCGGTCAACAAGCTCGTCCAGGCAGGCGCCTGATGGGGAACCTTCGCGTTGGCCTGATCGGCCTGGGAATGATGGGCCGTCACCACGCCCGCGTGATCCGGGAGCTCGACGGCGTTGACTTGGTGGCCGTTGCGGACTCCTACGGGGATCCCCACGGAGTTGCCGGCCCGCTGAGCGTGCTGTCTTCCGTTGAGGAACTCATCGCCGTGGGCATCGACATGGCAGTCGTTGCCGTGCCCACCGGACTTCACGAGGAAGTGGGGCTCGCCCTCGCCGAAGCCGGTGTCCACACGCTGGTTGAAAAGCCCATCGCCTCGAGCACCGAAGCGGGCCAGCGGCTGGTTGATGCGTTTGCAGCCAAAGGGCTTGTCGGAGCCGTCGGCCACATCGAACGGTTCAACCCCGCGCTGCAGTCCCTTCGCAAACGGATTGAGGCCGGCGAGCTCGGCGAGGTCTACCAAATCGCCACCCGGCGCCAGGGGCCGTTCCCGGCCCGCATCGCCGACGTCGGCGTGGTCAAGGACCTCGGCACGCACGACATCGATCTGACGGCCTGGCTGGCCCAGAGCCGGTTCCAGTCGATTTTTGCCCACATCACCACCCGCAGCGGCCGCCCGCACGAGGACATGGTCGCGGCAACGGGACACCTCGAAAACGGCGTGATCACCAACCACCTGGTCAACTGGCTCTCCCCGATGAAGGAACGCCTGACGATTGTCACCGGTGAGAAGGGCGCCTTCGTGGCCGACACCATCACCGCAGACCTGACGTTCTTCGAGAACGGCACCGTCGCCACTGAGTGGGAATCGATGGCCGCGTTCCGGGGTGTCTCGGAAGGCAACGTCACCCGCCTTGCGATCCCCAAGCCCGAACCGCTGCGGACCGAACACGAAGCCTTCCGGGACGCCGTCCTCGGGCTGCGCAGCGACGTGGTCACCATGCAGGAAGGGCTCGACACCCTGCGGGTTGCCGAAGCCGTGCTGGAATCCGCCACGAGCCGGCAGATCGTGGAGATTGCCGCTTCGTGACTGACAAGAGACCCCTCAAGGTCACCGTAGCCTCGCGGCTGTTCACCCCCGAGGTGGGCGCGGCATCATTCAGGCTGCAGGCGCTGGTGGACGGACTCGTGGCACAGGACGCGGAGGTCAGTGTTTTGACCACGCGGCCGCCACACGGTTCGCCGGTTTTCACGGCGCCGTACAAGCTTTCCCGGTGGCCGGTGCTTCGCGACGCGGGCGGCAACGTCCGGGGCTACGTGCAGTACATGAGCTTCGATCTGCCGGCATTCTTCCGCCTGCTGTTCTCGCCGGCGGATGTCGTCGTCTCCGAACCGCCTCCCACCACGGGGGTGATGGTGGCCCTGAGTTCGGCGCTCCGGCGCAGGCCGTTCGTGTACTACGCCGCCGACATCTGGACCGAAGCACTGTCCGCCACGGACGTGCCGGGCATTGTCATCCGCGTGATGCGGGCTGCCGAAGGCTTCGCGCTGCGCCGCGCCGCCAAGGTGATCGCCATTTCCGACGCTGTGGCGGAGAAGGTAGGGGAGTTCGGCGTCCCCGCGGACCGTGTTGTTGTTGTCGGAAACGGCATCGACACCTCCGTCTTCGGCCCGGCCGGCGAGTCAGCCGGGACGGGCGATCCGTACTTCGTGTACACCGGAACCATGTCCGAGTGGCAGGGGGCCGACATCTTCATCCGTGCGCTGCCGGCGGTGTTGGCCGAGCACCCCGGCGCCAGCATCCGGTTCTTCGGGCAGGGGTCCGATGAGCCTCATCTGCGGGAACTCGCGGCGCAGACGGCTCCCGGCCGCGTTCACTTCGGCGGAGTCATTCCGCCGGCAGAGGCGGCGCAGTGGATCCGCGGGGCATCGGGGGCGCTGGTCAGCATCAAGCCGGGCCAGGGCTACGACTTTGCGAAACCGACCAAGATCTATGCGGCGGCCGGGTGCGGAACCCCCGTGATCTTCGCCGGGACCGGAGAAGGCGCGGCACTCGTCGCCGACAACGGACTCGGCGAAGCGGCAAAGTACGACGTCGACAGCGTTGCCGGAGCCATGCGCCGGGTCCTGGACGCTCGGCACAATGGCGACGACGACGGCAGCCGGGATGCCAGGGCCGGCTGGGTTGAGCGCCACGCGTCGCTGGCTAACTCCGGTCAGCATGCTGCCGCCGCAGTTCTGGCGGTGGCGCAGTCCGGGCGCTAAGGGTGGCCCGTGAAGCGCCGGCGGGTTGATTTTCCAGCGGCCGCACGGGCCCCGGAGCCTCTCGGCAAGCGCCCTGAAGCCACCCCGGAATGCGTGACAAATTTCAAGTTCGGGTAGTCTAGACCCGGCAGATAGGGCTGTCTATGCCTGCCACCAAAACACACAGGAGAGTTGTGAACGCTGATCTCGTCGTAGTCGGTTCGGGTTTTTTTGGCCTGACAATCGCGGAACGCGCCGCCACGGAGCTTGGACTTAAGGTTGCCGTCCTGGACCGCCGGCACCACATCGGTGGGAACGCGTACAGCGAAAATGAAGCCAAAACAGGCATCGAAGTCCACCGCTACGGAGCCCACCTCTTCCACACCTCGAACGAGCGGGTCTGGGAATACGTGAACCGCTTCACGGCATTCACGAACTACCAGCACAAGGTTTACACCAGCCACAAGGGCGAGGTGTACCAGATGCCCATCAACCTCGGCACCATCAACCAGTTCTTCCGGGCCTCGATGGGGCCGGCGGAAGCACGGGCGCTGATCCAGGAACAGGCCGGGGAGCTGGCGGGCACTGACCCGCAGAACCTGAACGACAAAGGCATCCAGCTGATCGGCCGTCCCCTCTACGAGGCGTTTATCAAGTACTACACCGGCAAGCAGTGGCAGACGGACCCGAAGGACCTCCCGGCGGAGATCATTTCCCGCCTCCCGGTCCGCTATAACTACGACAACCGGTACTTCAACGACACCTATGAAGGCCTGCCGGTGGACGGTTACACCGCGTGGATTGAACGCATGGCCGACCACCCCAACATTGAGGTTCACCTCAACACCGATTTCTTCGACGGCGGCGAGTTCGGTCAGGCGTCGGTGCGCGGCCAGGTTCCCGTCATCTACACGGGACCGGTTGACCGCTACTTCAACTACGCCGAAGGTGACCTCTCCTGGCGCACCATCGACCTCGAGGAGGAGGTCCTTCCCGTGGAGGACTTCCAGGGCTGCGCCGTAATGAACTACCCGGACGAAGAAGTCCCCTATACCCGGATCCACGAGTTCCGGCATTTCCACCCCGAACGTGACTACACGAAGGACGCCACGGTGATCATGCGGGAGTTCTCCCGTTTCGCCGAGAAGGGTGACGAGCCGTACTACCCCGTGAACACCGCCGTCGACCGTTCGAAGCTGCTGGCCTACCGGGACCTGGCCCGTGACGAGGATTCAGTGCTGTTCGGTGGCCGGCTGGGCACCTACAAGTACCTTGACATGCACATGGCCATCGGATCGGCCCTGAGCATGTTTGACAACAAGATCAAGCCGCACTTCAGCGGCGGGGCGAAGCTGGAAAGCGGAGGAGTAGACGCATGAGCGTAGCGACAGAATTCCGGCAAGAAACCGGGTCCGGCACCGGCGACACCGTCTGGAAGACAGTTCACCGTGTGGTCTTCCCGGTTGACGGCGACACCGACACCCTTCCGCTGTATGTGGACTTCGACGCCGCGCGCCGCGTCGTCGAAACGCAGGACGCGGGCTCCAAGCGGGCGGCGGCAGCACCGGTGGTAGCTGCCCAGCGCAGCGAACTCCGCGCGGACTTCATCCTTGACCGCCGCCAGCTGTCACTCCCTGCGCACCGCCGGGTTTCTTTCGGAACGTATTTCAATGCGTTCCCCGCCAGCTATTGGCGCGCCCACACGGACGTTCAGAAGGTCCGGCTCAGCATTGAAGTGGATGCCGAAGTAACGGTCATTGTCTACAAGTCCAGCCCCCGGGGCAGCTCAAACCGTGTCCAGAGCATGCATGCCACCGGCGGTGCCACCGCGACCTGCGAGCTGCCGCTGACCAACTTCGCCGACGGCGGGTGGTACTGGTTCGACCTCGTCGCGCACGGCAAAGACGTGACCCTGAAGCAGGCTGACTGGTCGGTTCCCGAACCCGAAGGCTTCACCCCGGGCACGCTCTCCATTGCGGTCACAACGTTCAACCGCCCGGATTACTGCGTCAAGCACCTGCGCACGTTCGCCGAGTCGGAAGACCTGGTGGCAGTCATGGACCGCCTCATCGTCACCGATCAGGGTACCCAGAAAGTCCGTGACGAGCCCGGCTTCGAAGAAGCCGCGGCTGTCCTCGGTGACAAGTTCAAGCTCATTGAGCAGGGCAACCTGGGCGGTTCCGGCGGCTTCGCCCGCGGAATGCACGAGTCTGTGGAGGACGGCCTGAGCAAGTACGTCATGCTCCTGGACGACGACGTCGTGGTGGAAACTGAGGGTGTGCTCCGCGCCGTCAACTTCGCTGACTTCACCCGCAGCGCCACCATCGTGGGCGGACACATGTTCAATCTCTTTGAGCGTTCGGTGATCCACAACTTCGGCGAGGGCATCAACGAGTACCGGTTCCAGTATGAGCCGATCGGGGAAGGGCAGATCGCCCACGATTTCGCCTCCGGCAACCTTCGCACCACACCCTGGATGCACCGCCGTATCGACGTCGACTACAACGGCTGGTGGATGTGCCTGATCCCGACGTCGATCATCAGGGAGATCGGGCTTGCACTGCCGGTCTTCATCAAGTGGGACGACGTCGAGTACGGCATCCGGGCCAAGGCCAACGGGTACACCACTGTGAGCCTTCCGGGGGCGGCCGTATGGCACATGCCCTGGACCGAGAAGGACGACACCATTGACTGGCAGGCCTATTTCCACCAGCGCAACCGGTGGGTCGCGGCCATGCTCTACTCGCAGTACGAAAAGGGCGGCCGGCTGCCCATCGAGAGCTTCCTCCAGGACGTCCGGCATCTGCTCTCGCTGCAGTACTCGGCTGTAGAGCTGCGCAACCGTGCCCTTCAGGACCTGCTCGACGGTCCCTCCCACCTGCACCGGACAATTGGCGGCAAGCTCCCCGAGATCCGCCAGGTCCGTTCGGGTTTCCCGGATGCCCAGGTCACCAAGGACATCACGGAGTTTCCCCCGGTCAAGAGGGTGCACCTGCCGAAGTTCGGCATGGTTCCGTCCCGCCCCAAGAACTTCGCGCAGACCATCTCCAGTGCCATGTCCGGCGCCCTTCGCCAGCTGCGCAGCGTCAACACCGCAGCGTCGCAGAACCCCGAGGCCGTTGTGCCTGCGGCGGATGCCCGCTGGTGGCGGCTGTCCCACCTGGATTCGGCCATCGTCTCGGCGTCTGACGGGACGGGCGCATCCTGGTACCGCCGGGACAACGTCCGCTTCCGCAAGCAGCTGCTTCGCAGCCTGACGCTGCACGCCCGTGTGCTGGCGCGCTGGGACGAGCTTTCGGCGTCCTACAAGAAAGAACTGCCCAACTTCACGTCGCCGGAAGCCTGGCTCAAGACGTTTGAGTCCATGACCGACTCCGCGCCCGATCAACGGAAATCCAATCAGTGACTAGCGGACACACCTCCCCGACGCACCAGGATGCCGCGCGTGCCCTGGTGGTACCGGGAACCGGGAACGGGCTTGCCGATGTGTTCCGGTCCCGGTTCCTCCTGAAGCTCCTGGTCCGCAAGGAACTCAGGATCAGGTACCGGGGGTCAGTGCTGGGACTGCTCTGGACCTACGTCAAACCCGGGGTTCAGTTCGTTGCGTTCTACGTTGCCCTCGGCGTCTTCCTGGGGCTTGAACAGAGCCCGAGCAACAGGGGCGGTTTGCCGAACTACGCCGTGTACCTGTTCTCCGGGATTATCCTGGTGAACTTTTTCACCGAGTCCTTGAGCACGGCGACGCGCTCGATCGTCAACAACAGCGGCCTGATCAACAAGATCTATCTGCCCCGTGAGCTGTTCCCGGTCTCATCGGTGTGGGTGTCTGCGGTGCATTTCCTGCCGCAGATGTTCGTGTTGGTGATCGCCTGCCTTTTCAGCGGCTGGCGCCCGGGACTCCTTGAGGCGTACAGCGCCGTTGCGGGCTTCCTGATCATTGCCCTGCTTGCCACCGGACTGGGGCTCTTCTTCGGGGCCGTGAACGTATATTTCCGGGACTCGGAGAATTTTGTGGACCTCCTGCTGATGGTGGCCACCTGGGTTTCGCCGGTGCTGTATTCGTGGCACATGGTCCAGGCCAAGGCGGGGGACCTCTGGTTTTCCGTGTACCAGCTCAACCCGATCACGATCGCCGTCGAGTCGTTCCACCACGCGTTTTGGCTGCCCACGACGTCCGGGGCGGAAGGCAGCCCGCCGAACCTGGTCACGCTGTGGATCCCGGTGGGCCTGCTGGTGTCGCTGCTCATTCTGTTCCTCGGCCAGTGGACCTTCCGCAGGCTCGAAGGCCGTTTCGCGCAGGAGCTGTGATGACTACCGCCATAGAAATACGCAACATCAACAAGCAGTTTGTCCTGCGGCACACCAGGTCACTCAAGGAAGCCCTCGTGTGGCTGATGCGCGGCCGCAAGGGTGACCTCTCCAAGAAGTTCCACGCCCTCCGGGACCTTTCGATCGACGTCGAGCACGGTGAGACGGTGGCGCTCTTGGGCCTCAACGGCTCCGGCAAATCGACGCTGCTGAAGCACATTTCCGGGGTCATGCTGCCCGATTCGGGCACGGTCCGCACCGGCGGCCGGGTAGCAGGGCTGATTGAGGTGGGTGCGGGATTCCATCCTGACCTCTCAGGACGGGACAACGTCTACCTCAACGGCGCCATCCTCGGCATGACCGAAGCGCAGATCAAGGAAAAGTTCGACTCGATTGTCGAGTTTGCCGAGATCGGCGAGTTCATTGACACCGAAGTGAAGTTCTATTCCTCCGGCATGTACCTCCGGCTGGCGTTTTCCGTTGCAGTCCACACGGACCCGGACGTCTTCCTGGTCGACGAGATCCTGGCCGTGGGCGACGAACCCTTCCAGAAGAAGTGCCTGGCAAAGATCAAGGAACTGGCGGCAGCGGGAAAAACGCTGATCGTCGTCAGCCATGACCTCGACCTGGTCGCCCACGTGTGTGAACGCGGAATCCTGCTGGAACATGGCTCGGTTGTGATGGACGGCCCCGTGGGCCACGTCATCAGCCGGCTGCGGAACCGCTAAAGCAACTGCACTACTCGCGAACGACCCCCCCGGGGCACACCGGCGACAACCGGACCGCCCCTGCTCAAACTCTTGGAGGAAATGTGTCCTGGCTGTCCACACTGCCGGCTCTGCTCGTTGCCGTGGCTGTGGTGCTGCTCCCGGGCGCCGCAGTGGCCTGGTCCATGGGCTTGCGGCGCTCGAGCCTGCTCGGGTTCGCGCCGCTCTTCTCGCTCTCCATCACCGGCGTCGCTGCCGTCCTTGCTCCGTTCGTAGGGATCAGCTGGAATATCTGGGTGGTCTTGGCGGCCACGTTGCTGGTGTCGGCCGCGGCTTACGCGGCAACCCGCACAGCCTGGGTGCGCAGGCAGATCACGGCAACCGAGGTTCGCGACAGCTGGGCAGTCCTGGGGGCGACTGCCGCCGCCATCGCCGTCGGCGGATTCCTGACGGCCCGTCGTGTCATCCAGCTGGTAGGCGCCCCGGACAACATTTCCCAGCGCTATGACAACGTCTTTCACCTGAACGCCGTCCGCTTCGTCCTGGACACGGGCAACGCATCTTCGCTGAATCTCGGCAGCATGGCCGGCGGAACCGGCGGACTGTCCTCCGTCTACCCGGCCGAGTGGCATTCCCTGGCCGCGCTGGTCACGCAGCTGACGGGTGCGGCCGTTCCGGTCTCTGTCAACGTGGTGAACCTTGTGGCATCTGCCGTCATCTGGCCCATCTCTCTGGTTTTCCTGACGAGGGTGGTCGTCGGCCCCAGGCCCATCGGCCTCCTGGCGGCAGGGGTGGCGTCGGCGGGCCTCATGGCGTTCCCGTACCTCCTGCTGGTCTGGGGACCCCTCTTTCCCAATCTCCTTTCGGTGAGTGCCCTGCCTGCCGGCATCGCGGCCGTGATCCTCGTGTGCAAACTGGCCCCGACACTTCCGGTGCCGACGGTTCGCGCGCTGCCCGCATTGGTGCTGGGAATTCCGGGCCTTGCGCTGTCCCACATGAGCGCGGTCAACGCGCTGCTCGCCTTCAGCGCCCCTATCCTCGTCTGGAAATTGGCCGTCCACGTTCGCGGACAGATCCGCAACAAGGCCTCCCTCGCACGGTTCGCCGTGACGGCCGCTGTGACGGTCGCCAGTGTGGTCGTTGCACTACTTGCATGGCAGAAGCTCCGGCCGGGCGCCTACAACGGATGGGCCGCCCACCAGACAGTTGCAGGATCAGTTGGAGAAGTCCTGGCGAATGCACCGATGAAGACTGACGTGGCGCTGGCGATCTCCGTGCTGGCGCTGATCGGAATGGTTCGGATCATCCGGCAGCGGACCCAGATCTGGCTGTTGGGCTGCTATTTTGTGGCAGGGTTCCTCTACGTGGTCGACGCCGGATTCAAGGCCGGGTGGGCCAGGGCATTCTTCACCGGCACGTGGTACCAAGACACGAACCGGCTCGCGGCGTATCTGCCGATATTCACCGTGGTGCTCGCTGCTGTGGGCATGCTGGCCGTCGCGGACGTCGCCAAGGCGGCGTTCGGGGGCATTGTGTCAAGGATGCCCCGAAACGCCGTGGCCGGAGCGCGCCCTGCCGCTGTTGCCGGCCTGGCGGGGACCGTCATTGCCGTTGTGGTGCTTGCCTGGGCCACGCAGACCGGTCCGGTCCGCGACTACGTCGCGTCCGGCCAGGTGTTTTATGAGCGCGATACCAAGGATTCCATTCTGTCCTCGGATGAGTACGTGCTCTTGGCCCGCATGGGTTCCGAGGTGCCCCAGGACGCGGTCATCGCGGTGAATCCGTGGAACGGCGGAGCCCTGGCCTATGCCTTTGCGGACCGCAAGGTGCTGGAATTCCACATGGGCCAGCGGGAAACGAAAAGCATGCGGGTTGTTGCTGAGGCCCTCGCTAAGGCCGATTCGTCCGCCCGCGTCTGCGATGCCGTGCGCGAGACGAAAGTATCCTATGCGCTGGACTTCGGCCAGCAATACCTGCTGAACCACCCGTCCAGCAGGACCTACCCGGGCCTCCAGAACCTGGAGTCATCCAAGGCTGTTCAGCTCGTGGATCAGCAGGGAACCGCCAAGCTGTACAAAGTGGTGGCCTGCAGCTAGTCCGGGAACGCAGCCAGGCCAGGAACAGGAAAAGACCTCCGGCGCCGCCAGCTTGATAGCTGCGGGTGCCGGAGGTCTTTTCGTTGCCAGTCCTTGGCCGTGGCCAACGGGCCCGAGCGGGATTAGCTTCCGAACGCCTGAAGCAGGGCAGCCACCGTACGCTCGGCCGCATGGCCGTCACCGTAGGGCGTTGCGTCCGTTGCGGCCGGCGCCGGCCGCCGTACGGTATCGGCGAGGATGCTCAGGTCCTTGCTGACCAGCACGTTCCAACCCAGCTCAACGGTCTCCACCCATTCCGTTTCCGGCCGGATGGTAGTGCAAGGCGTGCGCAGCAGGAAGGCTTCCTTCTGGAGTCCGCCGGAGTCGGTGATGACGCCCGCGCTGTTCCGCACGGCGTTGACAAGCTGCGGGTAGGCCAGCGGAGCTGCCACCCGGACCGATCCCTGCTCCAGGTCGAGCCCGTGCTTGGCGGCCAGGCTGACGAGCCGCGGGTGTGCCAGCAGGAATACCGGCTTCTCCAGGCTCGCCAGGGAGCTGATGATGGCGGCCAGGCGCTCCGGGGAGTCGGTGTTGTCGGGCCGGTGAATGGTGCAGACGTAGTACTCGCCCGGCGCCGCGTCGACGGGGAGGGGCTGGTCGCCGGCGTCGAGCAGGTCGCGGACTTTGAAGAGCACGTCCGTCATGACGTCGCCGACCAGAACGGTTCTCTCCGCGAGGCCTTCCGTGGCCAGGTGCTTGACGGCCACCTCGGTGGGCGCGAGCAGGAGGTCTGCACTGTGGTCGGTCAGGACGCGGTTGTGCTCTTCGGGCATCCGGCGGTTGAAGGACCGGAGACCGGCCTCGAGGTGTGCCACCGGGATGTGCATCTTGATGGCGGCGATGGCAGCGGCGAGGGTCGAATTGGTGTCGCCGTAGACCAGCACGCAGTCCGGAGCTGATTCCTCCAGGATTGCCTCGAGTCCATGCAGCATGGCACCGGTCTGGGCGCCGTGCTTGCCAGAGCCAACTCCGAGGTTGAAGTCCGGTGCCGGGATCCCAAGATCCCGGAAGAACACATCACTCATGAGTTCGTCATAGTGCTGGCCGGTGTGGGCGATCAGGTGTTCCGCCTGGCCCTCCATTGCCGCCGCGATCGGCGCGAGCTTTACAAACTGGGGACGTGCGCCAACGACGCTGAGAATACGCATGGCTTCTAGTTTAGAGGCAGCCTCCAACTTTTCCGGACTGGCCCCTCCGGTACGATGGATTCGGCGTTGTGCCCGGCATGCGGGCTGCGGTTTACACAGTGAGGTCTTGTCGGTGCGAATTCTTGTGGTTACTACGTGGTTTCCCAGCGAGCAGAGACCGACGGAGGCACCCTTCAACCTGGAGCACGCCAAGGCCATCCAGCGCAGCCACGATGTACAGGTCCTGCATGTGCGGCTGGGGCGTTCGCAGCACCCCGAGACCGGGCAGTATGAAGGCATCCCGGTGACCCGCATCGGCCTGCACCCGCGGCGGCCCCTCACCCTGATCGGCGCCGTGCGGCAGATTTCATCCGCCCTGCGAAGCGCCGACGTCCTGCACACCATGGCGTTCTCCAGTGCCCTCGTCGCGGCATTGCCCTGGTCTCTGCGTCGGCGGCCATGGGTCCATACGGAGCACTGGAACGGCGTCACCAACCCGGAAAGCGTTGGCGGAGTCTGGCCACGGATAGCCTGGCTCAGGCACGTACTCCGCCTGCCCCACCACGTGACGGGAGTGACGCGGCAGCTGGCGGACAGGCTCAGTGAGTTCTCGCGTCCCCAGGCGGCGTCCGTGGTTCCGTGCGTCGTGCCGAACGAGAGGCCGGTGGCACCGTACCCGCCGCTGGATCCCCTGCGGCTGGTGGCCGTCGGCGGTCTCATCCCGCGAAAAAGGCCCTTGCTCGCCGTCCAGACGGTCGCCTGGCTTCGTGGCCAGGGCCACAACGTAGAGCTGGAATGGGCCGGGGACGGTGGCCAGCGGGCCGAGGTAGAGGCACTCATTGCGTCGTCCGGACTGACTCCCTACGTCCGGTTGCTGGGAAACGTTGCCCCGGCGGAAGTTTTCGCCCTCTTCGACCACGCCCATCTGTTTTTCCTGCCGACAGAACAGGAAAACTTCTTTACATCCGCGGCGGAGGCCATGAGTGCCGGGCGCCCCGTCGTTGCCCCGCACGTGGGCGGCTATGACGACTACGCGACGCCGGAAAACAGCCGTCTCGTCGACGACGTGACGCCCGAGTCGCTGGGACAGGCGATTCTGGAGGTTCGGGACCGGTTCCGGAACGAAGAGCCCAGGGTCATTGCCGGGCCGATCCGGCGTCGGTTCTCTCCCGAAACCGTCGCCGGACTCTTTGACGACATCTACACGGACGTCAGCGAACGGAAGGCCGGCGGCGCCCGAATAGCGCAGTGATAGCCTGAGCAAGTGCAAAATACGGGTACAGGGTTTACGCCTGCAGTCGACGTCGTCATAGCCGTACACAGTTCCGGCAGGCCGATCGAGCGGGCAGTGGCCTCAGCCTTTGACGGCGGCCTGGCGGCCAATCAGGACGGCGGAGTCCGCGTCTCCGTTGTCTGCCACAACATAGAAGCCGAAGCAATCCGCAGGCGCCTTCCGGCCGACACCGCAGAGCAGGTGCGCTGGCTCACCTGCCAGGACGGCATTCCCAGCCCTGCGGGCCCGTTCAACGCCGGCATCGCAGCGGCCGACGGCGAGTACGCGTGCATCATGGGGAGCGACGACTACCTGGAATCGGGCGCGCTCGCGCAGTGGCTCACAGTTGCCCGCGACGGCGGCGCCGCCGCAGTCATTGCGCCGCAGCGCCACGCTGACGGCAACAAGATCCGCACCCCTCCCGTCCGAGCCGGACGCAAGAGCCGGCTCGACCCCGTCCGGGACCGGCTGTCCTACCGCACCGCGCCGCTGGGACTCATCAGCACGAAGGAAATCCAGCGCCACAGCCTGGCTTTCACTGCGGGACTCAAGACAGGAGAGGACCAGGAGTTCTCGTCCCGGCTGTGGTTCGGCGGCGGACGGATCGACTACGCCCGGGGCGCCGGCCACTATGTCGTCGGCGCGGACGCGCAGGACCGCGTCACCTACACCCGCCGGCCCGTCACCGACGAACTGTCCTTTGCGACGCGCCTGGTGGCCTCCGACTGGTTCAAGGGGCTCACGGACACCGGCAGGCGGGCCATCGTGGTCAAGCTCCTCAGGGTCCACGTTTTCGGGCTGGTGGGGGTGCGGGCCGACCATGGGGGCTGGTCCGTGGCGGACATGGCGGAACTGGCCGCCGTCGCACGCAGCCTGCTTGCCGCTGCCCCCGGGGCGGCGGATCCGATGGCCATCGCTGACCGCCGCCTGCTCGACACCATTCTTGACCGCCTCGCCGACCCCGCTGCGCTCGTGGCTGCGGCCGCAGCACGGCGTAGGTTCGGCAGGCCCGAAACGCTTTTCGCCCGCGGGATCAGGAACAACCTCAACCCGGAGTCCCCGCTCAGGTTCATCGCGGCGTCGCTGCTCGTCTGAGCCTGGGCGGCCCGCTGCCGCCCGTGGGCCGTCGCGCGCCGTGCCGGCCCGCCGCCGTCGTCCGAGCCCAAACCCGCCGCTACGGGCGAGCCCCGCCAAACAGGGGAGCCGAGTAGAGCTTGGTGCGGATCAGGTGGCGAAGAGTGCTTTCGCGGCGTAGGTTTGCCCACGGCGCGGGCGCCAGGACCTTGCTGACGTACGGCGCCCGCTGATCGGCCTCCAGGGCCTCCCTGATGACTCCGTCTGCAGTGGCTCGTCCCGCGGCGAGAATGAGCCCGCGGTCCGCCACGGAAAACGGCCGCAGATATTTCCCGGAAATGCCGGAGACCTTGCCGATGAACTGCTCCAGCACGGCGAGGTCGGACGGCGTCCATTCCCAGTTCGCCCCGCGCCTCCGGAGAGCGCCCAGCAGATGGACCCTGACCAACTTGACGGCGATGGCTGTCCGCGCGGCAGGACGCAGGCCGCCCAACCAGGCGTCGTCGAGGCCCAGCACAGCCCGGAACTCCTCGGCCAGCGGCAGGACATCCGATGTGACGCGGTCCGACGCGTCGCTGCAGATCACGTAGCTTGGCGCGCCTGCCGGATATTCGATTTTCGCCCCCGAGTACCAGAGGCGCAGCCCGGGATCGAGGTCTTCGCCCGACCGCAGCCCCTCCGTATACGCGATGCCTTCGGATTTGAGGGTCTCGCGGCGGATGAGCCCCAGGGGAGCTGTGGCGTAGGCCAGGCCGTCGCGGACGGGATCCAGGTTGTGCGTCCGCCCGGGACGGACCCGTGGGGTTCGGATGCGGACCTGCCGGTCGGTGAGAAGCGGCGCTGCCACGGCATCCGCGTTCTGCTCATTGAGCGCGTTGTGCCAGGCCTGCAGGGCACCGGTCTCGAAATAGTCGTCAGAGTCCAGCACTGCCACAAACGGCGCCGTGGCGAGGCTCAGCCCGTAGTTCCGCGGACCGGCGGGGGAGTTCCGCTGGTCGTGAAACTCCTCGAACCGGATGGTGCCGTTGGAGGCAGCGCCCACCGTGGGGCTGATCTGGTCGCGGGAGATGTTGTGGCACACCACAGTGACGCGGACCATGCCGCTTGGCATGCCGTCAAAGCAGGAGCGCACGGCGCGGTCCAGCGGACGTTCCGTGGTGTGGACCGGAATGACGACGTCGATCGTCGGCTCTGCCGGCGTCAATTGATGAGTCCCGCCAGGGAGGCCTGATGCGCGAAGTCAGGGACGTTTTCGATCAGCTCGTCGAACGTGCCGCTGGCGGTTACCCGGCCGCCCGTCATGAAGAAAATCTGGTCGGCGTGGCGGATGGTGGACAGCCGGTGGGCGACGAGCAGCACGGTGACCTTACCGTGGAGATCGCGGATGGCCTGGCTGATGGCATCCTCCGTTGCCGTATCGAGGGCGCTCGTGGCCTCGTCCATGACCAGCACCAGCGGATCTGCGTAGAGGGCGCGGGCGATGCCCAGCCGCTGCCGCTGGCCGCCGGACAGCGACAGGCCACGCTCGCCGAGGGCGCTGTCCATGCCGCCGTCGCGCTTTTCCACGACGTCGAGCATCTGGGCTGTCTTCAGTGCTTCCTTCACCCGTTCGCGGTCAACGCTGTCAGTCCAGGTCAGGGCGACGTTCTGCGCGACGGTGGCGTCGAACAGTGATACGTCCTGGGGCACGTAACCGACACGGGAGCGCCAGTCATCCTTCACGGCGCTCAGCGGAATGCCGCCGATCGAAATGGTTCCCCCGGTGGGTTCCACGAGGCCCAGGATGAGGTCCACCAGCGTTGACTTTCCCGCGCCCGACGAACCCACGAATGCGACGGTTGAGCCGAACGGCACCGTGAGGTTGATGTCGCTGAGCGCCGGCGGCGCGTCCGGGGCATACCGGAACGACACATCGCGGAGGTCAAGGCTCGCAGCCGAGACGGCGAGCGTCTCGCCGCTGCGCTCATGCTGCCGGTCCTCGGAGAAGCGCTCGATGGACTTGATGTCGGAGACCACAATGTTCGCGTGCGGGGCGTTGACCGAGGTCTGCGACACGATGGCCTGGAAACGCTGGATGCTGGGGGCCATGCGGAAGCCTGCAAGGGCGAAGATGGCCACCGAGTACATCGCCTGGTTCGTGCCGCCCGCGAGGTATCCCACGAGTCCGACGACGACGAAACCGCCGATGAGCGCGGATTCCAGGACGTAGCGCGGAACGATGCTCAGGAACTGGATGTTGGACCGTGCGCGGGACGTGCTGATGCGGTTCTCGTGGACCACCTGGGCAACTTCGTCCGACTTGTTGCGCAGCGTAATCTCCTTCAGTGCGCCCACCATCTCGGTCAGCAGCTGCGCAACGCGGAACGAGTAGTCGCGGTTGACCCGCCCGGCCACGACCGAACGCCTCGAAACGAAGACGTAGAGGACGCCGCCCACCAGGCCCAGGTAAATCAGGGCCACCGCGGCGGTCAGAGGCTGCGAGACGGCAAGGATGGTGACAACGACGACGAAAGTGAGCACTTCGCCCACCACCGATACCGCAGGCAGCAGGAATCCGGCGATCGTGTTGGCGATGCCCACGTCCGCAATCCGGATGAGGTCCGAAGAGTTCCGCCGGAGGCGTTCGACCCAGGGCGCGGCGAGGTAGGCGTTGAACAGCCGGTCACCCATGGCAAGCTCATATTGCGCAAACCTGCGGGTGGCAAACCATTGCAGGATGACGGCAAACACGCCCTTGAGGACGATGATGAGGCAAATGATGCCCACAACGACAAAAAGGCCCGCGCCGGAGATCTCTACGCCGATGAAGGGGACCTTCCAGCCGGCGCCGTTGATCATGGGCGTCAGCACCAGTGCCAGCAGGCCCATCGCGAAGGCGTCAAAGAGTGATAGCACGCCCAGAAGTACTGAATACAGCTTCAGGAACCCGACGCTCTGCGGCGGCAGGATGCTGACAACGTTCTTGAATGTGGTCAACAGAGCCTTCACCGGCGCTGCTCCTGCGTGGGAATTGGGACGAATCGGGCGGCGTCGCAGCTGGCAGGGGAAGAACTTCGTGGGCTTCGTATCACCATGACATTCTAGCGGGCACCCGCTGGGCCGGACTGAACCCCGGATTGCCGGTCAGCGGCTGCGGTGATCCGCTGCCGAACCGTAGAGGTCTTGGAGGACCGGGATCCACGCGTCCGCGCGGTGGTTCTTGAGCACCCACTGCCGGGCGTCCGTCTGCTCTGCGGCGGTGACGGGGTCCCGCAGTACTTCCCGCGCCTGTTCAGCCAGTTCGAGCGGGGAACCCTGCAGGACGGGTGGAGCTCCTGCCGGCCCCTCCATCTGGCGTCCGGGACACGCAACCACCGGGCCAATGCCCATCGCCTCCAGTTCGCTGACGCCGAGCAGGCCCGTGGATTGCCCCACGACGAGGTCCGCGGACGCGAGGTAAGCAAGGTAGTCCGGATGGCTCATTTTTGGGACCAGCTCAACGCCGAGGGCCTTGGCGGACGCCGCTCCCGGCCCCCAGTCCAGCCCGACGATCTTCGTCGAATCCGGGACGGCCTTGACCAGCAGTTCAGCGAACTCCAGCTGCGTTTCGAGCCCTTTGGAATCGTCCCAGCGGGAGGCGAAAACCACCTTGCGCTGACCGCCCGCCTGCGCCTGGGGCGCCCAGCGGGGGAGAGTCTCGGGGCGGAGGAGCGCCGGCATGTACCGTGCATCGGGACGCGCCGCCAGCGCGTTATCTGCGGTGTCGAGATTTGAGTAGAAAACGGTGTGGGCGCCGTCAATGGCGCGCTGGACCTGATCGCGGGTAGACGGCTCGAGCCACTGCTTGCGGATATCGGTGCCATGCAGATGAAGCAGGTACGGGCGGCGGGGGAGGAAACCGTGCTCCAGCAGTGCGGCCGCCGTCGCGTAGTGGATATGGATCACATCCGAGGTCAACAGCATCTTCAGGTGCCGGGCGACGTACGGCAGCTGGCGCGCCCGCCCGGCTGGCGATGACGTGAACCCTTCCGGCGGGCGGACGTCCGAAGGCGGCACGAAGTTCCAGTGATGGCCCTGCGCGGCTGCCGCCTGGACCAGGGTCAGGGCCACGTTGGCGCAGTCGTTAAAATGCGTTACGCGCGGTTCTCCGGCTGCAGATGTCACTCGAACAGGCCTCCAGTTCAGCAATCCAGTGCACGGCCCGGCGGCCTGCATGACATGACTAGCGTAGCCGCCGGCCGCGCCGATGGGGGCGGCGGGGCCGGCGCCCGCCCGGTCAGGACAGGTGCCCGTCCACGAACGGGGCCAACGCCCGCGAAAACTCCGCGCTGATGTGCGAGTAGTCCCGGTAGACGATCACAGCCCCGAGCTGCGGGTAGCAGAGCTTCGCATCGCAGAATTCATTCCGGAGCGGGATGCGCGTGAATCCGGACGCCTTGAAGGCTGCCGCGGCATGCGTGATGGCGGTTCCTTTGGGGAAGGCATGGTCCACAGTGGTGGCACAGGCGAGCGGATCCCGGCTGTTGGCCGCAAGGCAGGTGGGAACATACTGGCCGTTAGTGCGCGGCACGTCGTCAAAGGCCACCACGCGCTTGCCGGCCGAGAGCAGCCCCTTCCACGCTGTGGTGAAGCCGTCCTGTGCGGGGTCGCGGAGTTCAACGCCGGGCGCCTGCTTGTACGTGTAGGCAGTCGAATAGGCTGCTGTGAACACGGTGGTGACCTTCCGGTCCGTCGCCAGCTTTTCCTGCACTTTCTTTCCCCAGGACCGGCAGTCTGTTTGGTTTCCGTCCGTCGCCTCCGAGGGCAGGACGCGCAACGCCGCTGTCAGGGGGCAGGACGCTTTGGTGAACGTCTTGATGTGCCACTTGTGCCGTTCCGCGAGCACCTCGATCGCCGGCAGCCACGCGGTTGCGTGCGAATCACCCACGAGGGCGACGGTGGCTGTGGCCTGGCGTTCGTCCACGCCGAGGTTGCAGGAGACGAGATCAGTGCCGGAAAGATCGCCCTGGCAACCCTTGTACAGGGGTTCCGTGTTTTGCCGGGCAACCACCGCCGGAGCGGGGTCCGGAAGCCCGGACCCGGTCACCGGGTCGCAGTGGTTGCCGGGGGTGAGTGCCCCCGGCCCGTAGCAGGGGCTGTTCACCTGCGCCGCCTTGCCGTCGCTCCCGGCGAAGGCAAATGACGTCAGCGCAACGGAGAGGCCCAGGACGATGGCCATGCCGGACGCGGCGAACGAATACGCGCGAAGGTTGGTCGACAGGAAGCGGCCGGTGCGCAGCGGGTCTTCCACCGTGATTTTCGTGAGCCAGGACAGGAGGACCACAAGGCCAAGGAGGAGGCACTTGTCCAGCAGGCCGGCGGGCCGGCCCGTGACGTACGGGGCAACGATCAGGATCGGCCAGTGCCACAGGTACAGGGAGTAGGAGATGCCGCCCACAAACGTCATGGCCTTGGATGACAGCCACCAGCGGGCTCCAGCCGGTGTCGCCGTCCCGGACACCATCAGGATCAGCACGGTTCCGCCGACGGGAACGGCGGCGGTCCAGCCGGGGAACGGCGTCGCGGCCGTGAACATGAGGGCCGAACCGGCAATCAGGCCAATGCCCGCCCAGCCCAGGACGGTGGCGAGCCGGCCGTCAAGGGTGCGCTCAACGAGGATCAGGGCAACGAGCGCTCCGGCCGCAAATTCCCAGACACGGGCCGGGGTGACGAAGTACGCCATGGACGGGGCGAGCGCCGTCACCGCCATTGAATAGGCCAGGGAGGCTATCCCCACCGCCGCCAGGCCGGCGATCAGAATCGACCGCGGAGACGTCGTCTTGCCCTTTGAACGGGCGAGCTTCGGAACTATGTACAGCAGGCCGAGCACCAGCAGGGGCCAGAAGACGTAGAACTGCTCCTCGACGGAGAGGGACCAGTAGTGCTGGGCGACGGTCGCGTCATTGTGCTGCGCGGAGTAATCCACCGAATCGCCGGCCAGCACCCAGTTTTGAACGTAGAACGCGCTGGCTGCCAGTTGCCGCGCCGTAACTTCCCAGACTGTTGACGGCACCCACAGGAATGCGGCAAGCAGCGAAGCGATCAGGACAAGGAAGGAAGCAGGCAGCAGCCGGCGGACACGCCTGGCCCAGAATTTCAGCAGGCCGATTGAAGATGTCCGCAGGATCTCCCGGTACATGTGGGACGTGATGAGGTATCCCGAGATGACAAAGAAGATGTCGACGCCCACGTACCCTCCGGTTAACCGGTTCGGCCAGAAGTGGTACAGCACGACGGCTGCCACGGCGATGGCGCGCAAGCCTTGGATCTCCGGGCGGAACGGGGCCTGAGCGGGCCGCTGCTCTGCCGTGCGGAGTCCTGAAGCCGGGTCATTCACGAGGTTAGTTGCAGACACAACAGGCAATTTTACCGTTGAATGCGGCCGGGCCGGTGCGGGGCGGCCCACAGCCGGTCACCGCTCCCGCCGTTCCTGGCTGCCTTCCACACCCTCCAGGCGTCCATACACGAGTCCGTGCCGGGGAGTCCCGCGTGCCCGTCGGCTGCGTGCCCTATGGAATACTTGACGGGTGAGTCGAACCTGGATAGTCATACCCATGTACAACGAAGCGTCCGTCGTCGGTACCGTCATCGAGGGGCTGAGGGAAGAATTCCCCAACGTTGTGTGTGTCGACGACGGCAGCAGTGACGGCTCCCAGGGTGTCGCCCGGGCAGCGGGCGCCGTCGTCGTTCAGCACCCCGTAAACCTGGGTCAGGGGGCCGCGCTCCAGACGGGCATCGAGTATGCGCTCCAGGACCCGGAACTGGATTGCATCATCACCTTCGACGCCGACGGCCAGCACCGCGTCGTGGACGCCCGTGCCATGGCCGACCGAATCCTGTCAGGCGAAGCCGACGTCGTCCTGGGATCCCGCTTCCTCGATGACCGGACAAAGCTGTCGCCCATGAAGCGGCTGGTTCTCCGTACGGCCGCTGTGCAGTCCCGCCTCGCCACCGGCATGGCCCTGACGGATGCGCACAACGGCCTGCGGGCCTTCAGCCCGGGAGTGGCCCGCGGCCTTCACCTGGAGCAGAACCGGATGGCACACGCCTCCGAACTGGTCCACCAGCTTGCCGAGATGAATCCCCGCTGGGTCGAACAGCCGGTCGAAATCGTCTACACCGACTATTCCAAATCCAAAGGCCAGTCCCTGCTGAACTCGGTCAATATCGTTGCTGATCTCTTTTTTAGGTGAAATTGTGCAGATTATTGTCCAGATAGTTCTCGTCCTGGCCGTCGTTATCATGTCGCTGGCGCTGATGCGCGGCGGCTCCAACGCGCGGCACCTCGCCATCCGCCGGATCATGCTGGTCCTGTTCGCCTGCGTAGCAGCGTTTTCCATCTTCTTCCCCGAACTGCTGACCCGGGTGGCACACCTCATGGGCATCGGCCGAGGCACGGACCTGGTCCTTTACGGCCTCGTGGTCAGCTTCCTGGTGTTCATGGCCACGACATACCAGCGCTTCCGTCATATGGAAGCCACGTTGACGAAACTGTCCAGGAGGATCGCCCTTGACGAGGTGGCACTGCCAGGCGCCAGCGATGCACATCAGAGCGGAGATGCCCAGCCTGATCGGCGGCTGACCCCGCCGGCCCACGGGGGACAATGACGTCCGTTCGGGGCGTACCGCTGCAGGCAGGCGCCCGCAGCCCCGAAAGCCCCCGGCAACGGGACTTCGGCCTGGACATCCTCCGGATTGTCAGCATCTGCGGAGTCGTGGCCATTCACGTTTTCGGCCTCCTGGTGGGACGGGCACCCCGCGGCAGCCGGACCTGGTGGATCGCCGTTACCATCGACGTCGCATGGATCTGGGTGGTTCCCGTCTTCGTGATGATTTCCGGAGCGCTCATCCTTGGCTCCCGGCAACTCGCCGATCCCGGGCTTTTCTACCGCAGGCGGGCTGTCAGGCTGGTCCCCGCGCTGATCGCCTGGAACCTCATCTATCTGATCGGTGTGCGGCTGTGGATGCGCGGCGAGGACCTCACCCCGGCGCGTGTCCTGCAGCTCCTCGTGGACGGATCGGTGTTCACCCAGCTGTATTTCCTGTGGCTGATCGCCGGGCTTTATGCCGTGGCGCCCTTGCTGGCCGCTTTCCTTCGCGGCGGAAGCAGGCGCAGGGCCGTTGCCGCCGCCGCAACAATCCTGGCGGCTGCCCTGATCTTCTACATGATGCCGGGAATCCTGAGCCTCTTTGGCGTCTCCCGTCCCATCCAGCTCAACGTCTTTACCCACTGGATGCCGTATGTGGGGTATTTCCTCGCGGGCTACGCCCTCAAGGACGTCCGGCTGGGCGGCTGGAAATTGCTGGCCGCAGGAGCCGCGACGGCCGGGCTCGTGGCAGCTGCCATCTGGCAGTACGGGCACAGGGGATCGCTGCCGGTGCTGGATGCTGCTTTTCCGGTCTCCTACCTGGGGCTGCAGGTTGCGCTGGCTGCCATCGGCGTCTTCGTGGTGGCGCTTTCCCTGTGTGACGGCCTCAAGCTGAAACGGGCGGGGAAGATGACCGTTGCACTGTCCAACGCGACCTTCGGCGTCTTCCTTGTCCACCTCGTCATTTTTGAAGCAATCCGGCTGACCGTTCCGGCGGTGTCTGCCGGAAATTCCCTGGGCGCAATCGCCGGTGCCTATGCCGTGACGCTGGCCGCCAGTTTTGCGGTCTCGCTTGCGGCCAGCCGTATTCCGCTGGTCAAGAACATTTTCTAGCCCCTGCAGATTGCCGCCGCCGGTGCCTGCGGGCAACGCGTGGTGGCGGTTTCCGGACGGGAGGCCCTGCAAGTGTCTGGGATAATGGGCCATATGACTGAGCTCCCCTCGTTGCTGATCCTGACCTTTTCGCCCATTCGTTCGGATCCAAGGGTCCTCAAGCAGGTTGAGCTGTTCAAAGGCAAATACCGGGTGACCACGTGCGGCTACGGTGAAGCCCCTGAGGGAGTCGATGATCACTATGCCCTGCCCAGCGACGCCCGCGGCTGGCCCTCGGACAAGCTGGGACTTGTCGCCCGGCGCTATCCCCGCGTATACAACGGGCTGACAGCCGTTCAGGCAGCGCGGAAAGTGTTGCCCCGTGGTGAATTCGACGTCATCCTGGCCAACGACCTGAATACGCTGCCCTTGGCCTTCGAACTTCAGCCGAGGCTCGGCGTCCACGCGGACCTCCACGAATTTGCGCCCCGCGAAAAAGAAGACGACCTCAAATGGCGGCTGTTCGTTGCGCCGTTCATGCGCTGGCTCTGCCGCCGCTACCTTCCAATGGCTGAATCGGTCACCACTGTGTCCCAGGGCATTGCCGAGGAGTACACCAAGGATTACGGTGTGGCCGCAGGCGTTGTCACCAACGCTGCACCGTACGCCGAGCGGGAGGTTCGTCCTGTCGGCACCCCCGTGCGCCTGATCCACAGCGCGGCCGGGCAGCGCTACCGGAAACTTGAAAACTTCATCGAAGCCATGCGGGACGCGCCGGACTGGCTCACCCTGGACATGATCGTCATGCCCAACGAGCCTGACTACGTGGCGGAACTGAAAGAGAAGGCGGCGTCTGTCCCGGCGATCCGGTTCCGTGATCCGGTTCCGTACGCCCAGCTGGTGGCAACCCTGAGCGAATATGACGTGTCGCTGGTGTTTCTCCCTCCGACTAACTTCAACCTGAAGAATGCCCTGCCGAACAAGTTCTTTGAAGCCGTCCAGGCCCGGATCGGCCTGATCGTCGGCCCGTCACCGGCGATGGTTTCACTTGTTGAGCAGTACGGCTTGGGCGCTGTGACGCCCGACTTCTCCGCCGATTCGCTGCGTGCGACGCTCCACGGCCTGACGGCCGACAAGATTGCGGAGTGGAAGAAGGCGGCAGACGCCGCAGCCGGGCCGCTCTCGGCCGAGTCCCAAGTGCTGGCCTGGCAGAAGGCCGTGGACGACATCGCGGGTTCCCGGCACGCACGCGCCTAAGGCGGCACGCAGGCTGGCCGGACAAGAAAGGCGGCTCCCATGCGGGAGCCGCCCTTCTTGTGCCTTCGGGCGTCTAGCCCGCAGCGGACGAGACGGAAACGAGGGCCGCTGAGCCGACAGTGCCCGCCGTCGAAACCGGGCCCCACTTGCTTCCGGCGGTGACGGGGTAGTACCGCAGCTGCCCGGACGTCTGCAGGGCCAGAAGTCCCTTGCTTGCTGCGCCGGCGAAACCTGCCGTGGCGGAGAACTGCCGGAAGGACTGCCACCCGGTGCCGACAATCTTCCTTGCTTCCGGAACGAAGCTGTTTGTCCCGGTGGAGCGGAAGAGCTTCATCGAACCGGAGGAGGAGACGGCCAAGAGGTCCTGTTTTCCGTCAGTGTCGAAGTCCACCATGGCCAGCTTGAGTCCGGTCCAGCCCGTGCCGATCCGCACGGGAGCGCTGAGCGCTGCACCCGACGCGTTGGCCCAGTAGTTGAGCTCTCCGTTGCTGCCATAGCCCACCAGGCCGGGGTAGCGGCTGCCGGTCACCCACTTGCCGGCGATCAGTGTGGTCTGGGCGAAGCCTGCCGTGGCGACAGTGACCGGTCCGGTGAATCCGCCCGACGCCGATCCCAAGTACGCTGATAGCGCGCCGCTGGTCTTCTGGGCGAGGACGTCGGGGACGCCGTCGCTGTTCCAGTCCACAACGTTCAGGGACTTCATCCCTGACCAGCCGACGCCGATCTGGAACGCCCCGGAGATCACGGAGGACCCGGCCGGATGGTTCCAGAGCCTTCCCGCGGCGTCAATGGAGAGCACGTCCGCGGTGCTGGTGACCGGCCGTTCGGATGCAAGGCGGGCGCTTCCGGAAATTAGGGTGTTGGCCCATCCTGCCGACAGCACCGACTTCTGGCCGAAGGCTCCCTGGCTCAGCGGGTAGTAGCTGAGCGTTCCTGCGCTGTCGCGTGCCAGTAACCCGTTCGAGGACGGTGCCGCGAATCCCCTGGCCGGACTGATGCTGGTCATCGCGCCCCACCCGTTGCCGATCAGCTTCCGGGCTTCCGCGATGAACGTTCCCGTGCCGTTGGAGCGGAAAAGCGTCATGCGCCCGAGGTAGTCAACGGCGGCAACGTCCTGGTTGCCGTCCCCGTCGGCATCCGTCATGGTGACGTGCATCCGGGTGAATCCAGACCCGATGCCGGCGGCAGGGCCAAGGGCGCCTCCCGAGGGGTTCGCGTAGAACTGGAGCGCGCCGGCCGCCTGGCGGACCACGAGGCCCGGATATTTCGACGCCTTCAGCCAGGGCCCGATGGTGATGTCTGCTCCGGAGAGGCCCGAGGCGAGAATGCTGGGTGCCGCGAAGCCGCCGGCAGCCAGCCCGGTCCGGATGCTGAGGGCTCCGGCGGTACTGAGAGTCGCCACATCCTGGATACCGTCTGCGTTCCAGTCGGTGACGTGAACGGAAGCGATGCCGGTAAAGCCGTCACCGATCTTGGTTGCGGCCCCGAGGGCGCCCCCGCCGGCGGAGCGGCGGAACAGGCCGCCGGCGGCATCGATGGTCACAACGTCCGAGGCGGCCGTGATCGAGGGAGTCGGCTGGGTGGGCGGAGGAGCGGCAGCGACGTTGACGGTCTCGCCGCCGGCGATGAGGAAGTCGTTCCATCCGACGCCGATCAGGGCTGACGCGCCCCACGTTGAGTTGCCGGGCACGGGGTAATAGGTCAGTTGCCCACCGCTACTGCGGGCCATGAGGCCGTTGGTTCCTGCGCCCTTGAAGTTGGTGGTAACGGTCACGCTGGTCATCGCGTTCCAGCCGCTGCCTACCGTCGGCCGTGCCTCGGCAAGGAAGGAACCGGCGCCGCCGGAACGGTAGAGCCGCAGCGCCCCGGTCGTGTCCTGCCCAAGGATGTCCTGATTGCCGTCGCCGTCAAAGTCGATCATGGTCAGGTTCAGCCCGGCCCAGCCGTTGCCGATGGCCGTTCCCGTACTAACGCCGGAACCCGAGGCGTTGCGCCACAGGCGGAGCGCGCCGGCATCGTCTCGCGTGATGATCTGCGGGAAGAAACTGCTGCTGAGCCAGTAGCCGACCGTGAGCTGGTAGTTGGCCCAACCCGTCGCTGCCAGCACCGGGCCGGCGGCAAATCCGCCGGTGGAGGCGCCCAGGTACACGTTGACGCGGCCCGAGGTCCATTGGGCGACGAGGTCCAGGACGCCGTCGGCGTTCCAGTCGATGGCGTTAATGGAACGCAGTCCGGTCCAGCCGCTTCCGATCTGGCGCCGCGCGCCGAACGTTCCCGAACCTGTCGCGGGATAGTCCCAAAGGACGCCGGTGGGGTCGGCGGCAATCGCATCACCCAGGGACGTTATCGATGGTGTGGGGATGGCACCGTCGGCCGTGGACGCAAACTTCTGCAGGGTGGCCAGTGACCCGTTCCAGGCGTTGGAGTCGCCGTCGAAAGGTCCGGTGCTGCTGTACTGCCAGACACTGTATGTTCCCCAGCCGTTGGGCATGGTGCCCACGAAGGTCGAATATGAGGCCAGGTGCAGGGGCTGCCTGCTGAAGGCTCCGGAGTTGCCGGTGCACCTGGTCCACCAGTCGGTAGTTGTGTAGATCATGGGAAGGCGGCCGGTCCGGGCCAGAACACGGTTGGAGAAGGCAGCAATCCAGTTCACCATCGCTGCCTGGCTCATGTTGTAGCACGTGTTGCCCAGCGACGGGTACGGGTTGTACTCGATGTCCAGAAGCGGGGGCATGGTCTTCCCGTCGCCGCTCCACCCTCCGCCGTTGTTGACGAAGTAATCGGCCTGCACGGACGCCGCCGTCACGTTCGGGAGCGCGAAGTGGTACGCCCCGCGGATCATGCCCGCGGCTTCCGCGCCGCCGTACTGGGACCCGAAGAGCGGGTTCCGGTACGTCGTGCCCTCCGTGGCCTTCACGTAGGCAAACCTGGCACCCATGTTGAACTGGGCCGTCCAGTTGACAGCGGACTGGTGGCTGCTGACGTCCATCCCCTGGACGCCGGGCGGCATCCAGGTATTGGCGGCCTCTGTGGAGATGGCATTCAGGGACGACGCCTGCGACTGCTTGGCGAACGTCGAGGCGCGGGCCTTGGCGCCCTGGCCCATGTAGGCGCCGTCTTTGCCGATTTCGGCGCGCAGCGCGTCCATGTCGATCTGTGCGGGGGCCGGTTGTGCGGGGGTGGCAGCCTGAGTGGCTGCGGCAGATGTCGCCGGGTCCGGTGTGCTCGCCGAGGGCGCGGCGGCCGACGACGGAGCTGGTTCCGTGGACGCAGCGGGGCTCGTCGAGGCGGCGGGGGCGTCAGGGGTTGCGGGGCCAGCGGGCGGCGTCGCCGTTGCTTGGGCCGGAAGGCCGCCGCCTACGCACAGCATCGTGGACAGAATCGCGGAAGCCCCCACAAGGCCCAGCCGTCTAATGCTCAACGCAATGACTGCGGAGCGACTGCTTTTCGAGGAACGTTCCATGTAGTACTCCGTAGCCTTGAGCTGCTGGCTTAAAACGGCCTCATGGCTGACTTTCCTCGCCGTATTGAGCCCCGCACCAAACCAGCGGCGATGTTAGCGGGCCCATCCTAACACCAGAGGTATGGAAGTGACTAATGTGACTCCTGTGACCAGCGGGGACGCTGAACGGCACTGCGCCTGCCGGATGGGCCTTCAGGTCTCCTTGGCAGCAACGGAGGCGTGCAGGCGCTGACGCCCTGCGTCTGGACCTAGACTTGTGGCCATGAAAGTTTTGGTCACCGGGGGCGCCGGCTACATCGGATCACACACTGTGCTTTGTCTTCTTGAGGACGGGCATGAGGTCGTCGTGCTGGACAACCTCATGAATTCGAGCGTCGAGGCGGTGCGCAGGGTTGAGGAGCTCACCGGCAAGAAAGTGGATTTCCGTGAGGGCGACCTTCTGGACGCGGACGCCGTCGACCGCGTGTTCGCGGAAGGCGGCTTCGACGCCGTCATCCACTTCGCCGGCCTCAAGGCCGTGGGGGAGTCGGTCGAGAAGCCCCTCTGGTACTACAAGAACAACGTCGTGGGCACGCTGAACCTGCTGGAGAGCATGGAGAAGGCGGGCGTGCGCCGGCTGGTCTTCAGCTCGTCCGCCACGGTTTACGGTGCATCGGAGCATGTTCCCCTGATCGAAAAGTCTCCCCTCGACGCAACCAATCCCTACGGGCGGACCAAGGAGCAGATCGAGGACATCCTCTCCGACCTGAGCGCCGCCGATCCGCGCTGGAGCATTGCGCTGCTGCGGTACTTCAACCCCGTGGGGGCGCACGAATCGGGCCGCATCGGTGAAGACCCCCGCGGCATTCCGAACAACCTGCTGCCGTTCGTGGCCCAGGTGGCCGTGGGCCGCCGGGAGAAGGTCATGGTCTTCGGCAACGACTATCCCACGCCCGACGGCACCGGCGTGCGGGACTACATCCACGTCATGGACCTTGCGGCAGGCCACCTGGCCGCGCTGCGCTACCTCGCGACCAAGACCGGCGCCTTCCGCTGGAACCTGGGCACCGGACGCGGCTCGTCCGTGCTGGAAGTCATCGATGCCTTCGGCGCTGCTGCCGGCCACCCGATTCCCTACGAGTTCGCGCCGCGGCGGCCCGGCGACGCGGCCGTGAGCTACGCCGATGCCTCGGCCGCCCTCGCGGAACTGGGCTGGTCGGCGCACCGGAACCTGGCGCAGATGTGCGAGGACCACTGGCGCTGGCAGAGCTCCAACCCGTTCGGCTACGCAGAACAGGACTGACGGCCGGGCCCCGGGTCGGCTGGCACAGTTCCGACCCGGGACCCACTTATCCACAACTTGTCCGCCATGACTTTGCCCACGGGGTAGCATCCCTTAGCTTTAACCCAATTGCACTTCCTCCGCCGGGGGCGGCAGTCGTATTGGGGAATACATGGATGCTGTACGGATAGTCGAGGATGAAGTCCGGGAGCTAATTCGTCGCCGGGGTCTCGATCCGCTGCGGCAGGCGGTCGAAGTCAGGCGGCTCGTGGATGCAGCCGTGAGCGATTACGACGAACGCGCACTCATGGGGCCGCTCCCTCCTATCGGTCCGCTGGAACCCGCCCGGAGGTTCGTCTTCGACGCGGTGGCAGGCTTCGGCGCCCTCCAGCCCCTGCTGGACGATCCGGAGATCGAGGAGATCTGGATCAACGCGCCCTCGGAAATCTACGTGGCCAGGAGCGGCGAATCCGAGCTGACGTCCCTCAGCCTCACGGACCAGCAGATCCGGGATTTGGTTGAGCGCATGCTGAAGAGCTCCGGCCGGCGGTTGGACATGTCCTCGCCTTTCGTAGACGCCGCGCTGCCCGACGGATCACGGCTCCACGTGGTCATCCCTGACGTCACCAGGCGCCACTGGGCCATCAACATCCGCAAGTTCGTGGTCAAGGCAAGCCGCCTGGAGCACCTCGTTGAACTGGGCACGCTGACACCGCAGTCGGCACGGTTTCTCGGAGCCGCGGTGGCCAGCGGGCTCAATATTCTTGTGTCCGGTGCAACGCAGGCGGGTAA
This sequence comes from Burkholderia sp. RS01, assembly GCF_039748055.1. NCBI lineage: Bacteria > Pseudomonadati > Pseudomonadota > Betaproteobacteria > Burkholderiales > Burkholderiaceae > Burkholderia > Burkholderia sp. RS01. Next base: position 102,489 of record NZ_JBDLAK010000003.1, read on the forward strand.
GACCACCATGCTCAACTGCCTGGCGGCCAGCATCGGGAGCCGCGAGCGCGTCATCACCGTTGAGGAAATCTTTGAGCTGCAATTTCCGCTGCGCGACGTCGTCGGGCTTCAGTGCCGGCAGCCGAACCTCGAAGGCGAGGGTGAAATCCCGCTGCGCCGGCTGGTCAAGGAGGCGCTCCGGATGCGGCCCGACCGCCTCGTCGTGGGAGAGGTACGGGAGGCCGAGAGCCTCGACATGCTCATCGCGCTGAACTCCGGGTTGCCCGGCATGTGTACGGTGCATGCCAACTCCGCGCACGACGCCGTGACCAAGATCTGCACGCTTCCCCTGCTGGCCGGAGACAACATATCGAGCGCGTTTGTCGTCCCGACGGTGGCCTCGTGCATTGACCTCGTGGTCCACTGCAGCCGCCAGGCCAGCGGCCGCCGGCAGGTGACCGAAATCCTGTCGCTGGGCAGAAGGGTCGAGAACGGCATCATCGAGTCGTCCATGATCTTCTCGATGGTCGACGGCCAGCTGCAGCTGAAAGCCAACTCGATGCCCGCAGCGGAGAAATTCGCGAAGGCCGGTTACGACGTTGCCGCCCTCCTGGAGCCGCGCTGATGGCGCCGCTGCTGGGGGTACTGGCAGGGGCCGGGTTGTTCCTGATCTGGTGGTCGGCATGGGAAGAGCCGGATCGCGTCAGGAAGCAGCGCGGTAACGGCCGCCTGCAGGACCTGCTGCTTGCCGCGGGCGTGGAGAAGGTTACCGGGGCCGGCCTGGTCGGGAGCTGCCTTGGCCTGGGCGCCTTTGCCATGCTCGCCTTCTTTGCCGTGAGCAAGTCATGGCCGATTTCGTTCTGCTTCGGACTGTTTGGCGCCTGGCTGCCGGTAGTTGTCGTGAAATGGAGGGCCAAGAGGCGTACTGCCGTCCTGCGGCGGCTATGGCCCGACGTCGTTGATCACCTGAGGTCGGCGATCAGGGCCGGGTTGTCGCTGCCGGAGGCACTCATCCAGCTGGGTGAAAAAGGACCGGAGGAACTGCGCCATGTGTTTCGGGACTTCGGCTCCGACTATCGTTCGGGCGGGCAGTTCGACGCTTCCCTGAACAGGCTCAAGGAGCGTCTTGCGGACCCGGTTGCCGACCGGATTATTGAGGCACTGCGGCTGACCAGGGAAGTGGGAGGCTCCGATCTCGGCAAGCTCCTCGGGACCCTGGCCGAGTTCCTCAGGGAGAGTGCCCGGACCCGGAGTGAACTGGAGGCCAGGCAGTCGTGGACGGTCAACGCGGCCCGCCTCGCTGTTGCCGCCCCGTGGATCGTCATGGTGCTGCTCGCGAGCCGCCCGGAAGCCGTCGCCGCCTACAACACGCCGATGGGGGCGGCGGTCCTGCTCGGGGGGCTGGTCGTTTCCCTGGTCTGCTACTCCGTCATGCTCCGGATAGGGGCCCTGCCGGAAGAAGAGAGGGTGCTGCGATGACCACGGTGCCGGCGGCTGCGATCGTGTGCGGCGTAGTTCTGGGCGCCGGACTCTGGCTCGTCGTCGTCCGGCTGCCATTCATGCGGTCAATGAGCCTCGCGGAGCGGATCGAACCGCAGCTGCGATCCCAGAACATCGAATCCAGGCTCCTGCGGACCGTGGACCACACCATCACGCCATTTGGTCCGCTCGAACGCATTCTTCGCCCGCTCATCAAAGATGCCACCGCCAAACTGGGCAAATTCAACCTCGGCTCGTCTGCGCTTGCCCGTAGGCTCGCGCAGGCGGGCATCAGCAAGCCGCCTGTGAACTTCCGGGCAGAGCAGTTGCTCTGGGCCGTTTCCGGCTTCGTCGCTACAGTCGGTCTCATCGTTCTGGGCGCACTCGCCGGGAGGTTCAGTCCAGTCCTGGCGGTCGTTGCTGCGGCCGGAAGCGCAGTGGGCGGGTTCCTGTTCCGGGACTACTGGCTGGGTGTGCAGATACGGAAGCGTGAAGAACGGATGATGGCGGAGTTCCCCAGCCTCGCCGAGATGATGGCGCTCGCCGTGAGTGCCGGAGAAAGCGCCACTGGTGCCCTGGACCGGGTGTGCAGGAGCGCCCGCGGTGAGCTGTCAAAGGAATTCGGCGCGGTCCTCGCCGAAACCAGGGCAGGGAAGCCCCTCGTGGAAGCGTTGCAGGAGTTCTCGGCCCGGACTGACCTGGGACCACTCGTCCGGTTCGTCGACGGCATCATCGTGGCAGTGGAGCGCGGCACGCCCCTCGCAGAGGTCCTGAGGGCGCAGGCCCAAGACGTCCGCGACACCGCGAAACGCGACCTGATGGAGTCGGCCGGAAAGAAGGAAATCGCGATGATGGTTCCGCTCGTATTCGGTGTCCTGCCGCTCACCGTTGTCTTCGCCGTGTTTCCGGGACTGGCGGCGCTCAGCCTGAATCTTTGACCTTCGGGCGCGCCTCGGCGAATGGCCCTACACAAACCGGGTTTCCGGTTATCAGCAGTCAGTCCGCAGAGAAAAGGGAAGTACATGACATTCATGGCCAGGCACCGAATGGCAATTGCCAACGCACTGATGGCGCTCACCGCGGGAGCCCGGGCGCTGACCCCGCCGGCGCTACCCAAAGCCAGCGGTCAGCCTGATGACCCTGAGCGGGGAGATGTGCCTGGCTGGGTCATGATCACCCTCATGTCGGCGGTGCTTGTTGCCGCCTTGCTGGCGCTCGCGGGCCCGGCCCTTGAGGCCATGTTCAACCAGGCAATGGACACGGTCGGAAAATAGGCCGTGACAGGGATGGCCGAGGAGCATTCCGTCGACGCTGCAGGAGGCGAGCGCGGTTCTGCTGTGGTCGACTTTGTGCTGGTCGGCGGACTGCTCACGATGTTCTTTCTGGCCATCATCCAGCTCGCCCTCGTACTGCACGTCCGCAATACGCTGATCGATGCCGCGGCCTCGGGTGCGCGGTACGGGACCCTGGCTGACCGCAGTGCCGAGGACGCACGCCGGCGTACGGGCGAACTGATCGGAACAGCCCTGAGTGCTGACTTCGCGCGGGACGTCCAGACACGTGAAGTCACTTTCCAGGGCCTCCGGACGTTGGAAGTAACCGTCAGGGCCCCGATGCCGGTGATCGGACTCATCGGTCCCCGGGACATGCTGGAGGTCAAGGGCCATGCGGCCATCGGCGAATGACCCCACCGTGCCCAGGGCATCGCAGGGCGTCGCCAACGTTCGGCCGTCGCCTTGGCGCATTGCCCGATTCCTCAAGCACCGCTTGTCCGAAGCGCTGTGCCTTGACGACTGTGAACCAACCGGGGGCAGGAACGCAACCGGCAGCCGCGCCGCCGGACCCTCGTTGCGGGGCGGCTCCGGCCAGCGGGGGAGCGCGGTCGTGGAGTTCACCTTCCTGGGGCTGCTCCTGATGGTTCCGGTGGTGTACTTCATCATCACCATCAGCCAGATCCAAGGTGGCTCGTTCGCCGTCGCCGGCGCAGCAGACCAGGGGGCGAAGGTTTTTGTGGCCCAACGCGACGAGCAGTCGGGCCGTGCAGCGGCGGAGCAGGCCGCAACCCTGGCCATGGCGGATTACGGGCATTCTGCCGAAAACGCCCGCGTCGAGGTCAGCTGTGACCCCGGCGACTGCATGGCGGCAGGGTCCGCCGTCACAGTGACCGTTCATCTGAGCGTTCCGCTTCCCTTCGTCCCCTTCAGCGACGCTCTTCGCCTCAACGCCAGCCAACTGAACGCCTCAGCGACCCAGATCGTGGGCAAGTTCCGGTGAGATGGGATCCGGCCCGCCGGACACCCGGCGGAGGGAACGGAACCGGAAGCGAGGACGGGCAGATGGCCGTGCTCATTATCGGGTTCGTCATGCTTGCACTCCTGGTCAGCACGGTGGTGATGGCGGCGTCAAGCCTTTACATCGAGCACAAGAAACTCCTGTCCCTGGCCGACGGCGCATCGGTGGCTGCCGCGGACAGCTACACCCTTGGACAGGTGGAGACCAAGGGCGGAACCCCTTCGGCCGTCCTGAGCGGGGAACGCGTCAGGAGCGTCGCGGGTGACTACCTCAACCGGAACGGTGCGTTCGGGCGATTCGAAGGTCTGGCCGTCACTGCGGCAACCGGAACACCCGACGGGTCCACCGCCGTCGTGGTCCTCAGTGCCGCAGTGCACCCACCGGTGGTGAACTTCCTCGTGCCGGACGGTATCCGCATCGAGGCGGCGTCCACCGCCCGGTCGCGGCTCACACGGTAGGCCGGCCGCCGCGCCGCCCGCTCGTGACGGCCAGCCCGCCCGCGAGCCAAGTCGCTCCGCGAATCAAGCCAAGCCCGCCCGCGCGGCGGGAGGAGACGGATAGCGTAGGCTTTAATAACCATGGCCCAAATAGATTTTTCCGCAGAAATCCGCGCGCTGCGCGCCACCTACAGCTCCATCGAGAACGTCACCAATGTCGAGGCGCTGAAGGAAGACATCGCAGAGCTGAGCGAGCGCGCCGGCGAACCGAACCTGTGGGATGACCCCGCAGCCGCCCAGGTGATCACCTCCCGCCTGTCACACAGGCAGTCCGAGCTTGAACGGCTGAACACCCTCGTGTCCCGCATTGACGACCTGGAAGTGCTGGTTGAGTTGGGCCAGGATGAGGACGACGCCGATTCCATGGGGGAGGCCGCCGCGGAGCTCGAGTCGATCCGGAAATCCCTCAAAGAGCTTGAGGTCGTCACGCTCCTCGCAGGCGAATACGACGAGCGCGAGGCCGTGGTGACCATTCGCTCGGGTGCCGGCGGCGTCGATGCTGCCGACTTCGCGGAAATGCTCCTCCGGATGTACCTGCGCTGGGCCGAGCGGCATGGATATCCCACCACCGTCATGGACACTTCCTATGCGGAAGAGGCCGGGCTCAAGTCCGCCACGTTCGAAGTCAACGCGCCCTACGCGTTCGGCACGCTGAGCGTCGAGGCGGGAACGCACCGTCTCGTCAGGATCAGCCCCTTCGACAACCAGGGCCGCCGGCAGACTTCTTTCGCCGCCGTCGAAGTCATTCCGCTCATCGAACAGACGGACTCCATCGACATCCCGGACAACGAAATCCGTGTGGATGTCTTCCGGTCCTCGGGCCCCGGCGGCCAGTCGGTCAACACGACGGACTCCGCCGTCCGGCTGACCCACATCCCCACGGGCACGGTGGTGTCCATGCAGAACGAAAAGTCGCAGCTGCAGAACCGCGCCGCCGCCCTGCGTGTGCTGCAGTCCCGCCTCCTGCTCCTCAAGAAGGAGCAGGAGGACGCCGAGAAGAAGGCGTTCGCCGGTGACGTCAAGGCATCCTGGGGCGACCAGATGCGCTCCTACGTCCTGAACCCGTACCAGATGGTCAAGGACCTCCGCACCGAGCACGAAGTGGGCAACACGTCCGCTGTGTTCGACGGCGCGATTGACGACTTCATCGAAGCCGGCATCCGCTGGCGCACGGACAACCGCAACGCGGCCAAGTAGCCACCTTCGACGCTGAACGGCCAGGCTTTGGGCTCGAATCGTGCGACACGCCCCGCTGACTCCCCGGTGAGCGCAGCTGCCCGTGCGTATAGTCGAGGGGCCGGAGCTCTACTTCCCCCAAGAGAAAGCCCCCGCACCGGTTGCAGACCATGCCCACAAAGCCGCGTCCTGCAGGGTACATAGGGTCATGATCCGTTTCGAAAATGTCACCAAGGTCTACGACCAGAACGCCCGGCCTGCGCTGGACGCTGTCAGCCTTGAAATCGACCGTGGGGAATTCGCGTTCCTCGTCGGCGCGTCGGGATCCGGCAAGTCAACATTTCTGCGCCTAGTCCTCAAGGAAGACCGCGCCACTTCCGGCATCGTCTATGTCGCAGGCCAAAACGTCGCCAACATCTCCAGCTGGCGCGTGCCGAGGCTCCGCCGGGGGATCGGCGTCGTCTTCCAGGACTTCCGCCTGCTGCCGCAGAAGAACGTCTTCGCGAACGTCGCGTTCGCGATGCAGGTCATCGGCAAAAGCCGCAGCGTCATCCGGGACACCGTCCCCGAGGTCCTGAAGACCGTTGGCCTCGAAGGCAAGGAGCGGCGCATGCCGCACGAACTTTCCGGCGGCGAGCAACAGCGCGTGGCAATCGCCCGCGCAGTGGTCAACCGGCCCGGCATCCTGCTGGCGGACGAGCCCACCGGCAACCTGGATCCCACCACTTCCATGGGCATCATGGGTGTCCTGGACAAGATCAACCAGAACGGCACCACGGTGGTCATGGCCACCCACGACGACGACATCGTGAACGAAATGCGCAAACGCGTGGTGGAACTCAAGAACGGCAGGGTCATCCGCGACGAAGCGCGCGCCCTGTACACGTCGATGATTCCCGTCGTCGGCCAGTCCCGCCGGCTCAAGGATGCCAGCGGACGGGACGACGCCGCGGACTCCGGCCCTCCCCGGCCGGACCGCTCCCCGCGTTCAGGGGAGGACCAGCTGTGAGGCTCCAGTTCATCCTCGGCGAGATCGGCAGCGGCCTGCGCCGGAACCTTTCCATGGTGGTGTCCGTCATCCTGGTGACGTTCGTGTCGCTGACGTTCGTCGGCGCCGCCGGAATGCTCCAGCTGCAGATCAACCAAATGAAGGGCTACTGGTACGACAAAGTCCAGGTCGCCATCTTCCTTTGCGGTGACGGCTCGACGGCGGCCGGCTGCGCCACGGGAACGGTCACTCCCGAGCAGCAGGAAAACCTGCGGACCCTGCTCAAGTCGCCGGCGGTTTCCCAGTACATCAACGACTTCCAGTTCGAGTCCAAGGAAGATGCCTACAAGCACTTCAAGGAGCAATTTTCGAACTCGCCCATCGTCGACTCCGTCACGCCCGACCAGCTTCCTGCGTCCTTCCGGATCAACATGAAGGATCCGGAAAAGTACCAGATCATCAGCGAGACGTTCGCCTCGCAGCCCGGGGTGGAGACGGTCATTGATCAGCGGCAGGTCCTGGAACGGCTGTTCTCCGTAATGAACGCCGCGTCACTCGTGGCGGTGAGCATTGCCGGCGTGATGACGGTCTGCGCCATCCTGCTCATCGCCACCACCATCCGGCTCTCGGCGTTCAGCAGGCGGCGCGAGACGGGAATCATGAGGCTCGTAGGCGCCTCAAAGATAGTGATCCAGCTGCCGTTCATCCTCGAGGGCGTGATTGCCGCCGTCATCGGTGCAGCCCTCGCATCGGGAACACTGTGGGCCGTCGCCCATTTCTTCCTGGGTGAGTACATGTCCAAGCAGTACCCGGACACCGCATTTATTTCCCCCGCGCAGACGCTGCTCCTGGCTCCCGCCCTTGTCGGACTGGGCGTGGTCCTCGCGGGTACTTCATCTCTTCTGACACTCCGCCGATACTTGAGGGTGTAGTCCATGCGCGAACAACTGCTCGAAAACTGGGCAAAATCTGCGCATGAGGAAGGGGCAGGCCGGTCAGAATTGGCTGTAGCGCTCGGCGTGAGCAAACAGGCTGCCTTGGGAGAAATCCAATGAGAAATTCACATGACAAGATTCCGAGCACCGGAGGAAATCTCCTCGTCCGCTCCAGCTTCATTGTCAATGTCCCCGCGACATTGCTCTGGAGTCTCGCTGTGCGCACTGTCGAACTGAAGGAATGCCCATGATAGCGAAGTCCGCCCGGCTCCCGCGGAACGCTCCGGCGGGACCCCAACGCAGGATCGTCAGTGCAGCCCTCGCGCTGGTGCTGGCGGCCGGCCTGGCGGCCTCGGCTCCGGCAGCCTTCGCCGACGATCTCGAAGACCAGCAGGCCGCCCTCAAGGCTGAGGCGGCCCGGGTCCAGCAGTCGCTGGAATTCGTGGACGCAAAAATCTCCAAGGCTGCGGCCGACCTGGTCCTCTTCCGCGGCCAGCTCCCGGCCGCCCAGCAGGCATTGCTAGAGGCGCAGGGCCGTGTGGCCAGCGCAGTGAAAGAGGTTGAGGCACTCGCCGCCCGGGTGGATCTTGCCCAGCAGAACAAGGCTAAGATCGCCCAGCAGCTGGACACGGACAAGCAGAAGATCGCCAGCACCAAGAAACTCATTGGCCAGATTGCCACGCAGGCCTACAAGTCCGGCGGCGTGCCGTCGAACCTGACGCTGTTCTTCGGCTCCAACAACACGGGCAGCCTCACGGACACCATCGACCTGGCAGACCAGGCCATGCGCAGCCAGAACTCGGCCATGGACAAGCTGACCCAGCAGAACGCCACCAACGTGAACTCCCGGGCCCGCCTGGAAGCGGTCGAAGCGGAGATCAAGGACCTCAAGGCCAAAGCCGACGCCGCGCTGGCCAAGGAGAAGGCAGCCCGGGACGAGGCAGCCGCCAAGAAGGCCCAGGTGGACAAGCTCATCGCCGACACCGCCCGGCTCAACAAGGAACTCGAAGCCGCCAAGCCGGGAATCCAGAAGAAACTTGCGACCGTCAAGGCCCGGCAGGACGCCGTGGCCGCCGAGATCGTCGAACGTGACCGGAAGCTGCGTGAAGCATGGGAGGCGGAGCAGCGCCGCCTCGCAGCCGTTGCCGCGGCGGCGGCCAAGGCCAAGGGCGAAACGCCGAAGCCGTATGCGCCGGTGACCGGTCCGCCGTCGGCCTTCGGGCTCCGTCACCCGTTCTCCGACGGCGTGCCCATCACGTCCGGATTCGGCTGGCGGGCAACGCCGCCCGGAACCGTCGACTTCTACGGCCAGGGCGGCTACATGCACACCGGCATCGACTTTGGGGCCGCCTGCGGCACGCCTGTGTATGCCCCGGCAGCGGGCACCGTCTTCTCTGCCGGCTGGGCGGACGACGGCGGCGGCAACAACGTCAAAATCTCCCACGGCGTGGTGCAGGGGAACTCGCTGACCACGATCTATTACCACAACAGCAGCGTCACCGTCTCTCCAGGCCAGCATGTCAGCCAGGGTCAGCTCATTGCCTACTCCGGCACCACCGGAAACTCCACGGGCTGCCACTCGCACTTCGAGACCTGGCTCAACGGGGTAGCGGTGGACCCGATGACCCTGCTCTGAGGCAGGCTCCCGGCCTTCGCATCCGCGCCCGGATGACTGCCGTAGACTGGTGTGACCTTGCTCCGGAGCCCCGGAACAGCCAAAATTTTGAGATCTGAGGAGTTCTACCGTGCCCAAAGAAAGTGGCCGTAAGGTAGTGGCCACCAACCGGAAGGCCCGGCATGACTACCATGTCCTGGACACTTACGAGGCCGGCATCGCCCTGATGGGCACCGAGGTGAAGAGCCTTCGCGAAGGCCACGCCTCGATGGTTGATGGCTTCTGCACTTTCTACAACGATGAGCTGTGGATGGAGGGAATCCATATCCCCGAGTACAACCAGGGGAGCTGGACCAATCACGCCGCCCGCAGGCGCCGCAAACTGCTGCTGCATCGCGAGGAGCTCATTAAAATCTCGCACAAGATCCGGGAATCCGGCTTTACCGTGGTGCCGCTGCAGCTGTACTTCCTGGACGGCCGGGCCAAGGTGGAAATCGGCATCGCCAGGGGCAAGAAGGAGTACGACAAGCGCCAGACGCTGCGGGAACAGCAGGACAAGCGCGAAGCTCTTCGGGTCATGAGGGACCGCAACCGCCGGTAGGAATTATTCGCCGCAAAGATGCGTTATGATGGGTAGTCCGGCAGGGATCTGGTACGTGTACCGTTGGCCCCGCCGGCTTGGTAACAAAATACGGGGATGATCGGTTTCGACGATGTTAGTCGCGACAGGTGAAGCGGGCCGAGGATGCAGAATTATCTCGTAAACGCTGTCTGCAAACCAATAAGTGCCAATTCTAAGCGCACTGACTTCGCTCTTGCTGCCTAAGCAGTAAGACAGTCCGTCAGCCCGAGGTTGCTATTGCCCCGGATCCTGGCGTCATTTAGATAGCCACTGCTGTTTGCCCCCGTCATCGGGGCAGACGGGACTCTTAGATGACTGGGCCCGGATCAGCCGCCTGTTTGCAGGACGGCTGGGGCCGAGAAAATCCGACGCGAACTGCGCCCGGAGAAGCCCTGACAACACGACATCGGACGGGGGTTCAATTCCCCCCATCTCCACATTTTGTGGTGAGTCGGGACATCCTTCACGGATGTGTCGGGTCATCGGGAACACCCCGGTCTTCGGACCGGGGTGTTTTTCTTCGTCCGGGTTGGTGCCCGACAGACTCACGCCATGATTTCCCGGAGCAGCTTCGCCGTTTGCCGCAGGGATGTGTTCGGCATGTATGCCTCGGTGACCGCCCGGCCGATCCACGGAAGCCACAGCGGATCCTGATACATCATGTAGAGCGTGCGGTGCCGCGGCCGGAACCGCGCCTTGAAGGCCGCCAGAGAGCGGAAACCGTATACCGGCTCGAGGCCCCTCCCCAACAGGGCCAGGAACCTGCCCAGGGCATCGCCGTCAGCCGGCGCCGAAGAATGAGCTTCAGACGCCGCCGGAGGGACAAGAGGGGACCCGGAGAGCGAGAGGACGTCAAGCGATTCTTTGAAGTGGATCACGGCAGAGGCGATCAGGAACTCCATGACGCCCGGGAAGCCCTCCTGACTCCGCCGCATGAAATCGAGGGTCCGGCTGACAACCTGTCCGCGCCGGAACACCGGCAGCCAGCTGGTCACGCCGTGCACTTTCCCGTTTGAATCCACGGCAAGCCCAATGAGTACATTGTCATCCTTGAGTTCTTCAAGGCCGCCCAGCGTGAACCCCATCTCGGGCAGGGCCTTCTCGGATACCCACGCTTCCGAGATCTCGTGGATCTGCGTCCGAAGCCCGAGGCTCAGCTCGCTGTAGGTGGACCACCGGGCGGTGACTCCCAGCTTCCGGGCCTTGTTGAGCGCGGTGCGGACGTTCTGCCATTCCTTGCCCTTGAATTCGATTTCCCTGATGGGCAGCAGCGTCTCCTCCGCGACGGCGACGCGGCGGAAGCCGAGCCTCCGCAGGTGCTCCCAGTTGTCGTCGGTGATCGAATACCAGCACGGGGCCAGAGACTGGGCGCCGCAGAAGCGAGTGAATTCCTCGGCCGTGCCACCGGCGTCTTTCGGATGCCCGAACGGCCCGCCGATAGTCAACGCAACGTTATAGTGCACCTGATAGGCCACGCCCGCGGTCTGGGTAGCGTTGAACCAATAGCGGTTGTTCGGCCACAGGGCCATCCAGGACAGCGAGCCTCCGCCCTGGCGGACCAGTTCCCTGGCCTTGGAGAATTCGTTGTCCGGGCGGATGTTCCTCAGCCGCCGGCTGAGGAACAGCACGAACACGCTGATGACGGACACGAGCCAGAAGACGGCGCCCCCGTAGCTGAAGAGCAGGGTGGAAAAGAAGCCGTGCGGGAACACTGACACCGAATACCGGAAGGAGAACGGGTAGGGCAGGAACATCCTCGGAAGTGTGGCCAGGAGGGCAAACAGTCCCGCTCTCCGGTGATAGTTGTCCTCTGCGAACCACGCGATCACATAGCCTGTGACGAAGACGGCAAAGAGCGAGGGCACCAGAATCGCCGTTCGCCGGCGCAGGAGAGGATCGGGATCGACGATGAAATGCCGCCGGTTGAAGAAAAGCAGCCCGGCGATGACGAACGGCACAGTGACCACCGGCAGCACCTCAACAATCCCCGACTCCACGGGGAGCACCCGGCCTGCGCTGCGCATGTAGCTCCCGAACAGTGAAAAGAGCTGCAGGTGGATGGCCGAGAGGACTCCGATCACCAGGTGGACGGCGATCGCTGCCCACAGCGCCAAACGGTTTCCGCGCCGCAGGCCTTCCGCGCAGACGAGCAGCACCAGCAGCGGGACCAGCGACAGCGCCTCACCTCCCGGGCCGTTGAGGCCGGGGCTGTGAAGCACCTGCGCGCAGCTCAGGTCGACGGCTGCCCGGCAATTGGCCTGGAGTTGGCTGATGGTCGGAATCGGATTGACGATCAGATCGCGGAGGATAGCCAAGGGCCCGGACGGTGCCTGGGCCAGGGCTGCCATCGCCGGCCCTGCGGCGAAGACTGCCACCATCATCGACAGCAGCGCCCTCGTCTCTCGGCTCGTGGAGCGGGGCAGGCGGGCTCCCTCCGGCGGTTCGTGAAGAACCCGGGCCAGGCCAAGGCCGCACAGGATGCCCAGAAAACTGGCCAGCGCCTGCGGATGCCCGACGTACAGCAGCAGCATGAGCGTGACGGCTACGGTGACCGAGCGCAGCCGGCGCCGCCACAACGCGCTGAGCAGCGGAGTGGCCGCCATCAGCGCTGCCAGCGATCCGGCGAACGGGCCGATGATCGCCCCGGGCCGCATGCCCGCGAGCCAGTCGCTGCCCAGGGCCGAACCGGCCAGGACCACAGTGAAATGCAGGACCAGGGCGCCCAGATGGCCGCCGAAGAAGGCCAGGGCTGTCCGCAGGGTGCCCATCGTGGCTTCCGCGAGCCCGACGCATCCCAGGATGATCGCCGTGGCCAGAAGGTACGAGGCCAGGTTTCCGGTAAAGAAGATGGAAAGGAGAGGTGCCCACCAGTCCCCGCGGGCGGCAGCGTCGAAGCTCTCCGCCACCAGCCGCCGCACTTCCGGGGGCGGCCCGGACACCACGGAACGGGTTCCGGCGGCGGCGGCCCACATGACAGCGGCCAGCAAGGAGGCCAAGGGGACGCTGCGCAGCAACCGCACGGCGGCCCGCAGCGGTGCCCGCCAACCGGCCCCTTTCGTCACGGGGCCAGCCCCATCGGCCGTGCCAGGAAATCCAACGCCGACTGCATTGAATCCAACACGACCTTCCACGAATGCCCGGCACCCGGGACGATTTCCGATTTGACGTGCATTCCCGCCTTGGCAGCGGCCGCGGCCAGCACGACGGCGTTGCCCCGGAACTCGGGATCGTCGGCCCCCGCCGCGAAGAATCCAAAGCTGTCCGCGTAGTGGTGTTTGGCCAGCAGCGTCAGCGGGACTTCGGCCGTGAACGCAGCGAGGTTTCCGGCGAACGCCTCGTTGGCTGTCTGCTGGCGTGAAATCGCCAGGGCGGGCTCCCGCTCACCGCCAAAACTCATGAAGTTGGGGTAAATGCGAGGATGCCGGGTAGCCATCTGGACGGCGCAGGTGCCGCCGAAAGAAAAGCCGCCCACGGCCCAATGCTGCGGGTTCGAGTCCACGTCGAGGTTGTGCTTGATCCATTCGGGCACGTCAACGCTCATGTAGGTGTCCGTCTTGGCAATTGTGGTGTCCATGCACATCGTGTTGCCATCCTCGGTCCCATTGGGATCAGGAATGACAACCACCGGAGCCAGACCGTGGTGCCTGGCCGCGAAAACGGCCATCATCCGGACGAGGTCCCCGCTGACGGCCCATACCCCCGGCCAGCCAGGCTGGCTGCCAACCAGAACAAGGACCGGGAGCTTGGGCCGGTTCTTCAGGAGGTACACCGGCGGCAGGTAGATATGGGCGTGCCGGCCATGCCATCCCGAAACCGTCCCCGGGATCTCCGCATGGCGCATGACGCCGGTGGCAGCCAAATGCCCAGGTTCGTGCCAGTGGTCGTAGATCGGCGCGCTTTCGAAGGACATCCGGTCGCCGTGCTTCTTCAAGGCGGACTCCAGCGGCAGAAGCGAGGACCCGGAGACGCCGAACAACGTGCCGACCGTCGGGAGCAGACCAAAGTAGGCATTGATCTGCAGCCCGCAGAGACTGAGGACCACGAGGGCAGCGACCGGAGCCAGGAGGGTGTGCCGCAGGCCGCCCAGGAGAATATTTCCGACGCAGGCGGTTGCGGCAAAAACTCCGACACCGGCCCACGCCACTACCTCCGGCGGAAGATCTTCCGGCCACACGTAGAAGACGTGAACCAATAGCCACGCCAGGCCGAAGCAGCCTGCCATCGAAGCGGTCAGCGAAACGGCGGCAAAGATCCACCAACCGGGGCGCCGGCGCAGCAGCAGGAAGATAATGGAGACAGCGCAGAGAACGGCCAGGGTATCCGGAAACCACCCCTCCAAAAGACTGATTGAATACAGCCAGGTCTGCAACAGAATCCTCCAGGTCATTCTTCCGGCGTCTTCACGATAGTCACGGATTCTGGGCATTTACTGGGGATAATCTGGGCATTCGCACGGCGCTTCCCGCGCCGCTTCACGACGCCGGTTTGTTCCGCTGGCTGCTTGTGAGACAGGCGACGGGCTGCTTGGGTCAGCCCGGGGCAGGGAAGACTCAGGCGCCAGCACGCCAACATTCAGCCGGCTGTAAGGTTCCGGTCCTACTCTCATCCTGGGCGGAGCGCCAGGGGGCTGGACGCAAGGAGGCAAGATGCTGCCGCTGCTGGACCTGAATATTCTGCAGAAACCCCTGCTCTACGCATTCGACGCGGCAAGCCTTCTGGCGGTCGTGTATCTGTTGATCCGGCCGGCGGGCCCGGCCCGCCGGCGGCAGGTCCCTGCATCGGCTGCCGGCGTCCGGCGACTGGTACCGCGGCGTTCGATTGCACTTCATTCGATTCCGGTGGGCTCGATTCCCCGGCAGTTCAAACGCCGGCGCCGTCATCTCCAGGGTCGCCGGCTCCTGAGCGCGGTCGCCGCCTTGGCAGGCGGCTCCCTGGCGGGTGTCCTTACCCTCTATGTCTGCGAGGGCTGGCTCAACGTCTTCGGCCTGGCCCTGGATCCCGACACGCACGCCTGGGTCATAGCACTCTTCGGCTCGGTGGCGCTGGCGCTGCTGAACATGTGGCATTCACGCTGGCGGCGCAAGCTTGCGGCCGGAGTTTCCATTCTGCTATTCGCTGCGACGGCGGCCCTTGGCATCAATGCGGCCTACGGTCTCAACGCCACCGTGGGCGCCTTCCTGGACCTCAACCCCGCCCGTCCCCTGGCCCTGCCGAAGCTGAGTTCCAGAGCTGAGACCGGCGGCCCGCTGTGGAAGACGTGGAAAGCTCCCGCCGGCATGCCCGCCGCGGGCCGTGACGGCCCGATTTCAATCCCTGCCCCTGCGTCCGGCTTCCGCGCCCGCGACGCCCACCTTTATCTGCCGCCGGCGGCGCTGGTCCCGAATCCGCCGGCACTGCCCATTATTGTCATGATGATGGGACAGCCCGGCGGCCCCGAGCAGGACAGGTCGGCGGTGCGGGAACTCGACGCCCTTGCCCGGCAGCACCACGGCCTGGCCCCGCTGCTGCTGACGGTCGACCAGCTCGGCAATCCGTTCCACAACCCTGTGTGCGTCGATTCGGACAGCGGCAACGTCTATACCTACGTGACCACTGACGTCGTCAACTTCGTCCGGAGCAACCTCAATGTCGACGCCGACCACACTGAATGGGCAGTGGGCGGTTACTCCAACGGCGGGGAATGTGCGTTGTCGTTCGGCGCGAAGCGCCCTGACCTCTTCGCCAACATTCTCGACATATCAGGCGAACTGGAGCCGCTCAACGGAACCGAAGCCAACACGATCAACACGATCTTCAAGGGGAACCACGCGGCATTCGCCGCGGAGGAACCCGCCAACATCCTCAAAGCGCACAAGTATTCCAACGAACTCGCCATCTTCACCAGCGGTTCCCTGGACCCCGTTTACAGTGCCCAGGCGAGAACAGCGGCAGCGGACGCCAAGGCAGCCGGCATGGCCACCCGGCGCTTTGTTGGCAGCGGCATCGGCCACCGAGGGGATGCCCTTGACTACGGTGTGACGACGGGGCTGCCGCTCCTTTACCCACGCTTCGGGCTCTCGGCGCCCGATACAACTGCGCCTGGCACAACGACGCCGGGCGCCCAGAGCTGAGGCCGGCGCCCCGCTGTTCACCAACGGCGTAGCGCATCCGGGAGTAGCCGGCGTGCTGCCGGAGTTGTTTCAGGTAGCAACTCAATCCGCATCACACCTATGACAGGCCAAGGGAGGCGCGCCATGTCCACGGCGCCTGCAAGCTCATCCGATTCCGTCGACGACGACGCGCCGCTGGATGCCTACTCAGAGACGGTGATCAGGGTGGCCCAAGCGGTCACGCCGCATGTCGCCGCCATCGAGATGACCGGAAACCGGCGAAACGGCAGATTCCGCGTCGGCGCAGGGTCAGCCGTGCTCTTCACGGAGGACGGCTACCTGCTCACCAACGCGCATGTGGTGGCCGGGACGCAGAAGGGGCGGGCAGTCTTTGCCGACGGTTCCGGAACGGACCTTGAGGTGGTCGGGGCGGATCCGTTGTCGGACCTCGCCGTGATCCGCGGGCGGGCGCCGCATGTGCCCCCGGCGGAATTCGGCGATGCGGAATCCCTCCGCGTGGGTCAACTGGTCATCGCCGTCGGCAATCCGCTCGGACTCGCCGGCTCCGTGACGGCGGGTGTGGTCAGCGGGCTGGGCCGCGCCATTCCTGTCTGGGCCGGCCGCAACCGGCGTGTCATCGAGGACGTCATCCAGACGGACGCCGCGCTCAACGCCGGCAGTTCGGGAGGTGCGCTGGCCGATGCCCGCAGCCGGATCGTGGGCATCAACACCGCGGTGGCCGGCGCAGGCCTGGGACTGGCCGTACCCATCAACACCACGTCCCGACGCATCATTTCGGCGCTGCTGGCTGACGGCCGCGTGCGGCGGGCATACCTTGGCGTGGTCAGCACTCCGATCCGGCTGGGTGCAAGCGCCGTGGTCCGTACCGGGCAACGCCAAGGGCTGCGGGTTGTTGAAGTGCTGTCGGGTTCCCCCGCAGAGCAGGCGGGCCTGCGGGCCGGGGACGTGCTGCTCAGGGCAGGCTCACGGCCGGTCAGCAATGCCGAAAGCCTGCAGAAACTCCTCTTTGCGGAGGCCATCGGGGTACCGATGAGTATTGCCATCCTCCGTGACGGACGCGAACAGGAAATTGTTGCCGTGCCTGGCGAAATGGCCGACGGCGGCTAGCCGGCAACAGACGAGCAGCCAAAAAAGCGGGGCCGGAATCCGGCCCCGCTTTCTTGTTCGACGGCACCTGCGGTCAGCGCTTCTTCAGGTGCGCGACCGGGTCCGGGGCACCTTCAATGGGTCCCTTGGCCTTCTTGTCCGCCCGTTTTTGCTTGATGGTTTTGCCCGCTTTTTTCTGCTGCTGCTGGTGCGGTGTCTTGTCCGGCATGGCGTGCTCCCTCGTCCGAGGGGCACGAGAATGCCCCTCCATACGTAAATTACGCCTGTTTCATGCCGAATGTAACTGCGGGATGTGGGAGCTTCCGTAGTCAGGCTGAGACGTCGGCGATGCCCACGAAACGGGTGCCCACGCCGTCGAACTCGCTGCGCACGAACCCCGGCGCCGGCGGCGGAATTTCGGCCGGGCTGTGATGCGCGCAGCTGACGTACGTGAAGTCCGGCCACCACTTCTTGGGCCTGGCCGCTTCCGAATAACCGCAGACGTCGCACGTCAAATGCACCCACACCGGCCGCTTGCCGGTCCGGTTGGCACGGGACTGGAGCAGCCACTGCGGGGGGTTGTCCAGGATTTCACCCAGCTCGGCCTCCGACAGCCATTTGGGTATGCCGTGGCGCTGTGCCATTTCCAGGGGTACATCAAGGGCAATAGCCGCATCACGTCTGCTAATCATCACAGTCAACGATACGGTAAGGCATGACCGGTGCGGGCCGGAGCGCTGCTCCAACCCGCCTTCAGCGACAAGTCTTGACCGTGGCGATCGTGGCGTCGTTCAACGCCATCCTCGACCTCCCGCGGCCGCGCTGCCGCACAGCCGCGGGAGGTCGGCACCGGTTGCGGCGGCCTACCCGCCGCTCAGCGCGATCCCGGCAGCCGCAGCGGCCAGGCCCGTGAGGAGGTTGGCGCCGATGTTGAGCGCCGCAGCAAGGTAGCGCTGCTCGCTGACAAGGCGCACAGTCGCGGTGGTCCATGAGCTGAAAGTGGTCAGGCCGCCCGCGAGGCCGGTGGCCAGCGCGGCGTGCCATTCCGGGCCGAACCGGCTGCTGATGCCGATGGACAGCCCGATCACCAGGCATCCGGCGATATTGACTAGGAGGGTTGCCCAGGGCCAGTGGCGCCGGGGAGTTGCCCGGCCGGCCAACAGGCTGTCCACGCCAAACCGGATGAGGGCGCCGGCCATGCCGAACAGGCCTACCAAAAGCGCGGTCACGTGCGGCCCCGATTCAAGCCGCCCAGCACTTTGCCGACCCGCCAGCCGGCTGCTGCGGCGCCCAGCCCGAGCACCACCGAAAGGCACAGGTAGGCAACCCACACGCCGGGGAGTCCCTCACTGGCCAGCCGGTCCACTGAAATGATGAGTGCCGAGAACGTGGTGAAGGACCCGAGCACGCCCGGGCCGATGCCGGCGCGGAGCCAGAAGGCGGTGTGCGGCCGGGCGATCCAGATGGTGGTGAGCGCGCCCAGGACGAAGCTGCCGGCAACATTGATGCCCAGCGTGGTCCACGGCACCGACCCGCCGGCCTCGGGGAACAGCATGACCAGCCCGTACCGCAGCTCCGTCCCCAGCAGCCCGCCCGCGGCGACAGCCGCCCAGGCCCGCCACCCGTGGCCGGCGGCCGACTTCACGGCGGACGCGCCGTCGCCGGCGGCGCGCTTCAGCGGCGGACTGGATTTCACCGGCAAACCGCCGCCGCGCCGGGGCCGTTCACCCGGAGGAGGGCTGCCCTGAGGCCGATCATTCAGATCCCGGCCATCCGGCAGCCGGCATGGGCGGAGTCGCTGTGCACCCACAGCGCGGAGGCGACTTCTTCCGCGAGATCGAAGTCCCGGCTCGTCCCGGCGGTACCGATGCGCACCACCAGGGCGCCACCGAACGGCTTGCGGCCCCTGACCTCGACGTCCGCGTCAAGGTCAATCTTTTCGGCCGAGAGGTAGCGGAGCAGCTCCGGGTTCTCGTCGCTGATCCGGGTGATCCTGCCGGTGTGCCCGTCGTCGAGTTCGCTCATGCGGTGGGCGGAGGGCATCTGCACCGTGCCGTCGGCGGAGGGGATGGGATCACCGTGAGGGTCCCGCGTCGGGTTTCCCAGCCGGGCCGCCATCCGTTCGATGAAGGTGTCCGAGACCGCGTGCTCCAGTTGCTCGGCTTCATCGTGGACTTCATCCCAGCTGTAGCCCAGGTCCTGCACGAGGTACGTTTCAATGAGCCGGTGCCGGCGCACCATGGAGAGAGCCAGCCGGACGCCCTCTGCCGTTAGCGTGATGGCGCTGTACGGCTTGTGCAGCACCAGGCCCTGGTCCTTGAGCTTGCGCACCATCTCGGAGACCGAGGAGTTGGCGACGCCAAGGCGCTGTGCCAGCTGGGTGGACGTAATGGGCTTGTCCTGCCACTCCGTGAAGGAATAGATGACCTTGACGTAGTCCTCGATCGAGGAGGAGGGCATGCTGGTCTTCACGGATCCAAGCCTACCCGGTGCCGGTGCGCCATCATGCCTTCGCTGCCCGCCATGTCTGGGTGAGGTAGGGCAGGAGCAGTTGCTCGCCTTCTGCGTGGCCCAGATGTTCGTGGAGGTACCAGTCGAGGTTGCCGGTGACCTTGGCCCGGGTGGCGTCGTTCGCCCGAAGATAGTAGCTGCGCGACTTGACCAGTTCAAGGATGTCGCCCGGTGTGACCGGATCCTCCCACCGGGTCAGGTGGCTTGCCAGTCCGGCGAACTCCGGGCCTATCCGGGGACGGAAGTCAGGCTTGTGGACATCCCCTGCATGCATGATGCGGGAGAGCCGGTGGACCCAGGGCACGGAGGTGTCCAGCTGGTTCCAGATCAGGCCGAGAACGCCGCCAGTTTTCAGGATTCGCGCGATCTCGGCGCTGGCCAGCAGGGGATCGCACCAGTGCCATGCCTGGGCCACCGTGACGACGTCGAAGGCAGCCGCGGGCAGTCCGGTGTTCTCTGCGGTCCCTTCCAGCGCCGCCACCGAAGGGAGGTCGGCGCGGAGCTGGCCGAGCATGTCCGGCGAGGGGTCCACAGCGGTGACAGCGAGGCCGCGTTCCACCAGGAGCGTGGTGAACTTGCCGGTGCCGGCGCCCAGGTCCGCGGCCGTGAGGGAGCCGGCGGGAATGAGCCAATCCGCGGAGTCAGCAGGGTAGCCGGGGCGGACGCGGTGGTAGTGCTCGCCGCCGTCCTGAAAGCTGTGCCCGAGCTCCTGCCGCCGCCCGTGATCGAGTTTGGGACCACCCCGTGCCACGTGCAGTCTCCTTAGCCCATGCCGAAAATTTACCCTTCGAATTTACCGCATGGAGCTGCCGGCCGCATTTGCCGGCGTCAGTCCTGCGTGCACGGGGCCGCTCCGGCGGTACCCGGCGTATTCGGTGCCCAGTCCGGGTAAGTGCGGGTGTCATTGGCCGGAACCCAGCGGCCGGAGTCCACCACGTAGTCCCAGCCGAGGCCGGTCCGGCGGAGCTCGTCGATGCCGGCCAGCAGGCGCTGGGCGTCCTCGAGCCGCGAACCCACCCCGAAGCTCGCACGCAGGGAACCGGACGGGAGGCCGAGGCGCTTGAGGAGCGGGTGGGCGCAGAAGCGGCCGTCCCGGAGTCCCACGCCGTGCTCGGCGGACAGGTAAGCGGCCACCAGCCCGGCGTCGTAGCCGGCCACGGAGAAGTTGACCACGCCGATCGTGTCCGTGTCCGGGTCGGTGTCGGAGAAAATCTGGTGGACGGTGACGCCGTCGATCTTCGGCAGCCCCTCGACGAGGAAGGACCGGATGGCAGCCTCATGCGCATGCCAGCGCTCCTGGTCCAGCGCCGCGACCACCTGGGTGGCCCGGGCAAGCGTGGCCGCGCCCAGGACGTTGGGGGAGCCGCCCTCGTGGCGCGCGGGGCCAGTGGCCCAGCTGACGCCGTCGAGCCTGGCCTCGCTGACGGCGCCGCCGCCGGCGAGGTGGGGTGTTCCGGCGTCGAGCCAGTCCGGCCGTCCCACCAGCACGCCGGCACCGAACGGCGCGTAAAGCTTGTGACCCGAAAAGGCGAGGTAGTCGACGTCGTCCGCTGCGATGTTGATGCGGCGGTGCGGCGCGAGCTGCGCCGCATCCACGGCGATCCTGGCGCCGAACTCGTGGGCCAGCGCCGCGAGGCGGCGGATGGGCAGGATTTCGCCGGTGACGTTGGACGCGCCGGTGACGGCCAGGAGGCTGACGTCGCCGTGCTCCAGTTCGGCGCGCAGGGCTGCGATGGTGCCCTCGATCGTTTCGGACGCCACGACGCTGCGGTGCGGCACACCCTGCCACGGCAGCAGGTTGGCGTGGTGCTCGATGTCGAGGTAAAGGACCTCCCCGGTGTGGGGGTGGTCCACGACCGGCAGGCAGCCGGCCAGCAGGTTCAGGGAATCGGTGGTGTTCCGGGTGAAGATCACAGAGTCGTCCGCGCGGCCGCCGACGAACTCGCGGACGATGTTCCGGGCGTTTTCGTAGACGGAGGTGCTGATCTGCGACGCGTAGCCGGCGCCCCGGTGCACGCTGGCGTAGAAGGGCAGGATCTCGTTCAGATACGCCGAGACGACGGAAAGCGCCGGCGCGGACGCTCCGTAGTCGAGGTTGGCGTAGCGGACGTGCCCGCCTTGGATCAGCGGCGCCTGGATCTCGGCTCCGGTGACCGCGGCCAGGGGCCGGCCGGCAGCGGCAAAGCGGTCGTCAAGCAGCCCGGTGCCGGTGTTGGAAGGGAAGATTGCAGTCGTCATGGGACCTCGCTCTGACAGGACCCCTTGTGACGGGGATCCGCGCTTGCCGGGTCCGTTCCGGACCGGCCTGGTCGTCACCCGGGGCACCCCACCGCGAATGGAGGGTTGCCGGCCAGCAAACCGGGGTTTAGCGCTGGCACTCGTGACCTGTTACGAGCCTAGGACATCCCGGCTGGCGATGAAAAAGGCGGACGCGAATATTAAGCCGTTTGTTACAGAGGGGTTGAATCGCCGGAATTGCCGAATATACGACGGCGGATGCCTCCCTGAGGGGGCGCCCGCCGTCGTAATATTTTCTGCCGAAGGATCCGGAAGCGGCCTAGAGCAGATCATCCAGCTGCGGATTGAGGCGCTTGAGGACCTCAGAATGGAGGATGGAGTTCGTGGCCAGGGCGTTGCCGCCGAACGGGCCGTCGGTGCCTTCCAGCGAGGTGAAGCGGCCGCCGGCTTCCGTAACGATGGGCACCAGGGCGGCCATGTCATACAGGTTCAGTTCCGGCTCGCAGGCGATGTCGACAGCGCCTTCAGCGACCAGGCAGTACGACCAGAAATCACCGAAGGCGCGCGTCCGCCACACGTCCTCGGTAAGGCCCAGGAACTCGTCCAGGTTGCCCCGTTCCTTCCAGCCGCCGAGGCTGGAATATGACAGCGAGGCGTCCGACAGCTTTGAGACGTTGGAGACCTTGAGGCGGGTGGCGGCGGCCAGCGAACGGCCCATGTAGGCGCCTGCCCCCTTGGCGGCCCACCAGCGCTTGCCGAGTGCCGGGGCGCTGACCACGCCCACGACGGGCTCGCCCTCATCGACGAGCGCAATAAGCGTGGCCCAGACCGGAACCCCGCGGACGAAGTTCTTGGTTCCGTCGATGGGATCAATGATCCAGCGCCGGGAGCCGTGGCCGGAACTGCCGAACTCCTCGCCGAGGACGGCATCGCGGGGGCGGGAACGGGACAGCTGGCCGCGGATGGACTCCTCGGCGGCCTTGTCAGCATCGGTGACCGGCGTCAGATCTGGCTTGGTTTCTATCTGAAGGTCAAGCGCCTTGAACCGGCTCATGGTCTGGTCGTCGACGGAGTCCGCCAGCACATGGGCCAGTCGCAGGTCATCGTTGTAGCTCGAAGCGGGTTGGGTCATGGTTCCAAACTACCGTCAAAGGCCCGGCGGGGCGGGGATGTCCGGCTGCTGGCGGCGGCGGGGAGCCTAGCCGACGCTGCCGAGTTCCTTGGTTTCCTGCGCTTCCATGCGGGGATCTGTGCCCAGCAGGCGGCGCAATGACGCGAGCCGGGCAGCTCCGGAGGGGCCCGCGTGGCCGGCGGAGACCCAGGCGTCCACGCCGCAGTTGACGGCCGTGGCATCGTGTTTGCAGCCGCGTTCGCAGGCCTCGGTGCCGGGTGCAAGGTCGGGGAACGAATGGAGGATCCGGTCCGGGTCGACGTGCGCCAGGCCGAAGGAACGGATGCCGGGGGTGTCGATGATCCAGCTTCCGGTGGGGGCATCGGCCAGCTTGAGTGCGAGGGCCGACGACGACGTGTGCCGGCCGCGGCCCGTGACGGCGTTGACGCCGCCGGTGGCCCGTTCCGCCCCGGTCAGGGCGTTGACCATGGTGGATTTGCCGACGCCGGAGTGGCCCAGCATCACCGTGACCTTGCCGTCCAGGTAGGCGCGGAGCTGCGAAACCGCCTCAACGTCGAGCCGGGCGGACAGGCCGTCGTCGGACCGGGCGTCGATGCCCGACGCCGCCGAGTCGGCTGTGCGGCTGATGATGACGGGGAAGTCGAGATGCCGGTAGTTGTCGAGCAGTTCGGCGGGGTCCTTGACGTCGGCCTTGGTGACGAGCAGCAGCGGCTCGATGCCGGCGTCGTACGCTGCGACGAGGGCGCGGTCGATGAAGCCGGTGCGCGGTTCCGGGTTGGCGGCGGCCACGACCACCACCAGCTGGTCCGCGTTGGCCACTACCGCGCGTTCAATCGGGTCGGTGTCGTCGGCGCTGCGGCGCAGGAGCGTCTTCCGATCCTGGATCCGCACCAGGCGCGCCAGCGTGTCCGGGTCGCCGGACACGTCGCCCACGAGGGACACGAAGTCGCCGGCCACCACAGGGGAGCGGCGGAGTTCGCGGGCCCGGGCGGCGATGACCGTCCGCTCGTGCCC
The DNA here is from genome assembly GCF_039748055.1 of Burkholderia sp. RS01. Classification (NCBI taxonomy): domain Bacteria; kingdom Pseudomonadati; phylum Pseudomonadota; class Betaproteobacteria; order Burkholderiales; family Burkholderiaceae; genus Burkholderia; species Burkholderia sp. RS01. The sequence continues at coordinate 126,163 of NZ_JBDLAK010000003.1, forward strand.
GGAGTCCTCGCCCACCACGGCCGTGTAGCGCCCGCGGTCAACGGTGATGATGCGGCCCGTGACGGCGTCGTCGTAGCTGGGACGGTCCTTGGTGCGGGGCCGGGAACCCTTCTTGTTGGGGCGGATCCGGACGTCGGACTCGTCCCAGGACTCAGTGCTGCGTGCCACCGTGGGTCCCTGCGCCGTTCCCCTGGGCAACGCCGTTGCCGCCTGCGAGGGCGGTGCCCTGCTTGAGCATGTCCGCCCACAGCTGCGGGAAGTCCGGCATGGTCTTTGCCGTGGTGGCGATGTCCTGCACTTCGATGCCGTGCACGGCCAGGCCAAGGATCGCGCCCGCGGTGGCCATCCTGTGGTCGGCGTAGCTGTGCACGACTCCGGCATGAAGGGGTGCGGGCCGGATGATAAGGCCGTCGGCTGTCTCTTCGGCGTCGCCGCCGAGCCGGTTGATTTCGGTGACCAGCGCGGCGAGCCTGTCGGTTTCGTGCCCGCGCAGGTGGGCGATGCCGCTCAGCCGTGAGGGGCCGGTGGCCAGCGCGCAGAGTGCAGCAACGGTGGGGGCGAGCTCGCTGGTTTCCGCGAAGTCGGCGCCCTTGATTTCGCGTCCGCCGGTGACAATGAGGGTCCCGGCCTCCAGTGTCACGGTTGCCCCCATGTCGCTGAGGATGCTCCGCCAGAGGTCGCCCACCTGGGTGGTGTGTTCCGGCCAGTCCGGGATCCGGACGGTGCCGCGCGACGCGAGGGCGGCGGCCAGGAAGGGACCGGCGTTGGAGAGGTCCTGCTCGATTCGCTGATCGAAGGCGCGGATGGCTCCCGGGCTGACGATCCAGTGGTTCGGCGTGGAGTCATCCACGGAGACGCCGACTCCGCGCAGCACGGCCACCGTCATGTTGATGTGGTCCAGGCTCGGCACGGCGCCGCCGGCATGCTCAAGGTGCAGGCCCTCCGTGAACCGCGCACCGACGAGCAGCAGGGCCGAGACGAACTGGGAGGAGGCGCTGGCATCAATGACGAGATGCCCGCCGCGGACCTCTCCCGTGCCGGCAACACGGAACGGCAGGGATGCCGGCAGTTCGCCCGATGCACCGCTGACGGCGACGCCGAGCCCGGCCAGGGCTTCGATAATGGTTCCCATCGGCCTCTCGCGGGCGTGGGGATCGCCGTCGAAAACGGTGGTGCCGCTCCGGAGGGCCGCCAGCGGCGGGACGAAGCGCATGACCGTGCCCGCCAGCCCGCAGTCGATGGCCGCTTCCTGGCCGCCGGAGTACGGCGGGATGGGCGTTACTTCGAGGTCCGGGCCGAATGCGCCGTCACCCGGCACCTCGCGGACATCCGCGCCGAGTTGGCGCAGCGCTCCGATCATCAGTGCGGAATCACGGGAGTGCAGCGGGGCCCGCAGGCGGCACGGGCCGTCAGCCAGGGCGGCGAGCACGAGATACCTGTTGGTCAGGGATTTCGACCCGGGGACGCGGACCGTGGCGTCCACGGGCTGGTCCGCAAACGGCGCGGACCAATGCGGCGCGGCGCCGGTGTTGTCGACGGGCACGCCCGTGATGGATCCTGTCATTCCTGCTTATGCCCCCACTGCGTGGTCTACTGCCTTGCGAACTGCCTTGTCCGCCTTGTGAAACTTCTTGCCGGTAGTTTTGCGGACGTCCGCAGCCAGGTGGCTTGCCGTCTTCCGGGCGTCGGCGGTGAGATGCTCCGCGCGCCAGGCCAGGCTGGGCTTGCCGGCCGTGTCCACCGAGGCCAGCAGCACGCCGCCGGTCAGCGTGACGTTCTTGAGCAGCTGGGTGCGGCGCGCATCCCGGCCTTCCTTGCTGCTGATATCGGCACTGCGCCATTCCACATATGCGTTCAGCGCCGAGATGACAGCCAGGAGGGTCGCCGAAAACCGCGCAAACTTGCCGAAGGCGAAGAGTACGCCTGCGCCCACCTGGGTCCCGCCGATCAGCCGCGCCAGGACCTTCTCGTCCGTCTGGAAGGGGAGGGCCTCAGTGGCACGGCGCAGGAGGGGTGACAACTGTTCCACAGTGTCGTCCGCGTTCCGGAGCTTGTCCACGCCGGCGAGGACGAAACTTGAGGCCAGCATCGGTCGGGCGAGAAAACGGACAAAGGACATGAATTTCCTCCTGGATGGACGAGCCACGGTTTCTGCGGCGGAGTCGGTTCTAGTCTTGCACTTTTGCGGAATATTTGCCCGCCAGGCGTCGTTGTCGACTACAGGCCCGGAACAGGCTTTCGGACAATATCCGGGGTGGTTGCCGGGATTCAATCGTGGCCGGGCGCTGCCCGGGCCGGCCCTATCGCAGTTGCATGCACGAGGGCTGGCCTGCGGCGTGGCCGTGCCGGGCACGTGAGTACTTGATACGGGCTTAACACGCGGGGACGGTCCTGTTTGCGCGGGACCAGTGGAGTGGAGATGGAGCTTTGACTTTGGTGAAGGATGCTGTGGGGCTGCGAAGTCCCTCCCGGTTGCGCCCCTTTGAGGCGGCGGAGTTCACGTTAGAGGCAGCGGAGCTCAAGGTGCCGGAGTTTGACGTGCCGCGGGCCGGGTCAGCCGGCTCGGCGTACGGCGCCGGGCGCGACACCGGGCCGGTTCCAAGGATCACAGTAGACTTGAACGCAATGAGCACCGTGGATCCGGCCCTTGAGGCCACACAGGAGGAGGACGCCCGAGACGGCGCCCAGGTCATCAGTACGTCTTCGGTCCCCGAACAGGCACCTGAGCAGGCCGAGGAAATCGACGTCGCATCCGAGAGCACTGAAGCCCGGCGGATCCGTTTTGAGCGCGACGCAATGCAGTACGTTGACCAGCTGTATTCGGCGGCCATGCGGATGGCCCGGAACCCTGCAGACGCCGAGGACCTCGTCCAGGAGGCCTACACCAAGGCGTTTTCGGCGTTTCACCAGTACAAGCCGGGCACCAATCTGAAGGCGTGGCTGTACAGGATCCTGACGAACACCTACATCAACCTGTACCGGAAGCGGCAGCGCGAGCCGCTGCAGTCGAACTCGGACACGATCGAGGACTGGCAGCTCGCCCGGGCCGAATCGCACACGTCCAGCGGGCTCCGCTCGGCTGAGGCGGAAGCCCTGGACCATTTGCCTGACTCGGACGTCAAACGCGCGCTTCAGGCAATCCCCGAAGAGTTCCGGCTGGCTGTCTACTTCGCCGACGTCGAGGGATTTGCGTACAAGGAAATTTCAGACATCATGAACACCCCCATCGGCACTGTCATGTCCCGGCTGCACCGGGGCCGAAAGATGCTGCGGGACATGCTGGCGGATTACGCCGCCGAGCGGGGATTCAAAGCTGCTCCGGACACCAAGGCAGCAGCGGAAAGCAACAATCAGGAGAACAGGAAATGAGCGACTGCCAGGGATTGGGCGATTGCGACGACGCCCGGATGCAACGCATCTACGAGTACCTAGACGGGGCGCTGACCCGCAGTGACCTTGCGGAAATCAAGCATCACCTGGACGAGTGTCCGGAATGCACACAACAGTACGATCTCGAGTGCGTCATCCGGAACATGGTGAAGCGGTCCTGCACCGAAGCCGCGCCAGAGAACCTGAAGAACGCGATCCTGGACAGGATCCACAACATCCGTCCCGTGGACGCCTGACGCCCGTGGACGCCTGACGCCCGCGGACGCCTGACAGCAGGCCGAAGCTTAAACGGAGTGCCCCCGCAACCAACAGGTTCCGGGGGCACTTCGTTTTAAGCTTCGGTTCTAGCCGTGGCTTAGGTGTTGGGGCGCTTCCCGTGGTTAGCGCCGCCACGCTTACGGTCACGGCGTTTACGTGCACGTTTGCTCATAGCTGGCCTCCTTAATATCGGTACTCGAAAGAGCTGCCCTCAAGTCTCCCACATCAGTGGACGGGCCGCGAACCGGCATCCGGTCCGCGGAACTGCCCGCGCAGGCGCCTCCCGGAGTGCGCGCTGACCGGGCAGCGGCAGCCAGCATTTGGCGGTCGGCCGTTTGGTGATCGGCGGAGGCAGGCCCGTAGGAGCCCCAGATGACGTTCACGGCTCAGCCTTCAAGGAATTCCTGATCGAGATGCGCGCCTGGTTAAGCACCGTCCTCATGGTCTCCAGCGTGACGGGGGTCAGGGGCCGCGCGCTGGCCTGCGCCCGAAGTTCCACCCGCAGGTCATCCCGGAAGGCCTGAAGCAGCATCTCCGCCTCCTTGAGCATGCGGTGTCCCTCCGGGGAGGACCGGGCCGCGGAGCCGGTGAAGTCAGCTGACCTGGCAGCGCAGCGGGCAGCTTCCGCGGTGGCCGCCAGGTCCGCGCGCAGGCCCCGCATGTTACTGCGGATGTCGGCCCGCAACGAGTCCGCCAGCCGCCGGACGGACGCCGCGATGTCGTTTTCCACGCCCGCGAGTTCATCACGCCGGCTGTTCAGCTCGGCCAGGCCTGCGGCCGTGATGCGGTAGTTGGTGCGCCGCCCCTCGGACTCCGTGGCAACGAGCCCCTCTTCCTCAAGTTTCCCGAGCCGCGGATAGATCGTCCCGGCGCTGGGGGAGTAGGTGCCGCCGAACCGGTCGCTCAAGGCTTTGATGAGCTCGTACCCGTGCTTGGGCCCGGACTCCAGGAGCGCGAGGAGGTACAGGCGCAGCGCGCCGTGGGCAAAGACGGGAGGCATCAGAGCGACGTTTCTGCGTCGGCGGAAGCCAGGCCGTGGAAGATGGAGGTCTTACCGGACACCGAATTGGTCCGTACCAGCATCAGCCTGGCATCCGGGCCCGCGATGGTCTGCACCTTGCCGCCCGGCTGCGTGTACCTCTGGTCATCGATCACCACGGCACCGCTGGCAGATTTGGCCACGATATCCACGCCGACGTCGCGGGGGAGCCTGATGGTCATGTCGCCGGACACTGAGTTGGCGCCGAAATCGTGGGTGAAGCCGTGCAGGTCGAAGCTCATGTCGCCGCTGACGGTGTTGGCGCGTATGTTGCTGAAGCGTCCCGACGCCGTGACCTCGCCGGAGACGCTTTTTGCCGTCAGGACTCCGTGGTGATTCCGGGCGATCACTTCGCCGCTGACGGTGTTCACATGGAGATCGCCTGAGGTGCCGTCGGACATGACGGAACCGGACACGGTATTGAGCTTGGTGTGGCCGCTGATGCCGGACACGAGTCCGTCTCCGCTGACAGTGCCGGCTTCAACCTGGACGCCGGCCGGCACCGCGATGCTGATGACCACCGAATTGTTGCTGTGGTTGTTGACGGACTCCATCAGGTTTTTGAACCAGCCCTGCGCGCCGTGCAGCTGGTGCCGGACCTCAAGGCGTCCATCGGTCACGGTCACCGCCAGGGGGTCGCCGTGGAGCTCGGAGACTTCGATGCGGGCCACAGCCTCGTCGTGGGTGACGATGTCAAACCGGCCGCGGACAATGCCGAGCTTCAGCGACGAGACGCCGTCGACGTCGATGGTTTGCGGGCCGGTGACGGTCCACGAGTTCTCTGCCATGATTCCTCCACTTGCGATATATCGTGACTGTTAGATCACGATATATCGCAAGACGCGGAAGATCAAGATATATCGCGAGTAGCTTTTGCCTACTCGGGCGCGTCCATCCCCAGCCAATGGAACCAGCCGCGGTGCAGGACGAGCCAGGCCATCAGCCCGTAGCCTGCCTGGCCCGGTGTCCCGCCGTTGGCCGCAAGGTCCTGGCGCCACTGCTCGTGGTTGAGGAGCGGCGAAAAGGTGTCCACGTAGATGTGCTTGCGCCGCGTTGTGACGTCGGCGAAGGCCGTGTTCAGTTCATCCAGCCGGCGGTTCTGCGTCTGATCCAGGGTGGGCGGCGGCCCGACGACGAACACCTCGAGCCGCTTCTGCGTGGCGGAATCGAGGATATTGGCCAAATTGAGCCTGCTCCGCGCGGTGGAGAGCCCGTACTCGATGTCCCGCCCGGAAAGGCCGATGACAAGGCGGTTCTCGTACAGGTCGCTGAAGCGCCGGCCCGTCTCCTCAAGCCACCGCGCCGCGAGGCCCTCGGTGCCTTCCTGGGGGCAGGGCAGGGCATAGCTTTCCACCGTCATGCCGTCCTGCGGAGTGCGGGCAAGTACGCGGCCCAGCCAGCCCAGGGCCCGGGGGTCGCCGAGTCCGGCCAGCAGCTCATCTCCAACAGCTGCAATCCGCAGCTTCCTGTCTTCCACTACTACCTCTTCACTTATTTGGCGGGCGTGCCCCGGATGCGGACCAATTCCGCACGGCGGCGCCATCCGCTGCCTGCGCCGACGTCCTGCCTGTGTCCATTAACTCACGCCGATTAAACAGAACTGCCCGGCTGAAACGGTATGTCACCGTTTCGGCCGGGCAGCTCCCCTGCTACTTGCGCGAGAATGCCTGCTTCAGGAGTGCATCCTGCTCGGCGGCGTGGCGCTTCATGGAGCCGGCAGCGGTTGATGCCGACGCCGGGCGGGAGACCAGGCGAACGTGGCGGTCCAGCGCCGCCGGGAGGTTCAGGCCCATGAACGGCCACGGACCCTGGTTCGCGGGTTCGTCCTGCGCCCACACCACTTCGGCGTTGGGGTACTTGGCCAGCTCGGCCTTGATTTCCTCCTGCGGCAGCGGGTACAGCTGCTCCACGCGGACGATCGCCGTCGTTGTATCGCCGGTCTTCTGCCGGGTGGACAGGAGATCGTAGTACAGCCGGCCCGAGACCAGGAGAACGCGTTCGACGGCGTCCGCCGGCAGCTGCTCATGGTCGCCGATGACGGGCCTGAAGCCGCCGTTGGTGAAGTCCTCCACGGACGAAGCGGCGGCCTTGAGGCGCAGCAGCTGCTTCGGGGTGAAGATGATCAGCGGCTTGCGCGGCCGGCTGTACGCCTGGCGGCGCAGAAGGTGGAAGTGCGATGCCGCGGTGGTGGGATTGGCCACGATCATGTTTTCCTCGGCACACATCTGCAGGAAACGTTCGATGCGGGCCGACGAGTGGTCGGGTCCCTGGCCCTCGTAGCCGTGCGGCAGCATCAGGACGAGCGACGAACGCTGACCCCACTTCTGCTCTGCGGAGGAGATGAACTCATCGATGATGGTCTGCGCGCCGTTGACGAAGTCGCCGAACTGCGCTTCCCACAGCACCAGGGCATCGGGACGCTCCACCGAGTAGCCGTATTCGAAGCCCATGGCCGCGTATTCCGACAGCAGGGAGTCGTAGATCCACAGCTTGGCCTGGTCGTCCGAGAGGTGGGCCAAGGGGGTCCACTCGTTACCGGTGGCGCGGTCGTGGAAGACGGCATGGCGCTGCACGAAGGTGCCGCGGCGGGAGTCCTGGCCGGCGAGCCGTACGGGGACGCCTTCCATGACGAGCGAACCGAAGGCCGCAAGCTCGCCGAAGCCCCAGTCGATGCCGCCCTCACGGGACATCTGCTCACGCTTCTCCAGGAGCTGCTTGAGCTTGGCGTGCACGGTGAAGCCCTCCGGAATGTCCAGATGGGCCTTGCCGATGCGGGCCAGGGTGTCCGTTGAAATGGCGGTGGACGCCGGAGCGTTCGTGCCGGAGTCGGACTGCTGCGCTTGGGGCCGCTCGATGTCGGAGACGGCCGCAGAGTCGGCGGTGATGATCGGGATGGGCGAGGTCTGCGCCGCATGGGTTTCGGCGAAGACACGCTCAAGGCGCTCCTGGTAGTCGCGGAGCAGCTGCTCTGCTTCTTCCTCGGTGATGTCCCCGCGGCCGATCAGCGACTCGGTGTAGAGCTTGCGGACCGAGCGCTTGGCCTCGATGAGGTTGTACATGAGCGGCTGCGTCATCGAGGGGTCATCGCCCTCGTTGTGGCCGCGGCGCCGGTAGCAGACCATGTCGATGACGACGTCCTTGTGGAACCGCTGACGGAACTCGTAAGCGAGCTGGCCGATGCGGACCACTGCTTCCGGATCGTCGCCGTTCACGTGGAACACCGGAGCCTGGATCATCTTGGCGACGTCCGTGGAGTAGGTGGACGAACGCGACGAGGACGGGGCGGTGGTGAACCCGACCTGGTTGTTGACCACGACGTGGATCGTTCCGCCCGTGCGGTAGCCCCGCAACTGGGAAAGGTTAAGCGTTTCGGCCACGACGCCCTGGCCGGCGAACGCTGCGTCACCGTGCACCATGATGGGCAGCACGGGGAAGGCCTCGCCCTCGTCCAGGCGGTCCTGCTTGGCCCGCACGATGCCCTCCAGCACGGAGTCAACCGCCTCGAGGTGCGAGGGGTTGGCAGCGAGGTAGACCTTGGTCTCCTTGCCGCTGTCCGAGGTGAACGTGCCTTCGGTGCCCAGGTGGTACTTGACGTCGCCGGAACCCTGCACGGAGCGGGGATCCTGCGTTCCCTCGAATTCGCGGAAGACCTGGGCGTAGGTCTTGCCGGCGATGTTGGTGAGCACGTTGAGGCGGCCGCGGTGGGCCATGCCGATGGCGACCTCGTCCAGGCCGTCGTCGGCGGCGTCGGAGATGATGGCGTCCAGCAGCGGGATCAGCGACTCGCCGCCCTCAAGCGAGAAGCGCTTCTGGCCGACGAACTTGGTCTGCAGGAAGGTCTCGAATGCCTCTGCGGCGTTGAGCTTGGAGACGATCCGGAGCTGCTCTTCACGGCTCGGCTTGGAATACGGGTGCTCCAGCTGGTCCTGGAACCACTTGCGCTCGGCCGGTTCCTGGATGTGCATGTACTCGATGCCCGTGGTGCGGCAGTACGCGTCGCGGAGCACGCCGAGGATGTCGCGGAACGCGAGCATGGGCTTGCCGCCGAAGCCGCCGGTGGGCCATTCCCGGTCCAGGTCCCACAGCGTCAGGCCGTAGGTGAGGACATCGAGGTCGGGGTGCTTGCGCTGGACGTACTCCAGCGGATCGGTGTCCGCCATGAGGTGGCCGCGCACGCGGTAGGAGTGGATGAGCTGCTGGATCCTGGCGACCTTGTTGATCTGGTCGGAGGGGTCCACCTGGAGGTCCGGGCTCCAGCGCACGGGCTCGTAGGGGATGCGCAGGGATTCGAAGATCTCGTCGTAGAAGTCCTGGGCGCCGAGCAGGAGCTGGTGGACCAGCTTGAGGAATTCACCGCTGCCTGCACCCTGGATGACGCGGTGGTCATAGGTGGATGTCAGAGTCAGCACCTTGCTGATGGCGTTGTGCGCGATGATCTTCTCGCTGGCGCCCTGGAATTCGGCCGGGTAGTCCAGCGCGCCGACGCCGATGATGGCGGCCTGGCCCTTGGAAAGGCGCGGAACAGAGTGGACCGTTCCGATGCCGCCCGGGTTGGTCAGGGAAACGGTGGTGCCGGCGTGGTCGTCCGCCGTCAGCTTGCCGCTGCGGGCCCGCTTGATGAGGTCCTCGTAGGTGTGCCAGAACTCGGAGAAGTTGAGCGTCTCCGCTTTCTTGATGTTCGGGACCATGAGCAGGCGCGTGCCGTCCGGCTTCGGCATGTCGATGGCGATGCCGAAGTTGACGTGGGCGGGCTGGACGGCAACAGGCTTGCCGTCCACCTCGTCGTAGTACACGTTCATGGAAGGGAACTGGGACAAGGCCCGGATGACGGCGTAGCCGATCAGGTGCGTGAACGAGACCTTGCCGCCGCGCGCACGGGCCAGGTTGGAGTTGATGACAACGCGGTTGTCGATCAGGAGCTTCGCCGGAATGGCGCGGACGCTGGTGGCGGTCGGCACCTCGAGGCTGGTGACCATGTTCGAGGCGATGGCCTTGGCCGGTCCGCGGAGGACGGAGACGACGTCTTCCTCGGGAGCGGTGGGGGCCTTGACGTTCTTCGGAAGCTGGGCCGGAATAGGCTGGGCGCCGGTGCCCGCCTCGGTCTTCTTCGCGCCGTCGCGGGCCACCGTCGCGGGGGCCTTCTTGGCGGGTGCGGCAGGGGCGGCGGCCGGCGACGTTGCCGGTGGTGCCGCAGGTGCCTGTCCCGCGGGGGCTGCAGTGGCCGGGGCCTTGGCAGGCACCGGCGGAGTAACAACGGGCATCTCGCGCGTCGCCGGATTGGCCGTCACACTCGGCACTCCGTTGGAAGTTGGGCCGCTGCCGCTGTCAAAGGATTCGAACAGGGGCCACCATTTAGCGTCGACCGTATTCTTGTCCTGCTGGTAACGCTCGTACAGTTCGTCAACGAGCCACTCGTTTCCGCCAAATTCCTCTGGTAGACGGTGGCTAGGCTGCTCTGGCACTTGAAATACGCCTCTTCCATGAGTTTGAATTCCCTCTGGTCGCCAAGGTGCCACGGCACAACAATCGAACCAGTTTCTGTGTCCTATGAACCCAGACCTCTGCCAGTCTAGTGACCGTTCCGGCTTAACTGCCAATAAGGGTGACTCAAATCATGTACCGGCCGAATTGTGGCCGGGGGGTGGCTAAAATCCGGGAGTCGGAGTGCTTTTCCGCCAGCCGTGAAGGCGGCTCCGGGCGCGCAATACGCACCACCGCGGGCGTCGCTGCTCCTGTAGACTGCAATTCTTATGGACAGTAAATCTAGGTGCCGGCCTGGGGGCTGTCAGCGGAGCAGAATCAGCCCCGCACAGCCCACCCGCAGAGCCGGCAAACCCCGTTCACGTTCCCGACAATGTCCGCCGCTTCACCTCGCCGGGACTTCCCGGGACACGGGCCAGGCCACGGCCGACCATCCTCCGCCTGGCAGTTTCACCGGCATTGCATCCCCCGCCAGCGGCGCGCGCTGGCCCCTCACCACCGCGGCAGGCCGCTAAATGGAATGGCTTCTTCTCGCGGCCGGGTTCCTGCTGATCTTGGGCACCGGTTTCTTCGTCGCCGTCGAATTTTCCCTGATAGCGCTTGACCAGCCCACGGTGCAGCGCGCCGTGGATGACGGCGACACCGCCGCAGTTCCGCTGCTCAAGTGCCTCAAATCCCTCTCCACCCAGCTTTCCAGCTGCCAGCTCGGCATCACCATGACAACCCTGCTGACCGGCTACGTCATGGAACCGTCGGTAGGCGCGCTGCTGAAGGCGCCGTTGGCCCTCATCGGCGTTCCGGAGGCGATGGCAGGATCAGTCTCCCTGGTACTCGCCATGGTGATCGCCACCCTGCTCTCCATGTTGCTCGGCGAACTGGTGCCAAAAAACATGGCGATCGCGCTGGCGTTCCGCGTCGGCCGGGCCCTCGCGCGGCCCCAGCTCATGTTCACCGCCATCTTCAAACCGGCGATCGTTCTCCTCAACGGGTTTTCAAACAAGGTCCTCAATGTCTTCGGCCTCGAAGCGAAAGAAGAAATCTCCGGGGCGCGGACGCCGGCCGAGCTTGCGTCCCTGGTGCGCAGGTCCGCGGCCATGGGAACCCTGGACGCGGGAACCGCCAACTTCATCGCCCGGACCTTGAACTTCTCCGGCCGCTCGGCTGCGGATGTGATGACCCCCCGCATCCGGGTGGAGACCATCAACGCGGACCAGCCGGTGTCGGACATCCTCGACGCCGCCCGCCGTACCGGCTACTCACGTTTCCCGGTGATCGGAGACTCGACTGACGATATCCGGGGGCTGGTGCACGTCAAGAAGGCGATTGCCGTCCCGTCGAACCGGCGATCCAAACTGGAGGCGGGTGCAATCATGACCGATGTTCTCCGGGTGCCGGAGACCATCCACCTCGATGCCCTGCTAGCCGAACTTCGGGAAGGCAACATGCAGCTCGCTGTCGTGCTGGACGAGTACGGCGGAACGGCAGGGATTGCCACACTGGAGGACCTCGTCGAGGAAATCGTGGGCGAAGTGGCCGACGAACACGACAAGGTCCGGCCCGGCCTGCTGCAGAGTGCCTCGGGCGACTGGTACTTCCCGGGCCTGCTGCGTCCGGATGAACTGTCCGAACAGATTCCCGGACTGAGTGTCCCGGATGAAGCGGCCTACGAAACGGTGGGCGGCTACGTCATGAGCGAGCTGGGGCGCATCGCCGCGGTAGGGGATGCCGTGAAGGTTGGCGGCGGAACCCTGAGCGTCACCCGCATGGACGGCCGCCGGATCGACCGGATCTGCTTCAAGCCGGACCGCGAACCTGCCGACGGCTCTGCGGAGAAGTCCGCTGCGGGGGAGTCCTCAGCAGAGAAGCCCTCCGCCGGGAACGGTTCCAGCCGGACCGGCTCCTCGCGGAACGGCTCATCCCGGAAGATGTCCCTGCGGAAGGGCCTGTCCCGGAACGCTTCGCCCAACAGCGCCTCGTCCAAGAACACGGCCACGAACGGAGGTGCGGCATGAGTGACTGGGCTGGGATTCTGTGGCTGGTGCTGCTGCTTATCGGCAACGCCTTCTTCGTGGCGGCCGAGTTTGCGGTCATGTCTGCACGCCGCAGCCAGATCGAGCCGCTGGCTGACTCCGGCTCACTTCGCGCCCAAACCACCTTGCGGGCCATGGAGAACGTTTCGTTGATGCTGGCCTGCGCACAGCTGGGCATCACGGTCTGTTCCCTGCTGATCCTGCTGGTTGCGGAACCGGCCATCCACCACCTGCTGGCTGTACCCCTCGCGGCACTTGGAGTGCCGATGGAAATCGCCGACGTCGCCGCGTTCGCGGTTGCGCTGATGGCTGTCACCTTCCTGCATGTGACCTTCGGGGAGATGGTGCCGAAGAACATTTCCGTCTCGGTCGCCGACAAGGCTGCCCTGCTCCTGGCTCCGCCGCTGATGTTCGTCGCCCGCCTCGTCAACCCGGTGATCGTTGCGCTGAACTGGTCCGCGAACCACATCCTCAAGCTCATGCGGATCGAGCCGAAGGACGAGGTCAACTCCTCCTTTACCCTGGAGGAGGTCCAGTCAATCGTGCAGGAATCCACCCGGCACGGGCTGGTGGATGACGACGCGGGCCTCATCACCGGTGCGCTCGAGTTTTCGGAGCACTCGGCCGCGGAGGTCATGGTTCCTTTGGAGCGGCTGGTCATGCTCAAGACCTCCGCAACCCCGCTGGAGTTTGAAAAGGCTGTCAGCCGGACCGGATTCTCCCGGTTCCCGATGGTGGACGAGGACGGAATGCTGGCCGGCTACCTGCACATCAAGGACGTGCTGTCGATTCCCGAATCGGGCTATCAGCATCCCATTGCCGAAAGCCGGATCCGGTCGCTGGCCAACCTCTCACGCGGCGATGAGATAGAAAATGCCATGTCCGTCATGCAGCGCACCGGCTCGCACCTGGCCCGCGTGATCGGACCCCACGGCCAAACGGAGGGCGTGTTGTTCCTCGAGGACGTGATCGAGCAGCTGGTGGGCGAGATCCGTGATGCCACGCAGGCCAAGGGGATACGCCGGCTGGGCGAGCCCGACGTCGAATAGCAAGGCGGGCGTACGCGGCGCCGGGGGACAGCACCCCTCGGCGCCGCCAGGTTCTAAATAGGAATCATTCCTATTTAGCGGTACACTCGGTACGGTTGCTGATCCCGCAAACTACCGTTCCCAGAACTGAGGTTTTCTCCGTGCGCATCACCGTCCGTACTTCCATCACCGCCGCCATTGCGGGTTTCGGCCTGCTGCTTACGGCCTGCGGAACGACGCCGGAGACTTCCGCACCGACTGCCGGCAACCGCATCCCCGTGGTCACATCGACCAACGTGTACGGCGAAATCGTTGAGTCCATCGGCGGCGACAAGGTCAACGTCACAGCCATCATTTCGCGGACCAGCCAGGACCCCCACTCGTACGAGGCCAGCGCCCAGGACAGGCTGGCCATTTCCAAGGCCAAGCTGGTGCTGGAAAACGGCGGCGGCTACGACGACTTCGTCCACACGATGGCCGACGACAACAACATCCCGCATGACAGCATCATCAGCGCCGTGGAAGTGTCAGGGCTGGCCCCCGCCGCTGACAGCACACCCTCTGCGACGGCCGAAAGCGGCCACAGTCATGACCACGGTGATTTCAACGAACACGTCTGGTACAGCCCGCAGGCGATGTCCCGCCTTGCCGACGCGGTGGCCGCCAAGCTGGGAACCATCGACCCCGGGTCGTCTGCTGACTTCAAGGCAAATGCCGCTTCCTTCAAGTCAGGACTGACGGAACTCGAAGGCAAGCTCGCCGCCATCAAGAAGGCCCGCGCCGGGTCCAGCGTTGCCGTAACTGAACCGGTGCCGCTGTACCTGCTCGAAGCTGCCGGACTCGATAACCGCACCCCGGCCGAATACACCGCCGCCATCGAAGAGGGCACCGACGTATCGCCCGCAGTCCTGAAGGCCGCCACGGCACTGGCAGCCTCGCCGGACACCAGGCTGCTGGCGTACAACGAGCAGACGGACGGCCCGCAGACCGAGGCCCTCAAGAATGCGGCCACGGCCGCGGGCACCCCCGTCGTGAATTTCAGCGAGACCTTGCCCGACGGCAAGACGTACCTGCAGTGGATGGCGGACAATGTGGCTAACATCAGCAAAGCCCTGGAGAGCAAGAATTGACCCCAGTAATCAGCCTGCGCAAAGCTTCCCTCAAGTTTGGTAAGCGGGCGCTCTGGGAAGACCTGGACCTGGACATCAAGCCCGGGGAATTCTTTGCGGTCCTCGGCCCCAATGGCAGCGGCAAGACCAGCTTCCTCAAGGTGCTCTTGGGCCTCCAAGAACTCCACTCCGGGAGCGCAACCCTGGGGGGCCACCCGGTGGAACGCGGGAGCCGGATGATCGGCTACATCCCGCAGCAGAAACCCTTCCTTCCGGACACCCCCATGCGGGCCCGGGACCTTGTGGGTCTCGGTGTTGACGGCCACCGCTGGGGCATCCGGCTCGGGAACGCCAAGGCCAACCGCCGGATTGACGAGCTCCTGGACCTCGTGGGCGCAAGTGACTACGCCAAGGTGCCGGTCGGGCAGCTGTCAGGCGGGGAGCAGCAAAGGCTGCGCATAGCCCAGGCTCTCGCGACGGATCCCAAGGTGCTGCTCTGTGACGAGCCGCTGCTGTCGCTGGACCTGCACCATCAGCAGGCGGTCAGCGCACTCATCAACAAGCAATGCCACGAGCAAAAGAGCGCCGTGGTCTTCGTGACGCATGAAATCAATCCGATCATTGACTACGTCGACAGGGTCCTCTACCTGGCCGGAGGCCGGTTCAGCGTGGGCACTCCGCACGAGGTCATGACCACCGACGTCCTGTCCGAGCTTTACGACAGCCACGTGGAAGTGATCCACGCGAACGGCCGGATCGTCGTCGTCGGACTCCCTGACGCCACCACCCACCATCACGACGAGGCGCACGCCGCCGCGGCGGAGGGGGCCTGATGGATCCGGACGGCATCCTGCACTCGGTGTTCAACTTTGAAAACTACGGTGAACTGCTGGTCCTGGTCCAGAACTCGCTCTGGGCCGGCGCCGTGCTTGGCCTGCTCGGCGGCCTGGTGGGCACCTTCGTGATGAAGCGCGACCTGGCGTTTGCCGTCCACGGCATCTCCGAACTTTCGTTTGCCGGAGCAGCCTTCGCGCTGCTCATCGGGGCCGACGTCGTGTTCGGTTCGCTGATCGGTTCGGTGGCCGCCGCGCTCCTCCTGGGCCTGATGGGCGTGCGCGCCCGGGACAAGAACTCCATCATCGGCGTGATCATGCCGTTCGGCCTGGGCCTCGGCATCCTGTTCCTGTCACTCTATGAAGGCCGTGCGGCCAACAAGTTCGGCCTCCTGACCGGGCAGATCGTGTCCGTGGACACCGTGCAGCTGCAGGTTCTGGCCGGCACCGCGGTGGTGGTCATGGCTGCGCTGTGCGCCATCTGGCGGCCGCTGAGCTTCGCCAGCGTCGATCCCGAACTCGCGGAGGCGCGCGGCGTCCCGGTGCGGTCGCTGGCGCTGGCCTTCATGGTGCTCCTGGGCGTCAGCGTTGCCCTGTCGATCCAGATTGTCGGCGCCCTGCTTGTTCTTGCCCTGCTGATCACCCCCGCGGCGGCGGCCCTGAGGGTGACGTCGTCGCCCCGTTTGGTGGTGCTCCTGAGCGTGGTGTTCGCCGTGGCCGCCACAGTGGGCGGCATCCTCCTGGCACTCGGCGGGCGCATCCCCATCAGCCCCTACGTGACCACGCTGTCGTTCCTGATCTACGTGGTTTGCCGGGTGATCGGAAGCATCCGGGCGAAGCGCGGGCTCAACGGCAGGGTTATGCGGACTGCGTAGTGCTGCCCGTAGACGCGGTTCCCAAGGTTGCTCCGGAAGCGGTGCCGGCCTTGCGCGCCGAGCAGTCCGGGCAGAGGCCGTAAATCTCCACGGTGTGCGCCACTTCGGTGAAACCGTGCTCCTGCGCGGTCCGCGCGGCCCAGGTTTCGACGGCGGGCGCTTCCACTTCCACGGCCTTGCCGCAGTTCCGGCACAGGAGGTGGTGATGGTGCACCGTCACCGCACACCGGCGGTAGACGGCCTCGCCGTCGCCGTTCCGCAGCACGTCCGCCAGCCCTTCATCCGCCAGTGACTGCAGGATCCGGTACGCGGTGGCCAGGGAGACCGAAACGCCTTTGTTCTGGAGTATCCGGTAAAGCTCCTGGGTGCTGACGAAATCGTCAAGGTCGTCAAGTGCGGCGCTGACGGCCAGCCGCTGCTTGGTGACACGCTGCTCTTTGCCGCCCGCTGCCGCCGAAGGGGTCAGCGGCCTGCCGTCAGCGCTGGCGCCGTGTGGCATGAATGGACTCGCTTCGCTAAGGGGTGTTGGCAATATACAAGATTACCAGCCGGAGGCCCGTGGACACGGATCGGCGGGATCCCTAGGCTGGCGGGATGAAGCTGACAAAATTCACGCACGCGTGCGTCCGGCTGGAAAAGGACGGGCGGGTCCTGGTGCTGGATCCCGGGACGTTCTCGGAGTCCGCCGAAGCGCTGGACGGTGCGCACGCAGTACTCATCACGCACGAGCACGCGGACCACATCGACGTCGCGGCCGTGGTGTCGGCGCTGGAAGGCAACGCCGAGCTGGAGCTCTACGCGCCGGAGGGCGTGGCCGAGAACCTGCGGACGGAAACACCCGGCGCCGCATCACGGGTGCATGCCGTGGAGCCGGGAACGTCCTTCGACGCCGGCGGATTCGCCATCCGCAGCTTCGGCGGGCAGCACGCCCTGATCCACCCGCACGTCCCGGTGGTGGCCAACATCGGCTACTTGGTCGACGAAAACGTGTACCATCCCGGCGACTCGTTCATCATTCCTGACGGCATCAGCGTGCAGACGCTCCTGGTGCCGGTCCACGCGCCCTGGAACAAGGTGAGCGAGGTGGTGGACTTTGTCATCGGCGTCCGCGCGCCGCGGGCATTCCCCATCCACGACGGGCTGCTTAACCGCACGGGCCTGGACCTTGTGGAGGGCCACGTCAAGAGGCTGGGCGCCAAGTACGGCACAGAGTTTGCCCACCTCTCCAGCCGTGAATCCGCGGACGTCTAAGGGTTCCAGACGCCGGTCCCGAAGAACTCGCTGATGGTCCCCTCATGCGGCTCGGGATCCAGCCCCTGCGCCGCCAGCCACGCCGGGCTGTAGTAGCTGCCCGCATAGCGGTCACCGCCGTCGCACATCAGTGACACGACGCTGCCCCGCTCACCGTCGGCGACCATCTGCGCAATCAGCTGCCAGACGCCCCACAGGTTGGTGCCCGTGGACGGCCCGGCATGAAGGCCGGCCAGGGCGTGGAGGTGCCGCATCGCCGCGACCGAAGCGGCATCGGGCACCTGGATCATGTGGTCGATCACGGCGGGCACGAAGCTGGGCTCCATCCGCGGCCGGCCGATGCCCTCGATCCGGGAGGGAAGGCCGGTGCTGTAGCCGGCCGACCCGCTGCGCCAGCCCGGATAGAAAGCCGAATTCTCCGGGTCCACCACGGCCAGGGACGTGTCATGGCGGTGATACCGGAGGTACCGCCCGATCGTGGCGCTCGTCCCGCCCGTCCCCGCGCCCACCACGATCCACCGCGGAACGGGGTGCTCCTCGAGAGCCAGCTGCTGGAAGATGGACTCGGCGATGTTGTTGTTTCCGCGCCAGTCCGTGGCGCGCTCGGCATAGGTGAATTGGTCCATGTAATGGCCCTTGCTCGAGGCGGCCACGTCCGCGGCGGCGGCGTAGACCTCCGAAGCATGATCCACCAGCAGGCAGGCGCCGCCGAACTGTTCGATCAGCGCAATCTTTTCGGGGCTGGTGGTGCGTGTCATGACGGCGATGAAGGGGAGGCCCAGCAGCTGCGCGAAGTAGGCTTCGGAGACCGCCGTGCTGCCGCTGGACGCCTCCACGATCGTGGTGCCTTCGGTGATCCAGCCGTTCACCAGGCCAAACAGGAACAGGGAGCGGGCCAGCCGGTGCTTAAGGCTTCCCGAGCGGTGCGTGGATTCATCCTTGAGGTAAAGCTGGACACCCCAGTGCTCCGGCAGCGGTACGGAATAGAGGTGGGTGTCCGCCGAGCGGTTATTTTCCGCATTGATCTTGCGGACGGCTTCGTCCGCCCAAGCCCGGTTCCTGTTGACTGCACTGTTCACCGAATCAGCCTACCGGTGCAGGGGCCGCCCGGGAGCTGGAGCTGCCCGGTGCCACTGTTGTCCCGGTGCCGGTGCTCCCCGGCGCTAGAGTTGAACCTGCCGGCCGCCGTCGATCCAAGCCAAAGGAGATTTTGATGGGAACCCTCATTGACGTGTCCGCGCTGAACGCCCGGATAGCGTCCGGGCAGCGCACGGTGCTGCTGGATGTCCGCTGGGCGCTCGGTGACCCCGAGGGCCGCGGCCACTACCTCAGGGAACACATTCCGGGCGCCGTGTACGTGGACCTTCCCACCGAACTGGCGGAACCCGCGGAGCCGGCCCGGGGGCGGCATCCGCTGCCGCCGGCCGCAAAGCTGCAGGAAGCCGCGCGGCGCTGGGGCGTCTGTGAAGGTGACACCGTGGTCGCCTACGACGATGCCGGCAACACGTCGGCCGCCCGCCTGTGGTGGATGCTCCGGAACGCCGGCTTCACGGCCGTTTACCTGCTCGACGGCGGCCTGCCCGCCTGGCGCCGTGCCGGGCTGCCGCTCGAGGACGGCCTTGAGCCGGCGGCCCCGGGCGACGTGACGCTCGCGGACGCCCGCATGCCGGTGATCGACGCCGGGAAAGCCGCCGAATGGGCTGCGCACGGTGTGTTGCTGGACGCGCGTGCCGGCGAGCGGTACCGCGGCGAGATAGAGCCGGTTGACCCGCGGGCAGGCCACATCCCCGGAGCAGTCAGCGCTCCCACCACCGGAAACCTGGATGACGGCGGCCGCTTCCTGCCGGCGGAGGAGCTCCGGCTCCGCTTCGCGGGCCTCGGAGTCGACGCGACCACGCCGACGGCGGTGTACTGCGGCAGTGGCGTGACTGCCGCCCACGAGATCGCGGCCCTGGAAATCGCCGGCATCTCCGCGGCGCTCTTCCCGGGATCCTTCTCCGAGTGGTCCAACGATGCGTCCCGGCCGGTGGCCACGGGTGAGCAGCCAGGATGACCCGCGCGGGCCGGCCCGGCGCGACTGGTACTGTTCCGGCCACGCGGGGTAGCGTCGACGTATGACTCCTGGACGCCCCGTACCGCCGCCGCTTGCCCTGAAGATTCCCCTGGAGGACGGTGCCGCCGAACAGGTGGCCGGCGGAGGTGCGGCCCCCGGGGAGGGGCTCCTGGCCGCCGCCCGCGGGGCAGCGTCCAGCACCGGCGGCCTCGTGCCGCTGACAGTGGCCCGGCGTGCCCCCAAAGCCGACGACGTTGAAATTGCCATTGAGTTCTGCGGCCTCTGCCACTCGGACGTCCATGCCACCCGCGGGGAGTGGGGCTCCCAGAACTACCCGCTGGTGCCCGGGCACGAGATTGTGGGCCGGGTCAGCCGGGTGGGGTCCGCCGTCGACGATTTTTCGCCGGGAGATTTGGTGGGCGTGGGGTGCCTGGTGGACTCCTGCCGCGAGTGTGAGAGCTGCCTGGAAGGACTGGAGCAGTACTGTGAGCCGGGCATGACCGGTACCTACGGTGCGAAGGACGCCCGCAACGGCGATGCCGTCACGCAAGGCGGCTACGCAACGTCAATCGTCGTGGACCGCCGCTATGTGCTGCGCGTGCCGGAAAACCTGGACCCCGCCGCAGCGGCGCCGCTGCTCTGCGCGGGCGTCACCACGTTCTCGCCGCTCCGCCACTTCGGTGTTGAGGAAGGCGACGTGGTCGGCGTGGTGGGCCTGGGCGGGCTGGGCCACATGGCGGTCAAGCTGGCCAAGGCCATGGGTGCGCGGGTGCTGGTCTTCACCACCTCGGAGTCCAAGGTTTCGGCCGCGCTGGAACTGGGGGCCGACGGCGTCATCCTGTCCCGCGACGAGGACGCGATGGCGGCCGCGAACCGCAGCATCGACCTGATCATCGACACCGTGGCCGCCCCGCACGATCTCAACCCGTTCTTCCGCACGCTGCGCCGGGACGGGGCGCTGTTCCAGCTGGGGCTGCCCTCCGAAGCCATGCCTCCGGTCAACCCCGGTGCGCTGATCAGGCGGCGGATCGCGTACGCCGGTTCGCTGATCGGCGGCATTGCGGAGACGCAGGAGATGCTTGACTTCTGCGCGGAACACGGCGTCGTGTCGGAGATCGAGATTGTCGGAGCGGACCAGCTCAACCACGCCTATGACCGGATGGTCGCCGGCGACGTCAAGTATCGTTTCGTCCTGGACATATCCACCCTGCAGGCACCGGCGGAAAGGGCTGACGCATGAGCACGCTATTCACCAAGATTCTCAACGGGGAAATCCCCGGCCGGTTCGTCTGGCGCGAGCCGGATGTTTCCGCGTTCCTGACCATGGGCCCGCTGGCTGATGGTCATACGCTCGTGGTGCCCACCGAGGAAGTGGACCGCTGGACAGACGCCTCGCCGGAAACGCTCGCCCGGGTCATGGAAGTGGCGCGCCGCATCGGCGCCGTGCAGGTGGACGTTTTCGGTGCCGCCCGGGCGGGCCTCATCGTGGCCGGCTACGAGATCAACCACATGCACGTCCACGTGTGGCCGTCCAACAGCATGGCTGATTTCGACTTCGCGTCCGCGGAGCACAACCCGGATCCCGCACGGCTGGACGCCAACGCCGAAAAGCTCCGCACCGGACTCCGCGGCGCCGGATACGCGGACTTCGTGCCGGCGGCATAGGCGGCGTACTGGGGCTAGGCCGCCAGGGCCTTGTTCAGCACGGCGCGGATCCGCTTCTCCGAGACGGAATAAGCGGTGCCGAGTTCGACGGCGAACAGGCTCACCCTGAGTTCTTCGAGCATCCACCGCACCTGGGTGAGCTCAGCGCCGGCACGGCGCCCGGGCAGCAGGGCTGACACGGCGTCGTCGTATTCGTCTTCGAGCCGCTGCACAGCCGCCATATTGAGCCCATCGCGCTGGACGTTTCCGGGCAGCTTCTCGAGCCGCTTTTCAATGGCGGCGAGGTAGCGGGGCAGCTGGCTCAGCTGTGCATACCCCGTGCGGGCCACAAAACCGGGAAACACCAGCTGCTCGAGCTGGCTGCGGACGTCATTGAGCGCGCTGATGAGCGCCAGGCTGGTGGTGCTCTTGAGCTGCTTTTCGATCCGGCGCGTGCTGGCCAGGATGCGTTCCACCACGGCGGTGACACTGAAGACGGTGTCAATCAGCTCCGCGCGCACCTGCTCGTAGAGGGCGTCGAAGGAGGGCCTGTCCCATGGGAGTTCCGGGGGCGTGAGCTTATCCACTGCCGCGAGGGCGCAGTCGGCAATGAGGGCCGACACCGATCCGTGCGGGTTCTGGCTGAAGGTCAGTTTCTCCGTGTTGTTCAGGTGCTCCAGGACGTAGCGGTCCGGCGCCGGAACCCGCAGGGCCAGGAGGCGGATGACGCCGCCGCGCATGGCTTCCTGCTGCTCGGACGCGGACTGGAAGACGCGCAGGGCCACGGACGCCCCTTCGTCCACGAGTCCGGGGTAGCCGGTCACGGTGTGGCCCTTGACGGTGACGCTGACTTGGCGCTGCACCGCGCCGAAAGACCACTCTGTCAGGCCGGACTGTTCGGCGAATCCCGTGGGAACAGACGGGCCGCCGCTCTGGCCGGCCGCCTGCGGCGTGCCCTTTTTCGAGGTCCGCGGCGCGGCGGTGGCGGGCGTGGCTCCCAGGGATTCGGCGATGGCGCGCCGAGTGGCGGGTGCCAGCCGTTCCTGGAGGGCTTCCAGGTCTTTGCCTTCGTCCAACACCTTGCCGCGGCTGTCCACCACCTTGAAGCTCACGCGGAGGTGAGACGGGACCGCGTCCCAGTTCCAGGAGCCGGGCGGAATGACGTGCCCGCGGATCCGGCGAAGCACCAGCTCCAGGGACTGCTCAAGATCGTCGTCGGCGGGATCGAAATCGGCCTCCAGCGCGGCCACCGCCTGCCTGGCGACGTCCGGGGCCGGCACGAAGTTCTTGCGGATCTGCTTCGGCAGCGACTTGATGAGCGCGGTGACCAGCTCCACGCGCTGTCCGGGGATCAGCCAGCGGAATGCGGCATCATCGAGCTGGTTGAGGAACAGGACGGGCACCTCCGCGGTGACGCCGTCCGAGGGATTCGGCGGAGAACCCGGTGCCACAGGGTGGAACTCGTAGCTGAGGGGCAGCTCGAAGCCTTTGTGCAGCCAGGTTTTCGGATAGGCGGATTCGTCGAGGGCGTCGGCGTCGTCGCTCAGGAGCAGCGACTGGTCGAAGTCCAGCAGCGCCGCGTCCTGCTGCCGGGCTTCCTTCCACCACTTGTCAAAGTGCCGCTCCGAAACGACGTCCTTGCCTACCCGGGCGTCGTAGAACTCAAAGAGGGTTTCGTCGTCCACGAGCAGGTCGCGCCGGCGCATCCTCGCTTCGAGCTCCTCCACTTCCTGCAGGAGCGCGCGGTTGCGGTGGAAGAACTTGTGGTGGGTTTTCCAGTCGCCTTCAACCAATGCATGGCGGATGAAGAGTTCCCGGGCCAGGACGGGGTCGACCTTGCCGTAGTTGATGCGCCGCTGCGCAACGATGGGCACGCCGTAGAGGGTGACCTTCTCGTAGGCCATGACCGAACCCATTTTGGTGGACCAGTGCGGTTCACTGTAGCTGCGCTTAACGAGGTGCGGGGCTGCCTGCTCCGCCCAGGCCGGCTCGAACTTGGCGGCTACCCTGGCCCACAGCCTGCTGGTTTCCACCAGTTCCGCGGCCATGACGAACGTGGGTGACTTCTTGAAGAGCGCCGAGCCGGGGAAGATGGCGAAGCGGGTGCCGCGGGCTCCGGCGTATTCGCGTTTGCGTTCGTCGAGGATTCCGATGTGGCTCAGGAGCCCGGACAACAGGCTGATGTGGATGCCCTCGTAATTGCCCACCGGGTCCGCCTGCCGCTTGTTGTCCAGGCTGATGCCGAGCGGGCGGGCAAGCTGCCGGAGCTGCGCGAAGAGGTCCTGCCATTCGCGGACCCTCAGGTAGTTGATGAACTCGTTCCGGCAGAGCCTGCGGAACTGCGTGGACGAGAGTTCCTGCTGTTTTTCCTGGATGTAGTTCCAGAGGTTCAGGAAGCCCGTGAAGTCCGAGTTCTCATCGCGGAAGCGGGCGTGCTTCTCGGAGGCCAGCTGCTGCTTGTCCGTGGGGCGTTCGCGCGGGTCCTGGATGGTGAGGGCGGCCGCCAGGATCATGACCTCCCGGACGCAGCCAAGTTTTCCGGCCTCGACAATCATCCGGCCCAGCCGCGGGTCGACCGGAAGCTGCGCCAGTTTCTGCCCGACGGCGGTAAGCCCGCCGCCGTTGCGGCCCGAACCGTTGCCGCCCGCATCGGCGGTGCCGTCGCCTGCCCGTGCGGCGCTCAGGGCGCCGAGCTCCCGGAGCAGTGTGACGCCGTCGTTGATGGCGCGCGAGTCCGGCGGCTCGACGAACGGGAAGTTCTCGATGTCCTTGGGGCCGCGCGCCACGCCCATGGCTGTCATCTGCAGGATGACGGCCGCCAGGTTGGTGCGCAGGATCTCCGGGTCCGTGTAAAGGGGCCGGGACTCGAAGTCCTCCTCGGAGTAGAGCCGGATCGCGATGCCGTCCGACACGCGGCCGCAGCGGCCGGAGCGCTGGTTAGCCGATGCCTGCGAAACCCGCTCGATCGGCAGGCGCTGCACTTTTGTCCGGTGCGAGTAGCGCGAGATGCGGGCCGTTCCGGTGTCAACGACGTACTTGATGCCGGGCACCGTCAGGGAGGTCTCGGCAACGTTGGTGGCCAGTATGATCCGCCGTTTGCTGCCCGGGTTGAAAACGCGGTGCTGTTCCTGCAGGCTCAGGCGGGCAAAGAGCGGCAGCACTTCGGTGCCGGCCAGGCGCCGGTTGGACTGGATCCTGGCGTTCAGGGCTTCCGCGGCGTCCCGGATTTCGCGCTCGCCGGAGAAGAAGATGAGGATGTCGCCCGGTGCCTCCAGGGCCAATTCGTCGACGGCGTCGCAGACGGCGTCGAGCGGGTCCCGGTCCTCCTCGAGTTCGTCGTCGGACGCGTCCGCATCGTCACCGGTGGCGCCGCCTGCCGGCTGGGACAGCGGCCGGTACCGGATTTCCACCGGGAAGGTCCGGCCGGAGACTTCGATGATGGGGGAGGGATCCTCGTCGCTGCCGAAGTGCTTCGCGAACCGCTCCGGGTCGATGGTGGCGGAGGTGATGATCACCTTCAGGTCCGGGCGCTGGGGCAGGATCCGCTTGAGGTAGCCGAGGATGAAGTCGATGTTGAGGCTGCGTTCGTGGGCCTCGTCAATGATGATGGCGTTGTATTTGCGCAGTAGCTTGTCCCGCTGGATCTCCGCCAGCAGGATGCCGTCGGTCATCAGTTTGACCTTGGTGGAACGGCTGACCTCGCCAGTGAACCGGACCTGGAAGCCCACTTCCTGGCCGAGCTCGACGCCGAGTTCGAAGGCAATGCGCTCTGCCACGGTGCGGGCAGCCAGGCGCCTCGGCTGCGTGTGGCCGATCAGGCCGTTGTCTGCCAGGCCCAGTTCCAGGCACATCTTCGGAATCTGCGTGGTTTTTCCGGAGCCGGTTTCACCGGCAATGATGGTCACCTGGTTGGCGGCTATGGCGGCCATCAGGTCCTCGCGGCGCTCGGAGACCGGCAGCTCGGCGGGGTAGGAGATATGAAGAGTCATGGCTGGATCCAGTCTACTTGGAACTGTCAGCACGCCACGGCTTTCGAAACGGGCTGCCGGACCCCTACACGTCATAACAGAAGGAGGGACCGGGCTCGAATAGAGCCTGGTCCCTCTTGCCGGTTTTGGGTGGGTGGACGGTGGTGGTGTTCGTATCCGCGTGCAACTAGATGATGCGCGTGGTGTAGCTGCTGCTGGGCAGGTCCAGTGCTGACCAGTCCCGGATCGAATACTCGGGAGGGGTGTGGCCGCGTCCGTCCCGAAGAACGGCGGTGAACGTGGCAGCTACCGAGATGAGGACCAGGACTACGAGGGCGATTCCGAAGATTTCCATAGCTCCATGGTTCTCTTCCGGCAGATCAGAAAGAAGTGGCAGAAATGCCTAAAAAGGGAAAATTTCTGCCACAATAGATACATGCTTAAGTCAGTAGCCCTGATCACGGTTCCGCACTTCTCGATCTTCGAGTTCGGCACTGCTTTTGAAGTGTTCGGCATTGACAGATCGGACCGGCGAACCGGTGTACCGCAGTTTGATTTCCGGGTCTGCACTCCCGTTCCCGGGGATATCCCGCTCAAGTCGGGCCTCACCATGAACGTCAGCCGCGGACTGGAGGCGGCGGCAGATGCCGACCTCGTCATCATGGCGCCTTACGGCCGCGAGGAGGACGTTTCCGAAGAAGTGCTCGAGGCGCTACGGTCGGCCCACGAGCGAGGCGCGTGGGTGATGTCCATCTGCTCCGGAGCGTTTGCGCTGGCCCGCGCCGGCCTTCTCGACGGACGCCGTTGCACCACGCACTGGCACTATTCGGGTGACCTCGCCGCGCAGTTCCCGAAGGCCCTGGTGGATGAAAACGTCCTTTATGTCCAGGACGGCCGGATCATCACGAGCGCCGGAACGGCGGCGGGCATCGATGCCTGCCTGCACCTGGTCCGGGTCGAGTTCGGCGCCGCAGTGGCGGCCGCAATAGCCCGGGACATGGTGGTTCCTCCGCACCGTGACGGCGGCCAGGCCCAGTTCATCGACCGCCCCATGCCTGAATGCGGCTCGCAGCCCATGGAGGAATTGCTGCGGTGGATGGTCCAGAACCTGGATGACGAACATCCCGTCCAAGAACTGGCGGCCCGCGTGCACATGTCGCCGAGGACCTTCGCCCGCCGGTTCCGCGCCGAGACGGGCGCCACCCCGGCGGCCTGGCTCAATTCCCAGCGGGTGCTGCGGGCCCAGGAGCTCCTGGAGTCCACCGAACTGAACATCGATGAAGTGGCGAGGCAGTCCGGATTCGGCCACCCGGTGCTGCTCCGTCACCATTTCGCCAAGGTGCTGGACACCAGCCCGCAGTCCTACCGCCGGGCGTTCCGCGGCCAGCTGGCGCCGGCGGGCTAGGAACGGAATCCGGCCAGGAACGGAATCCGGCCAGGCCGGAATCCGGCTAGGTGCGGAATCCGCCCCGGGCGCTTCCGTGTGGCGAATCTTCTGCCGCAGCCCTGGCAGTGTCCACCAGTACGCGCCACGGACCGGTCACGGCCCTTTCCGGGAGCGTGGCGCGGTGTTCGCCGGCTCGGATGGAATACATGAACAGGTCGGGCTGCCCGTCCTGAATCTGCCGGGAGTCAGGAACGGCATCCCACGGGCAGGCCTCGACGATGGGCCGCCAGTGGCTCCGGTCGCTGGTCGTCGTGGCTTGCACGGTCCAGGTACGGGTCATCCCCGCGATCCCTCCGCTGCGCTCCACTGTGATCTTCATGGCAAGCTTCCTGGGTTTCAGCGGCTGCCGGGAGGAGGACTGGCCCGCCCTCCCGGCGGTCAGCTAGAGCTTTACCTTCACAGTTTCCCACGCCTTGCGCACCGCGTCATGCTCCGCCGAGTCGGCACCGAACAGTTCCAGCGCCGATGCCGCCGTGGCCTTGGCAAACGCGCTGAATGTGGCCTTGGGGGGGAGGGATCCGCCCGTCAGTGTGTCGTACCAGATCTGTCCCGGCGCCTCCCACGCATTGCCGCCCAAGGCCAGCGCCACGAGGCAGAACGCCCGGTTGGGGATGCCGGAGTTGATGTGGACGCCGCCGTTGTCGGCGCTGGTGCGGACGTAAGAGTCCATGGAATCAGGCTGCGGGTCCTTGCCCAGGACGTCGTCGTCGTATGCGGTCCCGGGAGCTTTCATGGAGCGCAGGGCCGAGCCTTCGACCTGAGGCGTGAAGAGGCCTTCGCCGATCAGCCAGCTGGCCTCGGCGGAGGACTGCTTCCGGACATACTGTTCAACCAGGGCACCGAAAACGTCGGAGACGGACTCGTTGATGGCGCCGGCCTGGTTCCGGTAGGCGAGCCCGGCCGAAAACTGGGTCACGCCGTGGGCCAGCTCATGGCCGATCACGCTGATGGACCGCGTGAAGCGTTCGAAGATTTCGCCGTCGCCGTCCCCGAATACCATTTGCTGGCCGTCCCAAAAGGCGTTGTCATACAGCTTGCCGAAGTGGACCGTGGCCTTCAGCGGCATTCCAAGCCCGTCGATGGAATTCCGGCCGAAGACGTCGGCGTACAGGCTATGCGTATGGCCCAGGCCGTCGTAGGCCTCGTCAGCGGCAGGATCGCCGGCGGGTGCCTCGCCTTCCTTGCGGACGAGCTGGCCGGGGAGCGACTCGCCGGACTTGGCGTCGAAGACGGATCTGTCGACGGGGCCCGGCTGCGGCTGGCGCATGCCCGGGGGAGGCTGGGGCGTCGTGGCCGCGCGGGCAGCCTGAACGGTCCGGACGTGAAGCAGGGCCTCCTTGGCTGCCCGGGCCACGGCCGAGAGACGCGGGGAATCCTGCGCAGCCAGGCGTCGCAGCAGGTAGGGCGGAACGATTGAGCAGAACATGCAAGTCAGCCTACGAGCGGACACCGACAATTCTCTTCAGGCGCACTGAGGAGAGGGTTTCACTCCAGATGCGGAAAACCCCGCCACTTCCTTGAAGTGACGGGGTTATTTCTGTGCCCTCGATAGGATTCGAACCTACGACCTTCTGCTCCGGAGGCAGACGCTCTATCCCCTGAGCTACGAGGGCAGTCAGGGATCCTGCCGTTCCCGGCGGACGTCCTAGAGCTTAGCAGGAAGGTGGGCCTGAATGGAAAACCGGCGCGGGCCCGCGGCGCGTGTCAGCACCGGGCCGTCAGTAACCCGCGAACGAGTCCACATGGATCCGCCGCGCGCCGGCCTGCCGTGCCGCCCGCCGCAGGGAGCCCACGCTGGCCGGTGAACCCGAAACAAAAACCTGGCGACGGGCAATGTCGGGGACCAGGCGCTGCAGCGACTGGCCGTCCAGCCTCGCGCCGGACCCTCCGACTGCGCCGCCGTCCTCAATGAAGTCCGGGGGAGCCGATCCGTCGGCAAGCCGGGCGATGATGCGTGCTCCGGAGTCCTTCAGCTCCGCCGCATAGGCGAGCTCGGAGGCGTTGCGGGCGAGGTAGAGCAGGATGACGTCCCGCTCCTCGGCCGAGCCGTCGGAGAGGTGCGCAAGATACGGCGTGATGCCAATTCCCGCGGCGATCAGCAGGACGGGGCCGTTGGATCGTCGCGGCAGGACAAAATCCCCTGCCACCGTGGTGGCCGTGAGTTCATCCCCGGGCTGGAGCGCCAGGAGTTTCTGCTTGGCTGCCGAGAGGGGTTCGGCAGTGCCCACGCCGATCTTCACATGCCGCGCAGCGGGGGGACTCGTCAGGCTGAAGACCCGGCGTCGGCCTTTTCCGTCCGGCTTGGCATGCGGGAGGTCCAGTTCCAGGTACTGGCCGGGGGCGTGGCGGAGGGGGCGCCGCGGTTCGAAGACAAATTCCGTCGTCGTCGGCGTGAGCTGGCGCGAGTGTGTGAACAGCAGCCGGACGCTTCCGCGCTGACCGGCCAAAAAGGCAAGCAGGTTGCCGGCCAGCAGCGCCAGCTCGGGGGAGTTCGCGACGATGCCGAAGTTGAAGGGGGTGGCGAACAGGACTCCGACGACGGCGGCCAGCACCAGCTGCTGCCAGCGCCGCGGAGGCAGCGTCAGCGGTTCGGTGAGCATGAACCCGACGAAGAAAATGACGGGGCTCTGCGCCAGGGGCTGCCAAACGGCCCCGCCCGGGTCCACTCCCGACTGCAGGAGCCCGGCCGCGACAATGGACGTGGCCACGGCGGTGAAGACTGCGGCCATCAGCATTTTCCGAGTCCGGTAGAGCACCAGGAGCACCCCGGGAACCAGCAGCCACAGCATCGCCGGGGTCCCCGCCCACCATGTGGCGATGTTCAGCCCGGTCAGGCCCGTGATGAACGCCCCCGCTGCTGCCGGATTGAAAATATGCCGGCCGCGCCACGCAAGCGCATATTTTGAGGCGGACGCGAGCACGCAGGCCAGGGCCACGCCGGCAAGGTCCACGGCGGTGAACGTCGGCCCGAACTGGGTGGGCCAGAACAGGAAGTAGAGCAGCAGCCCGGTGATCAGGGATGACTCGGAATGCGGGCGGACTCGGAAGAGGGCGGCCAGTGCCCGGTTCGAGGCATAGGTCAGCCCCACGCACAGCGTCAGGTGGGCGAGGAGGTGGGGAATGCCGAACGTCAGCCAGCCAAGGGCGTCGAGGACAAGGCTGTAGGCGGCCAGGATGGCCAGGACCATCAGCACCAGCCGGTACATGGTGAATCTGCCCAGAAAGGCATCCACCGCAGTGGCCGGCGAGGTCCGCTCCGGGGAGGTCGTGGAACTCATGCGAACAGT
This sequence comes from Burkholderia sp. RS01, assembly GCF_039748055.1. Classification (NCBI taxonomy): domain Bacteria; kingdom Pseudomonadati; phylum Pseudomonadota; class Betaproteobacteria; order Burkholderiales; family Burkholderiaceae; genus Burkholderia; species Burkholderia sp. RS01. The sequence continues at coordinate 155,856 of NZ_JBDLAK010000003.1, forward strand.
GCCCCTTCGAATTCCGCGGAGTACTCCGCGCTGCCGTTGGAAAAAACCTTAAGCCAGGAAAAACGGAAATGGCGCTCCAGCACCTCGCCGGGGACGAAGAACAGGGCCGTGGCCAGGGCATCGGCCTCCAACGCGGTTCCGGCCATGGCCCAGGTGGCCACGACCGTCCGGACCGGGACCCCGGTGGTGCCGTCCAGGACATGGTGAAGGCCGTCACCCCACGCACGGCGGTTAGACGCCGAGGCGCACAGGGCGCCGGTGCCGAGCGCCACAATGCCGATCGCCTTGCTTGAGTCGTAGGGATGCTCGAGCGCCACGGTCACCGGGGGGCTTCCGCTGTTCAGGAGGTCGCCGCTCGCGTCGATGACGAACTCGTTGACGCCGTGGCCCCGCAGCACGTCGGCCAGGAGGTCCACCAACTGGCCCTTTCCTGCCGCCCCGATGTCCAGCACTACGGGCGTTTTGGCGGTCACTGAGGTTCCCCGCCATTCCAGGACATCATCCCAGGCAGGCGGTGGCGTGGCGGCGCCGCGTGGCCGGAGGGAATAGTCCGGCCCGTACCCCAGCTGCTCCAGGCTTCCGCCGATGAGCGGGGTCATGGCGCCGTTGCTCAAGGCGTACAGGATCCGGTAAAGCGGTGCCAGGGCCCCGGCTTCGGCCGGAAACTCGAAATGCCCGGTCCGCGCGGACATCCGGGACACGAGCGAATCGCCGCGGAACCGGGACCAGGTGGAGTCGTAGCGCTCCACCTCGGCGAGCACGTGGCTGCGAGGTCCGGGTCCCAGGGGTGCGGGAGTGGAAATCTCCCAGCTGGTTCCGATTCCGTCAAAGTTGAAGTTGTGCCAGCCTGCGTGCGGCATGGGCTCTCCTTTGCCTGCGGTTCAAAGTCGTGTCTCCCATGCCGCCCCGCAGCTTCCTACAGTGCCTGGGACTTGATCTCTTCGACTGCCTGGTTGAAGCCGCCGCTGGTCAGGGATGACCCTGCCACCTTGGAGACCTTGATCTCATCGAGGCTCTTGCCCACCACCTGTTCCGCGATTCCGCTCGCGAACTCGCCCTGGAACTTGCGCGTGTTCGGGTTGGACGGGTGCTCGGTGATCTCGACGGCGGTCACGGTGCCGTTGGCCAGCGTCAGCTGCACGCCCACGGTTTCCGTGCCGTTCGGGGATTTGTAGGTGCCGTCGGCCTTGTAGGTGCCGTCTTTGTAGCTTGCACCGGACGACGCCAGTGCGGTGGACGACGAGCCGGATGCGGCTGTGGCCGACGATTCGGGGGACTGGCTTTCCTGGGCGGCGGGCTGTTGGGCCGAAGGCGCGCATCCCGCCACCGTGCCGGCAAGGGACAGTCCGGCGATGCCGGCGTAGACGCTTTTGCGGACCGAAGAATTCACGGTGTCTCGTTTCGTTTGTACGGGCACTTACCGGGTGCAAGACGCTCAAATCAGGCTAAGCGTTCACACTGTGAATTTCCCTACTCTTAGCTGTGACGACGAGGGGCCCGGTGAGGGGACCCGGGTCCCCTCCGGATTCCGCTACAGGGCGGGGCCCCCGGTAGTCTAGGAATGTGACTCCCGAAGAACTCTCCCTCGCCATATCCACCTGCCTGAAGGACGCCGTCGCAGCAGGCGACATCGCCCTTTCCGAGTCGGCGGTTCCCGACGCCGTCCTGGTGGAGCGACCCAAGAACAGGGAGCACGGCGACTGGGCGACCAACATCGCCCTGCAGCTGGCCAAGAAGGCGGGAACCAACCCGCGCGAATTCGCCGGCGTCCTCAGCACCAGGCTGAAGGAGATCGACGGCGTCACGGCCGTGGACATTGCCGGTCCCGGCTTCCTTAACATCACCGTGGATGCGGCTGCGGCCGGGGCGCTCGCCAAAGCCATCGTGGAGGCCGGAGCGGAGTACGGCACCAACTCCGCGCTCGCGGGCCACACGGTCAACATGGAGTTCGTCTCCGCCAACCCCACCGGGCCGCTGCACATCGGGCACACCCGCTGGGCGGCGCTGGGTGATTCGATCGCCCGCGTCCTGCGCGCCTCCGGTGCGCAGGTCACGGCCGAGTACTACATCAACGACGCCGGCACCCAGATGAACGTGTTCGCCAACTCCGTCCTCGCGCGCCTTCACGGCCGGGACGTGCCCGAGGGCGGCTACCCGGGCGAGTACATCCGCGACCTCGGCCATGAGGTGCTGACCCGGCACCCGGACATCCGTGAGCTGACGGACGTGGCGGCCCTCCCGGTCATCCGTACGGCGGCCTACCAGGCGCAGCTGAAGGACATCCAGGACACCCTGGCGGACTTCGGCGTTTCCTTCGACGTCTTCTTCTCCGAACAGGAACTGCACGACGCCGGGGCCATCGAAAGTGCCGTTGCCCGCCTGCGCGAACAGGGCCACGTGTTCGACGACGGCGGTGCCGTCTGGCTGCGCACCACCGACTTCGGAGACGACAAGGACCGCGTGATGATCCGCGCGAACGGCGAACCGACCTACTTCGCGGCGGACGCGGCCTACTACCTGTCCAAGAAGGACCGGGGCTACACCGAAAAGATCTACCTGCTGGGTGCCGACCACCACGGTTACATCCACCGGCTCAAGGCCATTGCCGCCGCCGCCGGGGATGACCCCGAGGTCAACATCGAGGTTCTGATCGGCCAGCTCGTTTCGGTCAACGGCGCCAAGCTTTCGAAGCGCGCCGGCAACATCATCGAACTCAAGGACCTGATTTCCTGGCTGGGCAAGGACGCCGTGCGCTACTCCCTGGCCCGCTTCCCGGCCGATTCGCCCCTCACCCTGGACCCGGAGCTGCTCAAGAAGCACTCAAACGAGAACCCGGTCTTCTACGTGCAGTACGCGCACGCCCGCTCCCGCGGCACGGCCCGCAACGCGGTGGCCGCCGGCGTGGACCGCAGCGCGTTCGACGCCTCGCTCCTGCACCACGCCACGGAAAATGAGCTGCTGTCCTACCTCGGCAGCTACCCGTCCATCGTGGCCAAGGCCGCGGAACTCCGCGAGCCCCACCGGGTGGCCCGCCACCTCGAGGTCATCGCCGGGGCCTACCACCGGTGGTACGACGCCTGCCGCGTTGCCCCGCTGGGCGACGAGGCCGTCACCGATCTCAACCGCACCCGCCTGTGGCTCAACGACGCCACCAGCCAGGTGCTGGCCAACGGACTGGACCTGCTTGGCGTCTCCGCGCCGGAACGGATGTGAACTGAATGACCGCACATGCTTTGAACCAGTCCTCGCCGCTCGCCCCGGACTGGCTCGCGGTGCCGTCGGACCTGAATGCCCTGCACCCGGCCATGTGGGCTGCCGGAGTGGAGCGGAACGACGACGGCGAACTCGCCCTCGACGGCATTCCGGTCAGCATGCTGAAGAAACAGTTCGGCACGCCGCTGTTCGTCATGAGCGAGTCCGACTTCCGGGCCCGCGCACGGGCCTTCAAGGATGCCTTCGACGCGGCCTTTGCCGACATCTGCGGCGGAGTGGACGTCTACTACGCCGGCAAATCGTTCCTGTGCACGGCCGTGGCCACGTGGGTGGCGGAGGAAGGCCTGCGCCTCGACACGTGTTCCGGTGGTGAACTGGCCGTCGCCGCCCGCGCCGGCATCGACGGCGCCAACCTGGGCCTGCACGGCAACAACAAGTCCGACGCCGAGATCAACCGGGCCCTCGACATGCGGCTTGGCCGGATCGTGGTGGACAGCCTGGATGAGCTGGACCGCGTGGCCAAAATCGCCTCCGGCCGGGGCGAGACCGCCAAGGTCATGCTGCGGCTGACACCCGGAGTGCACGCCCACACCCACGAGTTCATCGCCACCGCCCATGAGGACCAGAAGTTCGGCCTCTCCATGGCGGGAGACTCCACGGAGCAGGCAGGGCTGTCGGCAGCCGAGGAAGCCGTGGCCGCGGCCACCAGCTATCCCGGCGTTGACTTGCTGGGACTGCACTGCCACATCGGCTCGCAGATTTTCGAACCCGACGGCTTTGCGCTGGCGGCGGAGAAACTCCTGGGCTTCCTCGCCGAGATGCAGCAGAAGTATTCCATCCAGCTTCCCGAGCTCGATCTCGGCGGCGGATACGGCATCGCCTACACGCCGGTGGACACGCCCCGCCCGGCAGCCGAAATCGCGCAGGCGATGGCCGCCGTCGTCCGCTCAAAATGCGCTGAGCTGGGTATTTCCGCCCCGCGGATCTCGATCGAGCCTGGACGCGCCATCGTGGGCAGCAGCACGTTCACGCTGTACGAGGTCGGCACGCTCAAGACCGTCCGGGTGGACGCTCCGGCCGCCGGGGACGCCGAATCAGGACCAAAAAACGTTACGCACCCCCGCCGGTATGTGTCGGTGGACGGCGGAATGAGCGACAACGCCCGTCCGGTGCTCTACGACGCGGATTATTCGGCCATTCTCGCCTCCCGGGCCTCCGCCGCGGCGCCGCAGCTGTCCCGCGTAGTGGGCAAACATTGCGAGAGCGGCGACATAGTTGTTAGAGATGTATATCTGCCCGAGGACGTGGCAGCCGGTGATCTGCTCGCTGTACCGGGAACCGGCGCCTATTGCTGGGCCCTGTCAAGCAACTACAACTATCTGGCCCGGCCGGGCGTTGTCGCTGTGCGCGGCGGAGCTGCCCGGCTTATTGTCCGCGGGGAAACCGAAGAAGATCTGCTAAACCGCGACATGGGAGCCTGAATGACCGAATTGCGAACCCTGAAAGTAGCCCTGCTGGGCTGTGGCAACGTCGGGGCTCAGGTCGCGCGGATTCTCCTGGACGACGCCGGCGCCCTGGCCGCCCGGACGGGTGCGCACCTGGAGCTGGCCGGCATCGCCGTGCGGAACCTCGACGCCGAGCGCGATGTGGAACTGCCGCGTGAGCTGTTCACCACGGACGCCGAGACCCTGGCCAAGGATGCCGACCTCGTGATCGAGCTGATGGGCGGCCTCGAGCCGGCCCGTTCGCTGATCCTCTCGGCCATCCAGAACGGCGCGAGCGTTGTCACCGGCAACAAGGCCCTCCTCGCCGCGGACGGCCCCACACTCTACGAAGAGGCGGACCGGGCCGGCGTCGAGCTCTCCTACGAAGCCGCTGTGGCAGGTGCCATCCCCATCCTGCGCCCCATCCGCGACAGCCTGTCCGGTGACCGCATCACCCGGGTCCTGGGAATCGTCAACGGCACCACCAACTTCATCCTCGACCAGATGGACTCCACTGGCGCGCAGTTCGCCGACGCCCTGGCCGAGGCGCAGCGGCTCGGTTACGCCGAGGCCGATCCGACCGCCGACGTCGAAGGCCTGGACGCCGCGGCCAAGGCTGCGATCCTGGCGTCCCTGTCCTTCCACACACGCTTCGACCTGGCGAACGTCCACTGCGAGGGCATCACCCGCGTCAGTGCCGCCGACATCGCGGCGGCCAAAGAGGCCGGATTCGTCATCAAGCTGCTGGCCATCGCCGAGAAGCTGACCGACGTTGAGGGCAACGACGGCGTCTCCGTCCGCGTCCACCCGACCCTCCTGCCGCGCGAGCACCCGCTGGCGGCCGTCCGCGGGGCCTTCAACGCCGTCTTCATTGAGGCCGAGAATGCCGGCGAACTGATGTTCTACGGCCAGGGCGCCGGCGGAACCCCGACGGCGTCCGCCGTGCTGGGCGATCTCGTCTCTGCTGCCCGCCGGATCGTCCTGGGCGGCCCCGGACGCATTGAATCCACGACCGGTCACGTCCCGGCACTGCCGATTGACGCCGTGCACACCAGCTACTACATCGGCCTGGATGTTGCGGATCAGCCCGGCGTCCTGGCCCGGATCGCCCAGCTGTTTGCCGAGCACAACGTCTCCATCGAAACCATGCGCCAGACCATCCACCGCGATGCGGACTCGAACGTCGAATCCGCGGAACTGCGGATCGTGACGCACCGCGCAACCGAAGCTGCACTGGCAGCAACCGTCGAGGCCGTCAAAGGCCTTGACGTCATCAATTCCGTTACATCCGTACTGCGGGTAGAAGGAGTCTAAGTGGCTCACCAATGGCGCGGTGTCATCCGCGAATACGCTGATCGTTTGCCCGTAACGGAATCCACCAAGGTCATCACCCTCGGTGAGGGCGGCACGCCGCTGGTCCACGCGCAGAAGCTGTCCGAGCTGACCGGCTCTGAGGTTTACCTCAAGGTGGAAGGCATGAACCCCACCGGATCCTTCAAGGACCGCGGCATGACCATGGCCATGACTGCTGCCGTGGCGTCAGGCGCCAAGGCCGTGGTGTGCGCCTCCACCGGAAACACCTCCGCGTCGGCCGCGGCCTACGCCACCGCCGCCGGCCTGAAGTGCGCCGTTCTGGTCCCTGAGGGCAAGATTTCCATGGGCAAGCTCAGCCAGGCCATCGCGCACGGAGCCACCCTGCTGCAGGTCGACGGTAACTTCGACAACTGCCTGGACATCGCCCGCAAGCTGGGGGAGTCCTACCCCGTCTTCCTGGTGAACTCCGTCAACCCGGCCCGCATCCAGGGCCAGAAGACCGGTGCCTTCGAAATCGTGGACGCGCTCGGCGACGCCCCGGACATCCACGTGCTGCCCGTCGGCAACGCGGGGAACATCACCGCTTACTGGAAGGGCTACAAGGAGTACTCCGCGCCCTTCGAGTCGGAGACTGCCGGCACCCTTCCCGCTGTTTCCACCAGGACTCCGCAGATGTGGGGCTTCCAGGCAGCCGGCGCCGCACCGTTTGTGGCCGGCCACCCCATCACGGAGCCGGACACCATCGCCACGGCGATCCGGATCGGCAATCCTGCCTCGTGGGACGGCGCCATCGCTGCCCGCGATGAGTCCGGCGGCTTCATCGATGCCGTGACGGACGACGAGATCCTCGCCGCGCACCGCTGGCTGTCCGCCAAGGAGGGCGTCTTCGTGGAGCCCGGTTCCGCCGCCGGCGTCGCTGGCCTGCTGAAGAAGCACGCTGCGGGCGAGGTCCCCGCCGGCAAGACCATAGTCATCACGGTCACCGGCCACGGGCTGAAAGACCCCCAGTGGGCTCTCCGCACCGAAGACGGATCCGACGTGCAGCCGGTCAAGGTGTCCAACGACGTCGTGACTGTTGCCGCCGAACTGGGACTGGAAGACAAATAGCCTTGGAAACCACCCTCACAGTCCCGGCCGAGTCTGCCGCCGGCGCGCCGGCAGTCCCGGCCGGGCAGCTGGTGACCGTACAGGTGCCGGCCACCAGCGCCAACCTGGGCCCCGGATACGACAGCCTGGGACTGGCCCTGTCGCTGCACGACACCCTCACGGTGGAGACGCTGGCTGGCGGCCAGCTCGAGTTCGAGCTCAGCGGCGAAGGCGCGGAAACGCTGCCCCGCGACGCCAGCCACCTGGTGGTCAAGGCCATCACCGAAGCCCTGCACCGCCTCGGGTACCGCCATGACGGCCTCAGGATCACTGCAGACAACGTCAACCCGCATGGCCGCGGCCTGGGTTCCTCGGCGTCTGCCGTCGTCGCGGCGGTCACCGCAGCGAATGCTTTGGTTCCCGAGGAGTCCCGCCGCGGCAAGGACTGGATCCTGCAGCTCACGAGCGAGATGGAGGGCCACCCGGACAACGTCGCTCCCGCCATTTACGGCGGCCTGGCGCTGTCCTGGCAGGACAGTGACCAGTACAGCAGCACGTGCGCCACGGTGGATGAAGCGGTCATTCCGATCGTCGCGGTTCCGGACTATGAACTGTCCACGGAAGCTGCGCGCGCGTTGCTTCCGGCGTCAATCGGTCACCACGCCGCCGCCATGAATGCCGGACGGGCCGCGCTGTTGATCCATGCGCTGACACAAAAGCCGGAATTCCTGCTCGCCGGCACCGAAGACTACCTCCACCAGAGCTACCGTGCGGAGGCCATGCGGCCAAGTGCTGTACTGATCAAGGCCCTGCGCGGAGCCAGGCACGCAGCCGTTGTTTCCGGAGCAGGACCCACCGTCCTGGTCCTGGCGAACGGCGAGGCGGAGGCGGCGGCCATCCTTGAGTTCATCGGCGCGTTTACGGCCGCGAACACGCCGGACATCAACTGGCGTGTGATGAAGCTGGCAGTGGACGTTGAAGGTGCTAAAGTGGGAGTGCACCGGCGGTAACCCCGCAGTCAGTCAACGCAGTTTATGCAGTTAGACGGCGACTCTGTAGTCGAGAGGCCCTGCAGTCAAGAGACCGTGCAGTCAAAGACCCTGAAATTGGCCGTGTTGCCTATCTGGTCCCCGACTGTTTCGATCTGCTGTTGCTTCGATCTCTTATTGCGCAATATTTTCGGTGCCACCTGCTTGGCCTGACGCAGGAAATTGCAGAAACTTTTCTGTTCCTGACCTGTCAGTCCGCCGCTCCTCCATTATTCGGAGCGTTGAAGGTGATCAGTATCCGGCTCTGCCGCGAATTCCATCCGGCAAGGCCGAAATCACGGCTGCAGATCTGAACTGCAGCCCAGATCAAATCATCGCGTCCAGCTCCTAGTCTGGACGCCGTCGAGGGGGAAGGATCCTTCGTGACCGAAACCACTGAGCTGTCGCCAGCTGTGGACACATCATCTTCTGTTTCCGGATCGTTGACGGAAGCACCCGCCAAGAGCAGTGGCCTCGCAGGCCTCAAGCTCGCCCAGCTGCAGGCTCTTGCCAGCCAGCTCGGAATTTCCGGCGGCTCCCGCATGCGCAAGGGAGACCTGGTCTCGGCTATTTCCGCGCACCGCGCGGGCTCTTCGGCCAGCAAGGCTCCGGCCCGGGCTGCCGAGAAGGCAACTGACAACAACGTTGCTGCGGCAAGCCCGGCGGCTCCGGCCGCCGACGCCACCGAAGCCCCGGCCCAGGAAGGGACCCGGGCACGTGGCCGCGGCCGCAGCCGCCGTGCGGTCAGCGACGGCGTGGTGTCCGCCCCCGCTGCGGAGCCCGCAGCCGAGGCTGCCGCCGAGGCCGCAGCTGCTCCGGCGCCTTCCGAGGCAGCAGAGCCGGCCGCCGCGGAAGGCGCTCCCGAGCGACGCCAGCCGCGTACCCGCAACCGCCGCCGCGGTGAGGCCGCCGCAACGGCCCCGCAGGCCGGCGAGCCCGTCGAAGCTCCGGCGGAAGCCGCTGCACCTGAGACTCGCGCCACTGAGACCCGCGCCGCCGAGCCCCGCGCTGCTGAGACCCGCGAACAGGGCGGCGAAGCCGGCGACGGCGGGCAGCGCACTGACCGCCGTGACAGCCGCACCCGCGGTGGCCGCGAGGCGGCTGCAGAAACCTCCACCGGCCGCGACAACCGCCGTGACGACAGCCGGGACAGCGATGACGCCGAGGGCGGCAGTCGCCGCAACCGCCGCAACCGCCGCGACCGGAACGATCGCAACGAGCGGTCCGACAGCAGGGACAGCCGTGACGGCAACGCCCGCAACGACCGTAACGACCGTTTCCGCGACCGCAACGACCGCCGCCGCGGACGGGCCCAGGGACCGGACGTCGACGACGTCGAGGTCACCGAGGACGACGTCCTCCTGCCCGTAGCGGGCATCCTGGATGTCCTGGAGAACTACGCCTTCATCCGGACCTCCGGCTACCTGCCCGGTCCCAACGACGTCTACGTGTCCCTCGCCCAGGTCAAGAAGTACAACCTGCGCAAGGGCGACGCCGTCGTCGGCGCCATCCGCGCCCCCCGCGACGGCGAGGACCGCAGCCAGCAGACGGCGCGCCAGAAGTTCAACGCCCTGGTCCGCGTGACGTCAGTCAACGGCAAGACCTCCGAAGAGCTCAAGGACCGCGTCGAGTTCGCCAAGCTGGTGCCGCTCTACCCGTCCGAGCGCCTGCGCCTCGAGACCGACCCCAAGAAGATCGGCCCCCGCGTCATCGACCTGGTTGCCCCGATCGGCAAGGGCCAGCGCGGCCTGATCGTCTCGCCGCCAAAGGCCGGCAAGACGCTCATCCTGCAGTCCATCGCCAACGCCATCACCACCAACAATCCTGAGGTCCACCTCATGATGGTGCTCGTTGACGAACGTCCTGAAGAAGTCACGGACATGCAGCGCACCGTCAAGGGCGAGGTCATTGCCTCCACCTTCGACCGTCCCGCGGATGACCACACGACCGTTGCCGAACTGTCCATCGAACGCGCCAAGCGCCTCGTGGAAATGGGCATGGACGTTGTGGTGCTCCTCGACTCCATGACCCGACTGGGCCGCGCCTACAACCTGGCAGCACCGGCCTCCGGCCGCATCCTGTCCGGTGGTGTCGATTCCGCCGCGCTGTACCCGCCGAAGCGCTTCTTCGGTGCAGCCCGCAACATCGAAAACGGCGGCTCGCTCACCATTCTGGCAACGGCCCTCGTGGAGACCGGTTCCAAGATGGACGAGGTCATCTTCGAAGAGTTCAAAGGCACCGGCAACATGGAGCTCCGCCTGTCCCGCCAGCTGGCTGACAAGCGCATCTTCCCGGCCGTGGACGTCAACGCGTCCGGTACCCGCCGCGAAGAGAACCTGCTTTCCCCCGAGGAAGTCAAGATCATGTGGAAGCTGCGCCGCGTCCTCTCCGGACTCGAAACGCAGCAGAGCCTTGAGCTGCTGACCAACAAGATCCGGGAGACCCAGAGCAACGTCGAGTTCCTCATGCAGGTCCAGAAGACGACGCTTGGTGCGAAGTCCGATAACGACAAATAGCGCCGCGTAACCGCCCGAAAATTGGCGGCCCTTCCCGGGCCGCCAATTTCCCGGGCGGTTGTTGCGTTAACCGGTTCCTCCGCTTCAAAAGCAACGCGGGGTCACATCGAGCCCAATAGGACCCTTGAAATGGGCGGTAAGTGACCCCGCGTTGCAGTTACTAGACTTGTAAGAGTCGAAAGAGGTTTTGAAAATGTTTGAGTCCGTACAGGGCCTGCTTGATGAGCATGATGCTATCCAGGCGCAGCTCGGGGATCCTGCTGTTTATGCTGACCAGCGGCTCGCCCGGAAACTGGGGCGGCGCTCAGCCCAGCTGAACGGCATTGTCGAGGCGTACCATGCCTGGCACGGAATCGAGGATGACCTTGCGGCCGCGAAGGAAATGGCTGACGAGGATCCCGAGTTTGCCGCGGAGGTGCCCGAGCTTGAGGCCGCGCTGGAGACGGCCGCGGCAAAGCTGCGCCGGCTGCTGATCCCGCGCGATCCTGACGATGCCCGCAACGTGATCCTTGAGGTCAAGGGCGGTGAAGGCGGCGACGAGGCTGCCCTGTTTGCTGCCGACCTGCTGCGGATGTACACCCGTTACGCGGAAACCCGCGGCTGGAAGACGGAAATGATTTCCGCGAACGAATCTGACCTTGGCGGCTACAAGGACGTTCAGGTGGCCATCAAGGGCAATTCGAACGATCCCGCCGAGGGCGTCTACGCGCGGCTGAAGTTCGAGGGCGGCGTGCACCGCGTGCAGCGCGTTCCCGTCACCGAGTCGCAGGGGCGCATCCACACCTCGGCTGCCGGCGTTCTGGTGCTGCCTGAAGTGGACGAGCCCGAAGAGCTCGAAATCAACCAGAACGATCTCAAGATCGACGTCTACCGGTCCTCGGGACCCGGCGGCCAGTCCGTTAACACCACGGACTCCGCGGTCCGTATCACGCACCTTCCCACCGGCATCGTGGTGGCCATGCAGAACGAGAAGTCCCAGCTGCAGAACCGCGAAGCGGGCATGCGCGTTCTCCGCGCCCGCATCCTTGCCCACCAGCAGGAGCAGATCGACGCCGAGAACTCCGCCCAGCGCAAGTCGCAGATCCGCACGATGGACCGTTCCGAGCGGATCCGCACGTACAACTACCCGGAGAACCGGATCGCGGACCACCGGACCGGATACAAGGCCTACAACCTGGACCAGGTCATGAACGGCGACCTTGAGCCGGTCATCCAGTCGGCCATCGAGATGGACGAGCAGTCACGCCTGGACGCCATCGGCGACTAGCCGGGAAGCGCTGAACACCCCATGACGCCCGAGAACATGACGGCCGGCACCGGCCAGTCGCTGGCCGATGCCGTCAGCCAGGCCACTGCGATTCTTGCCGATGCCGGCGTTCCCAGCCCGAGGGTCGACGCCGAACTGCTGGCCGACCACTTGTTGGGCGTCGGGCTCGGACGGCTGCGCGCCATGCTGCGGGGCGATGCCCCGGCGCCGGCCGGCTATGCGGAACTGGTGGCCGAACGGGCCCGCCGGATTCCGCTGCAGCACATCACCGGCGTCGCGCATTTCCGCTACCTTCAACTCGCGGTGGGTCCCGGCGTCTTCATCCCCCGCCCGGAAACAGAGTCCGTGGTCCAGCTGGTGATCGACCGGCTCCGGGACCTTCTCCGCGCCGGCGTGGCCCGGCCCAAGGTCGTGGATCTGGGCACGGGGTCCGGGGCCATCGCAGGGTCAGTGGCGCACGAAGTGCCCGAAGCGGCCGTCCATGCGGTCGAGTACAGCGAATTTGCGCATGCCTGGGCCGCGAAAAACCTCCAGCCACTCGGCGTAACGCTCGTCCGGGGAGACCTGCGGGACGCGCTGCCGGAGCTCAACGGAACCTTCGACGTCGTCGTGTCCAACCCGCCGTACATTCCCGCCGAGGCAATTCCGAACGAGCCCGAAGTGGCGCTCCACGATCCTCCCGAGGCACTGTACGGCGGGGGAGCGGATGGCATGGAACTTCCGACGGCGGCCGCGGCCTCCGCGGCCAGGCTGCTGGTTCCGGGCGGCTACTTCGTCATGGAACACGCCGAAGTCCAGGCCGCATGGATTTCCGCCATGCTGGCCGGAACGGGACGGTGGTCCGAGGTGACCACGCACCTGGACCTCAACGGCAAGGAACGGGCCACCAGCGCCGTCCTTGCTTAACCGCCCGCGCAGTAATGAAAGAATGAGGCAGTGACCACTACGTATAACTGCACAGCCGATGACGAGCGCACCGCAGGATTGGCCCACGCACGGCGTGCCATCCTCGAGAAGAAGTGCGTCGTCTTCCCCACGGATACCGTCTACGGGATCGCAGCCGACGCATTTTCGCCGCAGGCTGTCACCATGCTGCTGGTTTCCAAGGGCCGCGGCCGTAACATGCCCCCGCCGGTGCTGATTCCGCGCCTCAACGCCCTCGATGGCCTGGCGACCGATGTCACTACCGAAGCCCGCCAGCTGGCCGAGGCCTTCTGGCCCGGCGGCCTGACGCTCATATTCCACGCCCAGCCTTCCCTCGACTGGGACCTTGGCGAGACTAAGGGCACCGTGGCCCTCCGGATTCCGGCGGATGAAGTGGCTCAGGACCTCCTGACCCTGACCGGGCCGCTGGCCGTGTCGTCGGCAAACAGGACCGGGCAGGCCCCGGCCCAGACTGCATTCGAGGCCCGTTCCCAGCTGGCAGAATCCGTGGAAGTCTACCTTGAGGGCGGTTTCCGCCCGGTGGAAGGAACGGACGCACTGCCGTCCACCATAGTGGACGCGACATCACTGCCACTGCGTGTTGTCCGCGAGGGAGCCGTGAGCCTGGAACGGCTGCGGGAAGTGGTTCCCGGCGTGCTCGATCTCCAGGGCAACGGCCCGGAACCGTCCGGCGCCGGCGATACCGACGAGGCTGAGGATCCGGCGGACCGTCCCGGGGACGGCGACCAAGCGTCCGGCACGGAATGATGCTCCAGCGGCAACCCATCCCGGTCCTCGGTGTGGACGCCACGCCGCTGGACGTCGCCGGACTCACGGAAGTCCTCGACAAGTTCGTGGCCGACGGAACCACCCGCACCGTCGTCGGACACAACCTCCACAGCGTGACGCTCTTCCATTCCGAACCGGAATTCCGCACGTTGTACGAGGACAGCGACGTCGTGCTGATCGACGGCGCGCCCGTTCTGTGGCTCTGGGGGAGGGGACGGAAGCTGTCCGGACCCGTCATGGACTACCGGCTGGGGTCGACTGACTGGATTCCCGCGCTGGGCCAGGTCAGCGGCCTGAGAAGCATCGCCGTCGTCGGGGCCGGCCCGGTGGCCAACGCCAAGGCCGTGGCCAAGCTGCAGGCTATTGCGCCCGGGGCGTCCGTCTCCGGCATGCCGGGCGAGGGCTGGGACGAGGAGCTCGAAGAGGAGGTCACCGCCTGGCTGGCCGTACAGCGGCCGCAGCTGGTGCTGATCGGACTGGGGATGCCCCTGCAGGAAAAGGTGCTGCGGCGCCGCCTCGGCTCCCTTCCTCCCGCGGTCTACTGCGCTGTTGGCGGTGCCATCGAGCAGATTGCGGGAATCCAGAAGCTGGCGCCGCGCTGGCTTGGCCGCCTCGGCCTGGAGTGGGCGTGGCGGCTCCTGCTGCATCCGCGGCGGGTCGCCTACCGGGTGTTCGGTGAACCCTGGGTCCTACTCGGGCTCCTGGTTCGGCGCCGGCTCCGCGGGCAGGGCTAGCTGCCGCGTCAGCCGGGCGCGGGCGCCAACCCTAGAACGTCTGGTCCTTCAGGGGACCGAACCCCTTGCCCCGGAGTCCTGCCGAGAATGCCCTGAACCAGTCGCCCAAGCCGCGGAAATCGCCGCGGCGCAGGAAGTAGCCGAGGTAGCCGCCGACGTCGGCAACCAATGATTTGACGCGGAAGTGGCGGCGGATCAGATAGCCGCGGTTGCGGTAGTAGTAATAGCGCTTGAACGCAGTCTCGGGGACGATGACGTGCCAGCGGGCGCCGAAGACGTGCTTGGTTTCGGAGAAGGCGTGCGGATGCGTGATGGCTGCCGTGGTGACCGTGCCGAAGCGGACGCCTGCCTTGCGCAGCCTGATGGTGAAGTCCACCTCGTCACCGCGGATGAAGAGGCGCATGTCCGGCAGGCCAACCTTGAAGAAGACATCGGAGCGGATCAGTGCGCCGTTGAAGAAGTGGCCGTCGTTCGGAAGGAATCCCACCTTCTCCAGCGCGCCCCGGTCGTGGGTCACCTTGCCGTCGAGGCGGAAGAAAAAGGAGAGCCTGTCGGGGTGCCCGGGTGCCACCACGAGCGGAACCACCGCCTCCAGGTCCCGAGCCTCCGCCTCACGGATCAGGGTGGCGAGGCACGCGGGATCCGCCGGCTCGGCGTCGTCGTCCATCATCCAGATCCAGTCAGCGCCGCTTGCCACCGCTTTCAGGACGGCCAGGGAAAATCCGCCGGCGCCGCCGAGGTTGGCTTCCGAGCGGATGTAGTCCACATTTTCGTGCTGTCCGGCAACGTCCGCGGCCGGCACGGTGCCGCTGTCAACAAGGCAAATGGACGCCACGGGCGCCGTCTGGCCGTTGATCGCGTTCAGGAGGACGGCAAGCTCACGGGGACGGTCAAACGTCACGGCGGCAACTGCGACCGACACTGGCATTGCGGGTTCCTTTCAGCACAGCCGCCGGCAAGTTTCCCGCCGGCGTTGGGCCGTGTGACGCGAAGCCATGTAGCCGTTGGCGTTAGTATCTTGACTAGAGTCCACTGTAATACAGCCCCGTCAGGCACTATGCACTGCCTGTCTGTGCGCATGGCGACGGAGAAGTTTCATTTATTGCACGTCAGATCCACAGCTATTTAGCCCCCACAGCCCCCCAAACCTCATCGCGCATCTGCGCCGGCCCGTAACCCGGTGCTATGCCGCTCCACAGGTGGCCGCTTCGCGCGTCTGCGGGTCGCACTTTGCCCGGGCGCAGAGGGCCGGAAAATCGAACGCCGGTGCGCAGCGGGTCCGCGGAACGGGTGACGCGCCGTGATCATGTACCTGCTCATGATGCTGACGGCGGCGGTTGTCTCGTATGCGGCGACCTGGGGCGCACGCCTGGTCGGCAACAGGCTCGAGCTCTTTGCCCCCATCCGCAGCCGTGACATGCATTCGAGCCCGGTGTCGCGGCTCGGCGGCCTGGGGATCTTCGCCGGAGTGCTGGTGGCACTCGTGGTCGCGAACCAGTCTTTTTTCGTCAAGGACATCTTCCACGCCAATGCGGCCCCGTGGGGCGTGCTGGCGGGGGCAGCCGTCATTGTGCTCGTTGGCGTCGCGGACGATCTCCTGGATCTGCGCTGGTGGGTCAAACTCATCGGGCAGAGTGTCGCCGGCCTCGTAGTAGCTGTGTGGGGCGTCCGGATGACCATCATTCCCTTCGTTCCCGAGCCCATCCGCTTCGAGTCGGAACCTGTCAGCATCCTCGTCACCGCCGGCCTCATCGTGACCACGATGAATGCCTTCAACTTCATCGACGGACTGGACGGGCTGGCCGCCGGCGTGGCCATCATCGGCGGCTCGGCCTTCTTCCTGACCGCGTACTGGGTGCACCGGAACGCGCCGCTGCTGGACCGCTCGGACCTTGCCACGCTCCTGACCGCGGTGCTCGTGGGCAGCTGCCTGGGGTTCCTGCCGCACAACTGGTTTCCCTCGAAGATCTTCATGGGGGATTCCGGGGCGATGCTGATCGGCCTGCTGATGGCGTCGGCAGGCGTCGTGTCGACGGGCCAAATCAGCTCGGGGCTCTATGACCGCGTCAGCGGTATCCCCACGATCATCCCGATCCTGCTTCCCTTCGCCGTGCTTTTCCTGCCGCTGCTGGACCTCGGACTGGCGGTGGTCCGGCGCACTGCCGTCGGCCGCTCGCCCTGGTCAGCCGACCGGGGCCACCTGCACCACAAGTTGATGGACATCGGGTACTCCCACCGCACTGCCGTGATGCTGATGTACCTGTGGACCGCAGTGCTGTCGTTCGGCGGACTGGCCTTCGCGGTCTACCCTTGGCAGCTGGTTCTCGCGGTGGACATCGCCGCCGCCCTGGTGATGGGGCTCATCACGGCGTGGCCTTATCTCAGCCGGCGGGGCGCGGAAACACCGGAATAACCTCGGCTTTCCCGAATATTTCTATCTCGTGTAGAATTCAGGGGCAGGTCTTTCCTGCGCCACTCCACCCCCTGGCCCCGAAGATTGGGTTCGCATGACCTCCAGCGCCGAGCCCGGACCTGCGTCCGGCAAAGGATCCGTTGGCGTCTCCGGCCCCACCCGGTCGCTGTGGCTGGGCCTGCTGGGAATCAGCTCCACCGTTTCCGCGGCCGCCCTTGTCCTTACGGGCATTGTGGCAGCAGCACTGAATGGCTGGACCGGACTGCTTTCCAGCAGCTTCGGCGGGCTGCTGGTCATGGCTTTCTTTGCCATCAGCCTCCTGATTGGCCACTTCGTCGGCCGGAACAACCCG
The DNA here is from genome assembly GCF_039748055.1 of Burkholderia sp. RS01. NCBI lineage: Bacteria > Pseudomonadati > Pseudomonadota > Betaproteobacteria > Burkholderiales > Burkholderiaceae > Burkholderia > Burkholderia sp. RS01. Next base: position 172,976 of record NZ_JBDLAK010000003.1, read on the forward strand.
TCCGGCGCCATTGGCCTGTTCGTGGCTACCTATTTCGTCAAGGTCATCGGCTTCGCCGTGGTCCTTTTTGCGATTGGTGCGCCCGAGTGGCTGCATGGGCGCTGGTTCCTGATCGGAGCGGTCGTCGCTGTGGTGACCTGGCAGGCGGCTGAAATCTATGGTTTCAGCAAAGCGCGGTTGCAGATCTACAACGACCCCGAACCAACCAAGGGCAACACCGATGTCTAAGCAAAACCACCCCGGCAAAAACCCCTCCGGCGAACCCGCCAAACGGACCGGCGCTCCGGGCGTCTCAGCGGAAAATGGTGACGGCGGTTACAACGCTGGAATTGCCGTCTTTAGCTACATTATTGGCGGAATCATCGTCTGGAGTTTGATAGGGTGGGGTCTGGATTATCTGTGGGGAACCCGCTGGATTGTGCTCCTAGGCGCTCTGCTTGGAGCTGCGGGAGGGTTCTATCTGTCCCATATGCACGGCCTCACCAGTTCGAGAAATCCAGCTGGTGGGAACGGTGCAGCCAGCGGCCCGTCTGAGGATGGGAACAGTAATGCCAAATAATTTTACGAGGGGGAGGGCAAGCATGAAGCACGCCGGAACCCGACCAACGCCCAACGATGGACACTGCAGAGAGGAAACGCGTTGATCGCGCTTGCGCTCCCGGCCCAAAATTCAGGAGAGTTCACTCCTCCTGGAATTGAAGAAATGCACCTGCCGGCAATCCTGCCGTGGGGTGCGGCAGACGGATTCTCCAAGCAGATGCTGCTGGTAATCCTGTCCGTCGTCATTATCGCTACATTCTTTCTGCTAGCTGCGCGGAAGCAGCAGCTGGTTCCTGGCAAGCTGCAGTTCGCGGGTGAGATGGCCTATGGCTTCGTCCGCAACAGCATCGCCAAGGACATCATCGGCGGCAGAGACTTCATGAAGTATGTCCCGCTTCTGTTCAGCCTGTTCTTCTTCATTCTGGTGAACAACATCTATGGCGCGATCCCCGTGGTCCAGCTCCCGAGCTTCTCCCACGTCGGCGGCGCGTACGTGCTGGCCGTCATCGTGTACATCACCTGGATCGCCATCGGCGTCAAGAAGAACGGACTGCGGTACTTCAAGCTCGCCACCGTGCCGTCCGGAGTGCCGATATACATCCTTCCGATCGTCATCCCGATCGAGATCATCTCCAACTTCCTGGTCCGCCCGGTTACGCACAGCCTCCGTCTGTTTGCCACCATGCTGGCCGGCCACCTGATCGTCATGATCGCCGGTTCGGGAATCGAATACCTCGTCATGCAGGAAAACGTTCTGCTCAAGGGCACCTCTGTTCTGGTCCTTGCCGGCGCGATCGCCATGTACATGCTCGAAGCGCTCATCATGGCGCTGCAGGCCTATGTCTTCACCCTGCTGACGGCAATCTACATTGAAGGCGCACTCCACGCCGACAGCCACTAGGCACCCCACAAACTTCCCCTCACGGGGATGAAGCAACCCAAACAACCTGCCACAGAGATGGCATCTTGAAAGGAAGAAAAATGGAAGGCTCCATCAACGGCTCCCTCAACCTCATCGGCTACGGCCTCTCCGCCATCGGCGGTGGTATCGGTGTGGGTCTCGTGTTCGCCGCTTACATCAACGGTGTGGCACGTCAGCCGGAAGCACAGCGCGTTCTGCAGCCGATCGCATTCCTCGGCCTTGCGCTGACTGAAGCCCTCGCCATCCTGGGCCTGGTCTTCGCTTTCGTTCTCAAGTAAACCTTCAGAACCAAGCGAACATTCAGAACCGAGTAGATAAGGACGGGTGAAATATGAATCAGCTGATCATCTCAGCCGCCACCGCCGAGGCGGCTAACCCGCTCGTTCCCAATGTCTGGGAAATGGGCGTCGTCCTCGCCGGCTTTGCTGTCCTCTTTTTCATCGTGGTCAAGTTTGTTGTCCCGATGTTCGAGAAGACGTTCGCAGAGCGTGCCGAGGCCATTGAAGGCGGCATCGCCAAGGCCGAGCAGGCGCAGGCCGAGGCTTCCGCCGCACTCGAGCAGTACAAGCAGCAGCTCACCGAGGCCCGTGCCGAAGCCAACCGCATCCGCGAGGAAGCTCGTGCCGAAGGCGCCCAGATCCTTGCGGAGCTGAAGGAGAAGGCTGCAGCCGAGTCTGCGCGCATCACTGCGCAGGCACACGTGCAGATCGAATCCGAGCGCCAGGCTGCGGTAGTGGCCCTGCGTTCAGAGGTGGGCACCCTTGCCACCACGCTGGCTGGCCGCATCGTTGGCGAGTCCCTTGAGGACGACGCGCGTGCGGCACGTGTTGTTGACCGCTTCCTGGCTGATCTGGAGACCCAGAACGCAGGTGTAGGAAAGTAATGGCAGGTGTATCGAGCGAATCGCTGACCAAAGCGCTGACCGAACTGGAAGCCAAGCTTCCATTTGCATCGCTGCAGTTGGCAAAGGAACTCTTCGGAATCCTGGGAGCGATAGACAGCTCGGCTGGCTTGCGCCGCGCCCTGACTGACCCGTCCCGCAGCGGTGACGAAAAGTCGGCGCTGATCAGGAAACTGTTCGGCGGAAAAGTCTCCGCTGAGGCTGCGGACATCGCAGCCGGGCTGGCCAGCTCACGCTGGGCATCTGCGCGAGACATCGGCGATGCACTCGAGACGCTTGCCGCGACGGTAGTAATTGCCGTTGCAGAAAACAAGTCGGCCGTTTCTGCCTCCGGAATCTCGGGGCTGGAAGAACTCGAGAACGATCTGTTCTCTTTCAACCAGGCCGTGGCGTCAAGCCACGAGGTGCAGCGTGCTCTGTCTGAACCGCAGGCCAGCGCCGCAGCAAAGATTGTCTTGGCGGAGAGGCTGGTACCTGGCGCAAGCGAGGAAGCCAAGGCCCTCATCGGCCAGGCAGTGTCGCAGCCACGCGGACTCAAGTCCACCAAGCTCGTCGGCCGCTTCGCCGAGCTTGCCGCCAGGCGCCAGCAGCGGTGGATTGCAACGGTCAGTGTCACGCGTCCCCTCACGGAGACGCAGGCCAGCCGTCTGCAGCTCGGGCTCAACTCCCTCTACGGGCGGGAGCTCAAGATCAACACCACTGTTGATCCGGCGCTGATCGGCGGAATCCGAGTGCAGGTTGGTGACGAAGTGCTCGACGCTTCCGTCATCACCCGCCTGTTGGAGCTTCGCCGCCAACTGGCCGGCTAGCCGGACAAGCACAACTTAACTGATAGAAACCCCGGTCATCGTGAGCAACGATGATCACGAAAACAGGAGAGCAGGGACTGCAGATGGCCGAATTGACCATCAACGCCGACGACGTCCGTATTGCGTTGAACGAGTTCGCGGCGTCCTACGAACCCGGAAACGCAGAGCGCGTAGAGGTCGGCCGTGTGACCACCGCAGGTGACGGCATCGCCCGTGTTGAGGGCCTTCCCTCGGTCATGGCGAACGAGTTGCTTCGTTTCGAAGACGGCACGCTGGGCCTCGCCCAGAACCTCGACGTCCGCGAGATCGGTGTCATCATCCTCGGTGACTTCACGGGCATCGAAGAAGGCCAGGAAGTGCACCGCACCGGACAGGTTCTGTCCGTGCCGGTCGGCGACGCGTTCCTCGGCCGTGTGGTTGACCCGCTGGGCGTGCCCATCGATGACCTCGGCGAGATCAAGGCCGAGACCACCCGTGCCCTGGAGCTCCAGGCGCCCGGCGTGACCCAGCGCAAGTCTGTGCACGAGCCGATGCAGACCGGCCTGAAGGCAATCGACGCCATGATCCCGATCGGCCGTGGCCAGCGCCAGCTGATCATTGGCGACCGCCAGACCGGCAAGTCCGCAATTGCCATTGACACCATCATCAACCAGAAGGCCAACTGGGCCTCCGGTGACGTGAAGAAGCAGGTTCGCTGCGTTTACGTGGCAATCGGCCAGAAGGCGTCGACCATTGCCGCCATCCGCCAGACGCTCGAGGACAACGGCGCGCTGGAATACACCACGATTGTTGCCTCCCCGGCTTCTGACCCCGCTGGCTTCAAGTACCTGGCACCCTACGCAGGTTCCGCCATCGGCCAGCACTGGATGTACGGCGGCAAGCACGTCCTCATCGTGTTCGATGACCTCTCCAAGCAGGCCGAGGCCTACCGTGCAGTGTCCCTGCTGCTCCGCCGTCCGCCGGGACGTGAAGCCTACCCGGGTGACGTGTTCTACTTGCACTCCCGCCTGCTGGAGCGTTGCGCGAAGCTCTCTGACGAGCTCGGCGCGGGCTCGATGACCGGCCTGCCGCTCGTCGAAACCAAGGCAAACGACGTCTCTGCCTACATCCCGACCAACGTGATCTCCATTACCGATGGCCAGATCTTCCTGCAGTCGGACCTCTTCAACGCCAACCAGCGTCCCGCTGTTGACGTTGGCGTGTCGGTGTCCCGAGTCGGCGGCGCCGCGCAGGTCAAGTCGATGAAGAAGGTCTCCGGTACCTTGAAGCTGGACCTTGCACAGTACCGCGACATGCAGGCATTCGCGATGTTCGCATCGGACCTCGATGCCGCATCCCGCCAGCAGCTGACCCGTGGTGCACGCCTGATGGAACTGCTCAAGCAGGGCCAGTACTCGCCGTTCCCGGTCGAGAACCAGGTTGTGTCCATCTGGGCAGGAACGCAGGGCTACCTGGATGAAGTCCCGGTTGAAGACATCAGCCGTTTCGAGTCAGAGTTCCTGGAGCACCTGAAGCACAAGTCCTCCATCCTCACCACGCTGGCGCAGACCAACGTTCTGGACGATGACACCGCAGAAGCACTGAAGACCGCGGTCGTGGAGTTCAAGAAGGGCTTCTTCGGCGAGGGAGACAACCATCTGGTAGGTGCCGGCCACGAGGAGCATGATGCTATCTCCGAGGGCCAGGTCGACCAGGAAAAAATCGTCAGGCAGAAGCGCTAGTTTCGCTGGCAGGGACTGCCGGAACCATTCGTTCCGGCAGTCCCGGCCATCGGGATCTTAGGAAAGGATAAGTATGGGAGCCCAGATTCGGGTCTACCGCCAGAAGATCGCCTCGACGACGTCGATGCGCAAGATCTTCAAGGCGATGGAACTGATCGCTACCTCGCGCATCGGCAAGGCCCGCGCACGCGTAGCGGCTTCACTGCCTTACGCGAACGCAATTACCCGCGCCGTTTCTGCTGTCGCAAGCCAGAGCGAAATCGACCACCCTTTGACCACCGAGCCGGAGAAAATCCGCCGCGCCGCAGTCCTGGTAATCACCTCGGACCGTGGCCTGGCAGGTTCCTACTCCGCGAGCGTCCTGAAGCAGGCCGAGGGCCTGAACGAGCTGCTCCGCGCCGAAGGCAAGGAAGTCAAGACGTACCTCGTCGGCCGCAAGGCACAGGCGTACTTCGACTTCCGGGGCCGCCCCTACGGGCGGGTCTGGACCGGCGGTACTGATGCACCGGAGTTTGCTACGGCGCAGGAAGTCGGCGCGGCATTGCTGGAGGACTTCGCAACGGACTTCGAAGCGGGCGGCGTGGATGAGATCCACGTCGTTTACACCCGCTTCAAGTCCATGGTGACGCAGGAGCCGACGGTCATCCGTCTTCTTCCGCTCGAAGTTGTGGAAGAGCAGGCCGCTTCCGAATCGGAGCTGCTGCCCTTGTACGAATTCGAACCGGAGCCGGAGCAGGTCCTCGATGCCCTGCTGCCCCGGTACATCGAAGCGCGGATTTTCGCGGCCATGCTGCAGGCAGCGGCTTCCGAGCTCGCAGCACGCCAGCGGGCCATGAAGTCTGCCGGCGACAACGCCACGGACCTCATCAAGAAGTACACGCGTCTGCGCAACACCGCCCGCCAGGCTGAGATTACGCAGGAGCTTTCCGAAATCGTGGCCGGCGCCGACGCTCTCGCGTCGTAGCCGGACGGTTCCGGATCCAGCTTTACCTGCACCAAAAGATAAACTTAACCCCCACGCCATCTACTGAGTGAAGTGAGAGAGATGACTGCCACCGCTACCGAACACGTAGCCGCAACGTCCGGTGCTACCGGCCGCATTGCACGTGTTATTGGCCCGGTTGTCGACGTCGAATTCCCGGCTGACGCAATCCCTTCGATTTACAACGCACTCACCACGGAGATTACTCTCAACGGTGAGACCAAGACTGTCACGTTCGAGGTTGCCCTGCACCTGGGTGACAACCTCATTCGCGCCATCGCCTTGCAGGCTACCGACGGACTAGTCCGCGGCACCAATGTGGTGGACACAGGCTCGCCGATCACCGTTCCCGTCGGCGACGGCGTCAAGGGCCACATCTTCAACGTCCTCGGCAAGCCGCTTGACGTTGACGAGTCCGAGATCCAGGCTTCGGACCACTGGTCAATCCACCGCAAGGCTCCTGCCTTCGCGACTCTTGAGGGTTCCACCGAAATGCTGGAAACCGGCATCAAGGTCATCGACCTCCTCACCCCGTACATCAAGGGTGGAAAGATCGGCCTGTTCGGCGGCGCTGGCGTTGGCAAGACCGTTCTGATCCAGGAAATGATCACCCGTGTTGCCCGCAACTTCGGTGGCACCTCGGTGTTCGCCGGTGTTGGCGAGCGTACCCGTGAAGGTAACGACCTCTGGGTTGAAATGGAAGAGGCAGGCGTCCTCAAGGACACCGCCCTTGTGTTCGGCCAGATGGACGAGCCGCCGGGAACGCGTCTGCGCGTTGCACTGTCGGCACTGACCATGGCGGAGTACTTCCGCGATGTGCAGAACCAGGACGTGCTGCTCTTCATCGACAACATCTTCCGCTTCACGCAGGCAGGCTCCGAGGTTTCCACCCTCCTCGGCCGCATGCCGTCGGCCGTGGGCTACCAGCCGAACCTTGCCGACGAGATGGGTCTCCTCCAGGAGCGCATCACGTCCACCAAGGGCCACTCCATCACTTCGATGCAGGCCATCTACGTTCCCGCAGATGACTACACCGACCCGGCACCGGCCACCACGTTCGCCCACCTCGACGCGACCACGGAACTTTCCCGTGAAATCGCTTCGCGTGGCCTGTACCCGGCCGTGGACCCGCTGACGTCGACGTCCCGAATCCTGGACCCGCAGTACATCGGCAAGGACCACTACAACACGGCCGTCCGTGTGAAGCAGATCCTGCAGAAGAACAAGGAACTCCAGGACATCATCGCCATCCTTGGTGTTGACGAACTGTCCGAGGAAGACAAGATCGTCGTGTCGCGTGCACGCCGTATCCAGCAGTTCCTCTCGCAGAACACCTACACGGCCAAGCAGTTCACCGGCGTCGAAGGTTCCACGGTCTCCATCAAGGACACCGTTGAAGGCTTCACCGCCATCTGCGACGGCGACCTCGACCACATTGCAGAGCAGGCGTTCTTCAACGTCGGCGGCCTGGATGACGTTGAGCGCCAGTGGGCCAAGATCCAGGAACAGACCAAGTAATATGGCTGAGCTTGAGGTTGAGATTGTCGCGGCGGACCACTTCGTGTGGTCCGGAGCGGCCAAGATGGTCAAGGCCCGCACCAGCGATGGTGAAATCGGAATCCTGCCCGGCCACTCGCCCGTACTGGCGATTTTGGCCGAGGGTGAACTGGCAATCGAGCCTGTTTCCGGTGACCGCATTGCTGTAGTTGTTGACGGCGGATTCTTCTCCGTTGACAACAACCGCGTGGTTATTGTTGCTGACAACGCCCAGCTGGGTGACGCGGCCACTGCGGGGATCCGCTAGCACGACCTTGATGGACGTTACTGGTTTTCCGTTCATCGCAATAGCAGCCGTGTTCGCGTTGCTGATTTTTACGCTGTGCCTTTTCGGGGTGCGCCGCTTCAACCTGCGGCGCGCCCTGGGCACGGTGGACGCCTCCATTTGCACAGCTGGAAAGAGCTGGCAGATGGGGGTTTGTCGTTATCAGGACAACGAGCTGGAGTGGTTCAAGCTGCTCTCGCTCAGCGTCCGCCCCCGGCACCGCTTCAAGCGCAGCTCCCTTGAGCTCCTGGGTCGCCGGCAGCCCACGGAGGCTGAGCTGGTCAAGGTCCAGCCCGACGTCGTCATCGTGGAACTGCGCTACGAGGGCCAGGACGTCTTCCTGGCGATGAAGTTTGACGCCTACACCGGACTCTCCTCCTGGCTCGAAGCCGGGCCGGTCATCGGCGTCGGCACCTGGCGCTGAACATCCATCCCTGATTCTGCCCTTTGCCGGCAAATGTTTCAGGTCCTGAAAACATTCATGACACACAAAAAATGATCCCCGGCACGAATGCCGAGGATCATTTTGGTTCAAGGGCTATCCCGTCAGGGGAGTCCTCGAATAATTAGACCAGCGTTACGCCGGTGGCCTGGGGGCCCTTGGCGCCCTGACCGATTTCGAACTGAACACGCTGGTTCTCGTCGAGGGTCTTGAAGCCACCCGTCTGGATCTCGGAGTAGTGAACGAAGACATCGCCATCGGAGTCATCCGGGGTGATGAAGCCGAAGCCCTTTTCAGCGTTGAACCACTTGACGGTTCCCTGTGCCATTTATTTCTCCTCATTATGGAACTAAATTAAGGCCAGCACACTTCGTACTGGTCTTGGTCACTCCGCGAGAAGAATCCTGGCTGCAGCCCCGGTGAGACCGGATATGCGTTGCAGGAGCTTCGCGCTCGCAACATGTCTTGCGAGCATGAAAAAACACCTACACAAAGACTGATACAAGAATTTCATGACAGTACGGTCTGGTCAACGGGAAAAACGCGGAATCGCATAAATTTTGGGCAAATCCAAAGTAAACGCCTGATCACCGACGCAGCGCCCGGCCTGCCCGGGCCTCAGAACAGCCGGGACTCGATGTCGTCCACGCCGCGCATGGCGTCGTAGTCCAGTGTGATGCAGTCAATCCCGCGGTCCGTCGCGAGCACACGGGCCTGCGGCTTGATTTGCTGCGCGGCGAAGATCCCGCGGACCGGGGCCAGCAACGGATCCCTGTTGAGCAGCTCCAAATACCTCGTCAGCTGCTCCACGCCGTCGATGTCGCCGCGGCGCTTGAGCTCGATGGCCACGGTGGAGCCGTCCGCGTCCCTGGCCAGAATGTCCACCGGGCCGATGGCCGTGAAGTATTCCCGGCGGATGAGGGAGAAGCCGGTGCCGAGGGTTTCTATCTGCTCGGCCAGGAGGCGCTGCAGGTCCGCCTCCACGCCGTCCTTGATCAGCCCGGGGTCCAGGCCCAGCTCATGCGAGGTGTCATGCAGCTGTTCATGGATGTTGATGATCAGCCTGTCGTCCGTCTTGGCGGACTGGACGGTCCACTGCTCGATCACACCGACTTCAACGTCGGTGTCATCGGGGGAGGACACCCGCAGCGTGGCGGGAGGGCTCATCCAGTTCAGCGGCTTGTAGGAGCCGCCGTCGGAGTGCACCAGCACCGACCCATCGGCCTTCACCAGCAGGAGCCTGGTGGCAAGGGGAAGATGGGCTTTGAGCCGGCCAACATAATCAACGGAACAACGGGCTATGACTAGACGCACGCCGTACACACTACCGCGTCGGCAACGGGCACCGCGCACCGGGTCGCAGGCATGACCCCGGGGCGCGCAGGGGCGGTCGCGGCACCGGAGCCGTTCCGGCTGGGGCAGAATGGAAGCATGCCCCGCTCGAACCGCCCCCGCCGTGCAAAGACGGGGCGCGCCACCCCCGGCAACGCTGCCGGCGGAGGAAAGCACGGCTCAGGGCCGGCCCCGGAGCTTGACCTGGAGCGGGCCCGGGCGGGGATCGCCCGCCGCGAGAGCGCCCCGGACGGCGTCTGGATGGTGCGGTCCATGACCGCGCGCAAGGCGGAGAAGGCCTACATCTGCCCCGGCTGTTCCACAGCCGTGCTGCCGGGAGTCGCCCACCTTGTGGTGTGGGCCGATGACCACCTCTTCGGCGCGGCCGCCGGGCTCTCGGAGCGCCGGCACTGGCACACGAACTGCTGGACGTCGCGCAACTTCCGCTACCGCTAACAGCGATCGGCGGTAGGCCGCGCCCGCGGACGGAACGCAGCTGACGCGGAAGATAAGCTGGTACGCATGACTTTTGACCCGACGTCGTACGTGTTCAGCCAGCCGTCCGAAACGACCGCCATCCGCGCGTCCACGGTCCTGCCGGCCCGTCGCGAAAACATCGAGATCCGCACCGAGGACGGCCGCACGCTGGTGGGCGAGCTGGCCCTGCCGGAGTCCGGCCCGGTCATGGCCACGCTGATAACGCTGCATCCGCTGCCCACGCACGGCGGCTTCATGGACTCGCACGTCTACCGAAAAGCCTCTTACCGGCTGCCGGCGCTGGCCGGTGTGGCCGTGCTGCGGTTCAACACCAGGGGAACGTCGTCGCCCAGGGGAACCAGCGACGGCGAGTTTGAAGAGGGCATCGGGGAGCGGTATGACGTGGAGGCGGCCGTGCGGTTCGCCGTCGAGCGGGAGCTGCCCAACCGCTGGCTCGTGGGGTGGTCGTTCGGGACCGAGCTGGCCCTTATGTACGGTGCAGTGGAGCCGGTGGCATCGCAGGTGGAGGGTGCCGTGCTGCTGTCACCGCCGCTGCACCGCGCCACCGACGCCCACCTCAAGCTGTGGGCCGCCGCGGGCAAGCCGCTGACCGTGCTGGTGCCGGAACACGACGACTATCTCCGCCCTGCCGAGGCTGCCCGGCGCTTCGGCCTGGTGCCGCAGGCCCGCGTGGTGGCGGTCGACGGCGCCAAGCACCTTTGGGTGGGGGAGAAGCACGCGGCGCGCGTGCTGAACGAAATCGTGGACGACGTCACGAGCAACGGTTCAGGCGCCGCCGGGCTGCCGCAGGAGTGGAACGGGCCGGTGGCCACGGCCACCGCGTGAGGCGCATGCCTTCCCGCTAGTGCTTGTCCTGGCGGACTATGTAGATTTCCTTGACGAGCAGCAGGATGGCGGCGGCTGTGGGGATGGCGATCAGCGCGCCGAGGACTCCGAGGAGGCTGCCGCCGGCAATCACCGAGATGACCGCCACGGCACCGGGGACGGCCACGGCCTTTTGCATGATCCGGGGCGAGATGAAGTACGCCTCGAACTGGAGGTAGGCGAAGTAGCAGATGGCGTACGCGACCGCCTGCTGCCAGCCCAGGGTCAGGGTGATCAGGACAACCACCACTCCGGCGATCATTCCGCCGACCAGGGGTATGAACGCGAGCAGCGCCACCACGAAGGCAAGGAGCACGGCAAAGGGCACGCCGATGATGGACATCACGATGAACGCGAACGTGGCGTTCAGCAGGGCGACCGCAGCTTGTCCGATCACGTAGTTGCCCACCGAACGGGTGATTGCCTCGGACAGCGCCTCCACCCGGGGCCGCCTGGACCGCGGGGCAAGCCGGTATCCCCACTTTTTCATGGCAGGCAGGGCCGCGAGGAAGTACAGGCTAAGCACCAGCACGATCAACGTTCCGAAGAGGCCGTTCGCGACCGTGGAGCCGAAGCCCACCACGCCGCCGAAGATTCCGCCCATGGCCTCGGGGTTCTTGACGAACTTGTCCAGCTCCTGGGAGATGCGGTCGCGGACGCCGAACTGGCTGTCGAGGGACCGGAAGAACTCCGAGTTGATGAAGTCGCGGACCCACACCGGCGCCTGCTGGACGAGTTCCGTCACCTGCTCGACGATGGTGGGGATGAGGGTGGCAAAAAAGCCCACCACCGCAATGATCAGGACGGACACCGACAACAGGATGCCGGCGGGCCGGGGGATCTTGCGGGATTCGAGCCAGCGCACCACCGGGTCAAGGCCCAGGGCAATGAAAAGCGCCGCCACAATCCACAGGAGCAGCTGCGTGGTGTTGGACCCGATCCAGTACACCAGGAGGGCTAGGCCGACGCCGACCGTCCCCATGAATCCGACATACAGGGGGTGCTGCGCAGAAATGCGGGGGCCGGGGGCGCCGAAGCGGGCCGTGTCGCCGCCGGCAGCGGTCTCCGGCTCGAGGTTGTCCAGCTGTTCCGGGGGCATCTCAAAGCGGAGTCGGGGCTGTGCGCCGGGGATGGGCTGGCGGAGCCGGCGCAGCACGGCAACCAGCGCGGCAGGGCGGGCCCGGGCCGCGGGCGCCTTCACTTCCGGCGCCGACTGATTCTTGGGGGAGCTGGCGTCGGGCAGGTTTTCCGGGCCGTGGGTGGACGGTTCCGTCTGTTCAGTCACTGCTTTTAATGCCTTTTCCGTCCATGGCGCCGCGGCTGCGGGCCGGATGTGATGATCATCGCAAACACTATCAGCAGCCTTGTCAATAGACGGATGGAGGCCGATTCAGGGGGTGGCCAGAGGCTGCTGCGAAGGGCCGAACTGACTGATTGGTAACAAAACGGTTACTATTGAAAGCAAACCCCCGCTGATGATAGGTATACCTTTGCGTTTCAAGACTGCAGTTGCACTTGTGCTGCTCGGCCTCCTGACACTGCTGGCCGGAATCGGGCAGACGACCATCTGGGCCCCGGCCGAGACCGTCACGGCCACGGCTCCCGCTGATGCGAAAGCCGCGCCGCTGACCGTTATTGACCACAAACTTCGCACCGTCGAAGGGGGCACGGTCACCATCAAGGTCAAGGGTGAGGGCAGTTTCCTGCTGGCCGCAGGCCGCCCGGACGACGTCGACGCGTGGGTGGGCAAGACCGCCCACAACACGGTCACAGGACTCTCCGAGGACAAGAAAGCCCTTCAGGTGGAACGCACCGACGGTGAAGCCACGGCGCCCACTCCGGCAGGATCGGATCTCTGGGTCTCCACGGAAAATGCCAGCGGCGAGCTGGACTACACGTGGACCGCGCCGGCGGACGGCGACTGGTCGCTGCTGCTGGCCAGTGACGGCACCAAGCCGGCGCCGACGTCGATTTCCATGACGTTCCCCAATGACACCTCCACGCCGTGGGCCGTGCCGCTCATGGTCCTCGGTGGACTCCTGATGATTGCCGGCGCTGCGCTGCTCGTCCTCAAGCCCAAGGGCGGAACGCCCGGGCAGGGCGGTTTCCACATCAGCCTGGGCAGCCAGTTCGCCAAGCGCGCGCGGGCCAAGGCTGCCGCGAGGGCCTCTGCCAAGGCCGGCACCGGAGCCGGCACCCGGCTCAGCATTCTGGTGGCAGCGGCCACGGCCGCGGTCCTCGCCGGTACGGGCGTGGCAGCCCAGGCCAGCCAGACGCCGCAGCCCGCCGCCACGGGCGCGTCCTCCAGCGCGGCTCCTTCCGGTTCCGCTTCGGCCGCACCGGCCGCCGGTGATTCGCCAGTGCTCCTCGATGCCCAGTTCCGCCGCATCCTGGAACAGGTTGCGAGCGCCACCGATGCCGGCGATGCAGCCAAGGACGCCAAGAAACTTACGGCGCGTGTCGCCGGAACAGAGCTCGAAGTCCGGACGCAGAACTACAAGATCCGCTCGCGGGTGGCTTCCTACGATGCGCGCATGCCCGTGCGCTCCACCAAGCTCCTGACCACCGTCGTGACGAGCAAGCGGGCCTGGCCCCGGTCCGTCCTGGCCGTCACCCAGGGCGAAGGCAACGTGGTCCCGCAGCTCCTCACGCTGGTGCAGAGCTCCCCGCGGGAGAACTACAAGCTCGTGGGCACCACTCCGCTGCAGCCGGGCACCACCTTCCCGTCGATCGAGCGCAACGGCACCGAGACCCTGTCCAAGGACGACAAGTCAGGCCTGCTGTACAGCGGCGAGGAAGCCCTCGCAGGGCTGGCGGACCGCCTGACGAAGGCCAACTCCACCTTCAAGGACAAGCTCGTGGAAGGGGAGTCCTCGCCATACATCGCGGACACCCTTTCGTACCAGTCTGACGTGGTGAAGGAAGGCGTGAACGGCAAGTTCGCCTTTAGCCACAAGGTGGTGCCCGGCAGCACTGTCGTCTTCCGGACGGCGGACGGCGGCGCACTGGTTCTTGGCCGCCTCACGTTCAACTTCGACGGCACTCCCAAGTCCGAGGGCGACAAGCTCTCCATTGGAAGTGACGCGGCCGTCCTGGCCGGTGGCAAGGAAACCACCAGCGGGATGGTGCTGAACTTCGCGGAGTCCATGGCCGTGTACGTGCCGCCGGCCGATTCGAAGGACCCGATGAAGCTCGTGGCCGCCACCCGGGGGCTCGTCGGAGCCAAGTTCAAGTAGGTCCGGCTCCAGGTAGACCCGGGAGGAGGCCCCGGCCCGGTGATCCGGGCCGGGGCCTCCTGCGTCCGCGGTGCTTCCCGTGGACGCAGGAGTGGCTAGAGTGGACGCTATGAGTTCGCCAGCATCCCGTCCTGTCCCTCCAGCCGCCGCCAGCCAGCTCAACCTCCGCGGCGCCGTCGATCTTTCCTCGCTCAAGCAACGGCCCGCGCCGCCGGCGTCGGCAGCGGGAAACGCCCCCGCGCCCGGAGAGCCGGGCGCCGAGGGGCCAGCGCTCCGCGTTGAGGTCACGGAGGGAAACTTCCAGGACCTCATTGAGTTGTCGGCGCAGGTGCCGGTCGTGTTCGCCCTGTGGGCGGCGTATTCGCCGGAATCCGCCGGCGTGCTGGACGCCCTGGACCGGATCGTCCAGAGCTATGCCGGACGGCTGGTCCTCGGCGCTGCCGACATTGACGCCTTCCCCCAGCTGGCCCAGGCCTTCCAGGTCCAGGCCGTGCCCACCGCGGTGGCCGTGCTCAAGGGCCAGCCCGTGCCCCTGTTCCAGGGCGGAGCGGACGAAGAGCAGATCCGCGCCCTCCTCGACGAGCTGCTCAAGGTGGCCGCCGCCAACGGCGTGTCCGGCAACGTGGGAGGCGGGGCACCCGGCGAGATCGCTCCCGCTCCAGTGCCGCCGCTGCACCAGAAGGCCTTCGATGCCATTGAGGCCGGGGATTTCGCCGCTGCCGCCGTTGCCTACCGGCAGGCACTCACCGAGATGCCGGCGGACGCCGAAGCCAAGGCCGGACTTGCCCAGGTTGAGCTGATGGACCGCCTCCAGAAGCTGTCGGGACCCGACGGCGATGCCCTCCGCCAGCTCGCGGCGGACGAACCTGACAACCTCGCGGCCCAGCTTGGCGTTGCCGACCTGGACATCGCCGGCGGCCATGTGGAGGATGCCCTGAGCCGGGTGGTGGGCTTCATCGGCAGGAACTTCGGTCCGGAACGCGAAACCGCCCGGATCCGCCTGCTGGAGCTCTTCGACGTGGTCGGGACAACCGACGAACGCGTCGCAAAAGCCCGCCAGGCGCTGGCACGGGTTCTGTTTTAGTGGCCACGCCCGCCCTCTTCAGGCCCCTGGCCCTGCGGTCACTGGAACTGCAGCACCGGGGCTGGGTCTCACCCATGTGCCAGTACAGCTGCGACCCCGCCGCCGCGCCCGGAGTGCCAAACGACTGGCACCTGATGCACCTGGGCTCGTTCGCTGCCGGCGGAGCGGCCCTTATCCTGACGGAGGCCGCGGCCGTCAACGCTGCCGGGCGGATCAGCCCGCGCGACGCCGGCCTCTATGACGACGAGCAGGCGGCAGGCTGGGAACGCATCGTCAGCTTCGTGCACCGCCACGGCGTGGCGGACACCAAGATCGGTGCCCAGCTCGCCCACGCCGGGCGCAAGGCGTCTACGTACTGGCCGTTTTCCGGTGAGAAAGGCTCCGTGCCCGCTGCCGACGGCGGCTGGGGCACCGTGGGGCCGGGCACCGCCGCCTTTGACGGCTATGCGCCGCCGGCGGCCATGACCGAGGAAGACATCCAGGGCGTCATCGCGGACTTTGCCGCCTCCGCCACGAGGGCCGTTGAAGCCGGCTTCGACACTATCGAGGTGCACGGAGCCCACGGCTACCTCCTCCACCAGTTCCAGAGCCCGCTGGTGAACGACCGCGCCGATGCCTGGGGCGGCGACGCGGAGGGGCGGAACAGGCTGACGCTGGCTGTGGTCGACGCCATCCGGAACGTGATCCCCGACTCCATGCCGCTGCTGCTGCGGATCTCCGCCTCCGACTGGGCCGAGGGGGGAATCGGCATCGAGGACTCGGTGCATCTGGCGTCGCAGGCGGCCGAGCACGGCGTTGACCTCATCGACGTTTCGAGCGGCGGAGCCGTGGCACACCAGCAGATCCAGCCCGGGCCGGGGTACCAGACCGGATTCGCCGCACGCATCCGGCGCGAAACAGGCGTCGCCACCGGCACGGTCGGGTTGCTGACATCGCCCGGCCAGGCAGAGCACGTGGTGGCCACCGGGCAGGCCGACGGCGTCTTCATTGCGCGGGCTGCCCTCCGGGATCCGCACTGGTGGCTCCGCGCGGCGTTCGAGCTGGGCCACGACCTGCGGTGGGCTCCCCAGTACGAGCGCGCAGTTCCACGCCACGCGTTCTGACCTACGGCGTTGTGACCGTACGACATTCTGGCCGCCCGCGGTCATCCCCCTTCTACTCCTTCCGGAGGATCCACATTGGAGGGTGCGCGGCATAGGGTAAGTTCATGACCCTTCCCGTTACAGCCCTGTCGATCCGGGGCCTGGCCAAGCGCTTCGGCAGCAAGATTGCCGTGGACGGAATCAGCCTCGACGTCCCGTCAGGGTCGTTCTTCGGCATAGTCGGCCCCAACGGGGCCGGCAAAACCACCACGCTGTCGATGGCCACGGGGCTCCTCCGGCCGGACTTCGGCACCGCGCTGGTGCATGGCGTGGACGTCTGGGCCCGGCCGCTGGAGGCCAAGAAGCTGATGGGGATCCTGCCCGACGGCGTGCGCCTCTTTGACAGGCTTAGCGGCGAACAGCTTGTCACCTACGCGGGGCTGCTCCGAGGCATGGACAAGGACGTGGTGGCTTCCCGGGTAGGGGAACTGCTGGCCGCGCTGGACCTTAGCCAGGACGCCGGGACGCTCGTGGTGGACTATTCCGCCGGCATGACAAAAAAGATCGCACTGGCATCCGCGCTGATCCATGCCCCGAAGGTCCTGGTCCTGGATGAGCCCTTCGAATCCGTGGATCCCGTCTCCGCCGCCAACATCCGGGACATCCTGGACAGGTACGTGGCCTCCGGAGGAACGGTGATCGTGTCGAGCCATGTCATGGACCTGGTGCAGCGGATGTGCGATCACGTGGCAGTGGTCGCGGCGGGGCGGCTCCTCGCGGCCGGGACGGTGGACCAGGTCCGCGCCGGCGCGAGCCTCGAGGAGCGCTTCGTCGAGCTCGTGGGCGGCCGGAGCCAGACCGAGGGGCTGGAATGGTTGCGCACCTCCTAAGGCTGAAGCTGGCGCTCCTGCGGAACGGCCTGCGCCGGAGCCCCTGGCAGCTGGTGGGTCTGGCCATAGGCGGCCTCTATGCCCTGGGCATCGTCGGGCTGTGTGTCACGGCCTTGCTCTTCCTCCGACAGGAGGATGCCGGCCTGGCCCAGACCGTGGTGGTTCTTAGCGGTTCGGCAGCCGTCCTCGGCTGGGGGATTGTGCCGGTGGTGGCCTCCGCGGCTGACATGACGCTGGACCCGGCCCGGTTCACCACCGCGGCAGTCCCCATGCCGCAGCTTCTGGCCGGGCTGGGCCTGGGCGGCCTCATCGGCATTCCGGGGCTGGCCACCGTCATCGTGGCGCTGGCGACAGTCGGCACCTGGTCACGCGGCATCCTTCCCGCCGCGGGTGCCCTGGTGGGGGCCGTGCTGGGCGTGCTGAGCTGCGTCGTGCTGTCCAAGGTGGTCACCACGGCTACGGCCAGCCTGGCCGCCTCCCGGCGCTTCAAGGATGCCAGCGGAACCGCGTTCATGGTGCCGCTCGTCCTGCTCGGCCCGATCATGGCAGGAATCTTCCAGGGCGTGTCAGCTTCGGGCGACTACTTGGCCGACCTTGCCCGGGGCCTGTCCTGGACGCCGTTGGGCGCGGCATGGTCGCTGGGCGGTGACCTCGCGGCCGGGCATGCGGGCCAGGCAGCATTCAAGCTGCTCATCGCGGCCGCCACGCTGGCCGGCCTGGCCTGGTGCTGGAAGGTACTGCTCGAGCGGGCCCTGGTGACTCCGCCCTACGCCGGCAGCAGCCGCAGGAAGGGCGGACGGATGGGACTCTTCTCACTGTTGCCTGCCACTCCGGTCGGCGCTATCACCGCCCGTTCACTGACCTACTGGTTCCGCGACCCCCGGTATTCCGGATCGCTCGTCGTCATTCCTCTGCTGCCGGTAGTACTTGCGTTCCAGGGCAGCCAGACGAATGACTTCGGCGTCCTGCTGATCGTCGGGCCGCTGACCGCCTTCCTGCTGGCATGGTCCATTTCGTCCGACGTGTCCTACGACAACACGGCATTCGCCCTGCACCTTGCCGCCGGAGTGCGCGGCGTCCATGACCGGCTGGGACGGGCCCTGGCCTGCCTGGCCTTCGCGCTGCCCGCCGTGCTGATCCTGGCGACCGTGCCGTTCTTCATCACCGGGGACTGGGAGAAGCTGCCAGGCATTCTGGGGCTGTCGGTCGGGGTCCTCCTCACGGGGCTGGGGCTGGCCTCCGTGGTTTCCGCCCGCTACACCATTGCCGTCCCGCTGCCCGGCGACAGCCCGTTCAAGAAACCGCCCGGCAACGTGGCCCAGACCCTGGCCGTCCAGTTCGGCGGGATGGGGGTCCTGCTGGTGCTGATCCTTCCGGAGGCCGCCCTGCTGATCGCCCAGCTGCTGACGGGGCAACAGGTGTTTGGCTGGATCAATCTCGCGCTCGGCCCGCTGCTTGGTTCGGTGCTCTTCGTTGCCGGAGTGAGGGTGGGCGGGCGCTGGCTGGACGCCCGCGGACCGGAACTCCTGGCACAGCTGACAGTGAACCGGTAAAACTCTCTGCCGGGGCGGCCCGGACCGTGATTGACTAGGCACGTAAAGGGCAGGGACGAGGAAAGGCCGTGACCATGGAGGTCGTCATCCTTCCGGGCATGCGACAGATCGCCTCCCTGGCGGCGGACGCAGTTGAAACCCTGCTGCGGCGCAAGCCCGATGCCGTGCTGGGACTCGCCACCGGCTCGTCGCCCCTTCCCGTCTACGACGAACTGGCCCGGCGCCACGAACAGGCCGGCCTGGACTTCAGCAGGGCGTACGGATTTACCCTGGACGAGTATGTAGGGCTGGCCCCCGGCCATCCCGAGTCCTACCGCGAAGTCATCCGCCGCGACTTCACAAGCCGAGTCAACATCGACCCGGAAAACGTCCTCGGACCCGACGGCAATGCCGCTGACATTCCGGCTGCCTGCCGGGCCTACGAGGAAGCAATCCGGGCGCGCGGGAGAGTGGACCTGCAGTTTCTGGGCCTGGGCACCGACGGGCACATCGGCTTCAATGAGCCAGGCTCCTCGTTGGCGTCGCGCACGCGCATCAAGTCCCTGATCGAACAGACACGCCGGGACAACGCGCGATTTTTCCGCAACCTCGATGAGGTGCCGCATCATGTGGTGACGCAGGGGCTCGGCACCATCCTGGATTCGCGTCACGCGGTCCTCGTGGCCACCGGCGCCCAAAAGGCGCAGGCCGTCCATGACCTCGTGGAAGGGCCCGTTGCCGCGATCTGCCCGGCGTCGGTCCTTCAGCTCCATCCCCATGCCAGCATCCTGGTGGACGAAGCGGCGGCGTCGTCGCTGAAACTCGCCGACTACTACCGCCACACGTACGACCACAAACCGGCCTGGCAGGGCCTCTAGCGCCCTGGACCGCCGCCGGGCGCCGCTGCCTCGGCGTGTCCCGGCGTCCGGTGCCCGCCGTCCGGAACGGCTAAGATGGATGGCATGACTAGCATGACGGATCCTCTCGAGAACGACCCCATGCGTGAGCTTTCCGGAGCCGGATCGTCCACTGCAACCATTGAGCGCGAGGAACTGCGCCAGGAAGTGGAGCCCGGGGACCGCGAACGCTTTTCGCACTACGTCCGCAAGGAAAAGATCATGGAGTCCGCGCTCTCCGGCGAGCCGGTCATCGCCCTGTGCGGCAAGGTCTGGACGCCGGGGCGGGATCCCCAGAAGTTTCCCGTGTGCCCCATGTGCAAAGAGGTTTACGACGGCCTGCGGCCCGAAAATGACGGCGGCAAGGGTTCCGGCGGGGACTCAGGCAACAACAAGTAGTGACGGAGACACTCTTCGGCGGACCCACTCTGCCTCCGGCTTATCCGGAACGTGCAGCCTGGGGAACCGCCCCGAAGCTGCGCGCCTGGCAGCAGGAGGCCCTGGACCGCTACTTCAGCACCAGTCCGCGCGACTTCATGGCCGTTGCGACACCCGGTGCCGGCAAGACCACCTTTGCGCTGCGGGTGGCGTCCATGCTCATCGAAGCCGGCACGGTCAACCGGGTGACGATCGTCGCCCCGACCGACCACCTCAAGCGGCAGTGGGCTGACGCCGCGGCGCGGGTGGGTATTGCCATTGATCCGAACTTCAAGAATTCCGACGGCCAGCACGGCCGCGGGTTCATCGGCGTCGCCGTGACATACGCGCAGGTGGCCAGCAAGCCGATGCTGCACCGGGCCAAGACGGAAGCCGCCCGCACCCTGGTGATTCTCGATGAAATCCACCACGGCGGCGAGGCGTTGTCGTGGGGCGACGGACTCCGCGAAGCGTTCGATCCTGCCGCCCGGCGGCTGTCCCTGACGGGTACGCCGTTCCGCTCGGACACCTCGCCCATCCCGTTCGTGGAGTACGCCGAGGACAGGGACGGCATCCGGCGTTCAAAGGCGGACTACACCTACGGCTACGGCAGCGCCCTGCGGGACCACGTGGTGCGCCCTGTCATGTTCATGGCCTACTCGGGGCAGATGCGCTGGCGCACCAGCGGGGGCGAGGAGATGGCCGCGTCCCTGGGAGAGGCGGCAGTCACCAAGGACGTCACGTCCCAGGCATGGCGGACAGCCCTGAACCCCACGGGCGAGTGGATTCCCGCGGTGCTGGCCGGCGCGGACAAGCGCCTCAGTGAAGTCCGGCGCTCCGTTCCCGACGCCGGCGGCCTGGTGATCGCCACGGACCACGACGACGCCAGGGCGTATGCGGGGCAGCTGAAGAGGATCACGGGGGAATCACCCACGGTGATCCTTTCCGATGATGCCAAGGCCTCAAGCAAGATCGAGGAATTCACCGCCAGCGACAAACGGTGGATGGTGGCGGTCCGCATGGTGTCCGAAGGCGTTGACGTTCCGAGGCTGTCGGTCGGCGTGTATGCGACGTCAACGTCGACCCCGCTGTTCTTCGCCCAGGCCGTGGGCCGCTTCGTGCGTGCCCGGAAGCGGGGAGAGACGGCGTCGGTGTTCCTGCCGTCGGTGCCCCAGCTGATGGCGCTGGCCAACTCCATGGAAGCCGAACGGGACCATGCCCTGGACCGGCCGGAGAAGGAGGACGGGGACGGTCTCTTCAATCCGGAAGACTCGCTGATGGACGAAGCCAACCGGGAGGACAAGGCCTCGGACAGCCTGACCAAGGGCAAGTTCGAGGCACTGGATTCCCAGGCGAGCTTCGACCGTGTGCTGTTTGACGGCGGTGAGTTCGGCACCGGCGGCGACATCGGTTCCGAGGACGAACTGGATTTCCTGGGCATTCCGGGCCTGCTGGATGCGGAGCAGGTGGGCACCCTGCTGCGCCAGCGCCAGCACGAGCAGCAGAGCCGCAAGAAACGCCTGGCTCCGGCGGACGCGCCTGCGGCCCCGGCGGTCCCGGACCACCGGATGCTGATGGAGCTGCGCAACGAGCTGGCCAAGAACGTGGCCGCGTGGTCGGCGCGGACCGGGACGCCGCACGGCGTGGTCCACACGAAGCTGCGGACGGTCTGCGGCGGGCCTCCGGTCGCGCAGGCGAACGAGGAACAGCTCCAGTCCCGGCTGAAGAAGCTCCAGGACTGGTTCGTCGGCCGGAAGTAGGCCTAAAAGACATTGTGTGCAGGAAAGGCGGGGCCGCCTCAGACGGCCCCGCCTTTCCTGTTGTCGTCCGGTCCCGCGGCCGGGGCGCCGGCTATTCGAGGTCGACGCCGCCCAGTTCCATTTCGGCATACGTGTCATCAAGGTCGTCGGCAATTCCGGCCGTGAGCCGCTTGATCACGGTGACCGAGTAGCCGGCCTGTACCGCGTCCAGGGACGTTGCCATCACGCAGTGATCGGTGGCCAGCCCCACCACCACGACATCCTCGACGTCATGGCTTTGGAGCCAGTCATCAAGCCCGATGGAGTCTTCCTCGGGAGCGTAGTCCGGGTCCCCGGCCGAGGGCAGGGCGCCGGGCTTCCGGTCCCCGGTGGGGACGGCGTCCTCGGGCGCCAGGAGTCCTTCAAAGCCGGAGTAGGCGGCGGTGTGGAGGCCCTTGTGGAAATAGGCCTGGATGTGTTCGGTGTCAAGGTCCGGATGCAGCTCGGCACCCTGCGACCCTGCGACGCAGTGGGGCGGCCAGCTGTCCTTGAAGTCCGGAGTCTCCGAGAAGTGGGCGCCGGGATCGATGTGCCAGTCCTGGGTGGCCACGATGTGATCGAACTGGCCGTGATGCGCCTCGACATACTCGCTGATGGCGCCCGCCACTGCCGCACCGCCGTCGACCGGCAGCGCGCCGCCTTCGCAGAAGTCGTTCTGGACGTCGACAATGATCAGTGCACGTGACATCAGTTCTCCTCGTAGATGGTGGGGATGGCCGGTTCACCGCGCTGCAGGCGGTGGACGACCGCCGGCAGCTCCGCCATTGAGTCGGCATGGCGCTGGCGGGCGCGAAGCACGCCCTCGTGGCCTGTCCAGCCCGGCAGCAGCTCTCCGTTCTTGATGAACTGCTGGAGCAGGGGCCGGTCGTCGCCGTCGTCAACCGGACGGTGGCCGACGCCGACGATTTCGTGGGTGGCCGTGCCGTGCTCGTTGAGTCTGCGGAGGGCATACTTGCGCCCGCCCTTGCTTGCCTTGTTCTTGGCCGTCTTTGCGACGGACACGAATTCCCCGGTGTCATCGGTGCGGCTGACCAGCTTGTAGACCATGCTCGCGGTGGGGGCCCCGGAGCCGGTCACGAGGGATGTTCCCACGCCGTAGGCATCGACGGGAGCGGACTGAAGGGCTGCGATGGCGAACTCGTCCAGGTCCGAGGTGACCATGATCCGGGTGTTTTCGTTGCCCAGTTCATCGAGCAGGCGCCGCACCCACTGGGCCTGCTCCACCAGGTCGCCGGAGTCCAGCCGGACAGCCCCCAGCTTGTCCCCGGCGATCTCAACGGCCGTGCGGACGGCCGTTTCGACGTCGTACGTGTCAACGAGCAGCGAGGTGCCCGCTCCCAGGGAGGCGACCTGCGCCTCAAAGGCGTCGCGTTCAGTGTCGTGGAGGAGTGTGAAGGAATGGGCCGCGGTGCCCACGGTCTTGATCCCGTAGCGGAGGCCGGCCTCCAGGTTGGAGGTGCTGGCGAACCCGGCGATGACGGCGGCGCGGGCGGCTGCCGTGGCCGACTCCTCCTGCGTCCGGCGGGAGCCCATCTCGATGCAGGGCCGGTTGCCGGCGGCGGTGATCATCCGGGACGCCGCCGAGGCGATGGCGCTGTCGTGGTTGAGTACGGACAGCACGTAGGTCTCCAGGATGCAGGCCTCCGCGAACGTCGACTCGACGATCAGGATGGGGGAGTTGGGGAAGTAGGCCTCACCTTCGGCGTAGCCCCAGATGTCCCCGGTGAAGCGGAAGTCGGCCAGGTAGTCCAGCGTCTCCTTGTTGACCACGCCGGTGCGCCCCAGGAACTCGAGTTCGGCGTCGCCAAACCGGAATGCCGCAATGCCGTCCAGGAGCCGGCCGGTGCCGCCCACGATGCCGTAGCGGCGGCCGTCCGGGAGCCTGCGCGCGAAGGCCTCGAACACCGATTTGCGGTGCGCAGCGCCGGAATGCAGCGCTGCCTGCAGCATAGTCAGCTCGTAGTGGTCGGTGAACAGGGACGTGCGTGGCTGGTCCCAGCTGGCGGAGGTACTCACAAAATCACTCTAGTGCGCATCCCCATAGAATGGACAGATGACCCTAAGCGTTGCGCTCGGCCCTGACACCCAGGAGAGCACCCAGACCGGAACAGCGGTGTCCACCGACACCCTGACCGCCCCGGACATCCCCTGGAACCTCGTGATCTGGAATGATCCCGTCAATCTCATGAGCTATGTCAGCTACGTTTTCCAGAGCTATTTCGGCTATTCGGAGACCAAAGCCAACAAGCTCATGATGGAGGTCCACAAGAAGGGCCGGTCCATTGTTGCCCACGGCAGCAAGGAACAGGTGGAACAGCACGCCGTCGCCATGCACGGCTACGGCCTGTGGGCAACGGTCGAGAAGTCCACCGGCGGAAACAGCGGGGGCGGCAAGAGCGGCGGCCCGGGCAAGGGCAAGGGGAAACGTGGCTAAGGCTTTCAAATACGGACTCAAGGGCATTACCGGTTTCCTGGAGCCGGCCGAGCGGGAACTGCTGCGCAGCCTCTTCGACGACGTCGTGTCGATGCTTGAGCCCGGGGACAGCGGCAGCCAGGATCCGCTCACCGCTTTGATCGGGCTCGACATGGACGTCCGCGAACCCTCGGACCGCGCCCTCCGGCGGCTGCTGCCCAACGTCATGAAGGACGACGGCGCCGCCTCGCTGGAGTTCCGGCAGCTCACCGAACGCTCGCTGCGCGAGACCAAGATCGGCGCGCTCCGCGCCGCCGCGCTGGACCTGGACAAGGACGAACTGGTCCTGGCTGACGCGGACGCCAGGCACTGGTCCATGGCGCTCAACGACGTCCGGCTGGTGCTCGCCGAACGTTTGGACATCCAGGACGAGGCCGACGCCGACCACGTCCACCAGATGCAGGACTGGTCGCAGGCGGAAGACGTGGAGAGCTACCTCGCCCTCGTGTACAACTTCACCACCTGGCTCCAGGAATCCCTGGTCCAGGCCATGCTGCAAGCCATGGAATCACGGCCCTGATCCGTGGGCCCCTGCAGCGGGCACTCGGCGCTGGTGTGACAAATTAGACATGAGGCGGACGCCACAATGTGATGGCCGCACCCACACGGAAGACCTATCCTCGAATAATCATGACTTCAGCATCGAGCATGGATCCGGCAGCAGTCGCTGCAGCGGAGTCCGCAACGGCCGTTGGCATCAATCTGGGATCGCGGCCGATCGGGGTCTTTGACTCCGGCGTCGGCGGGCTCACGGTGGCACGGTCCATCATCGATCAGTTGCCCAACGAGTCCATCCTCTACGTGGGCGACACCGCCCACGGGCCGTACGGCCCCCTCCCGATCGCCGAGGTGCGTGCCAACGCCCTGGGCGTCATGGACGAACTTGTGGATTCCGGCGTCAAGCTCCTCACGATCGCCTGCAACTCGGCGTCGGCGGCGGTGCTCCGCGACGCCCGCGAACGCTACACCGCCCGTTACGGGATCCCGGTGATCGAAGTCATCCAGCCGGCCGTCCGCCGCGCGGTGGCGGCGACCCGCACCGGCCGGGTGGGAGTGATCGGCACCTCCGCCACAGTCGGTTCGCGGGCGTACGAGGACACCTTCGCCGCGGCGCCGGACCTTCAGATCACGTCCGCAGCCTGCCCGGCCTTCGTCAGCTATGTGGAGGCGGGCATCACGACGGGCCCGGACCTGCTCGCGGTGGCGGCGGAGTACCTCGAACCGCTCAAGGCGGCCGGCGTGGACACCGTGGTCCTGGGCTGCACGCACTACCCGCTCCTGACGGGCGTGATCTCCTACGTCATGGGCGAGGACGTCACGCTGGTCTCGAGCGCCGAGGAAACCGCCAAGGACGTCTACCGGGCGCTGGCCAGCCGGGGCCTGGAGCGGACCGCCGCCGCGCCGCCGGAACACAACTTCATCGCGACCGGCGACGCAGGCCAGTTTGAAGCCCTCGCGCGCAGGTTCCTGGGGCCAGAGGTGCTCAGCGTCCGCCACGTCGACCACGTCGCGGCACAGTACCCGACCGGAAGCCTGGCCCGGATCACGCCGGAAATGATCGCCGCCGCGCAGGGCACGGCCGCGCGGCCCCGCATCTCCAATTTCGTGGGCCAGGGTATCGGCAGCGGCCACGCGACCGGGGGTTCCGGACAGTGAAGCTCACGATCGTCGGCTGCACGGGGTCCTTCCCCGGCCCCGGTTCGCCCGCCTCCTGCTACCTGCTGACGGCGAACGACGGCGAACGCACCTGGAAGGTCGTCATGGACCTGGGCAGCGGAGCCCTGGGGGCCATCCAGCGCTACACGGACCTCGAGGATATCGATGCGATCTTCCTCACGCATCTGCACCCGGACCACTGCATGGACCTGTGCGGCCTGCACGTGGCCGTGCGCTGGAAGCCGGGCGGCTGGGGCCGCGGACGGATTCCGGTGTGGGGTCCGGCAGCGACGGCCGACAGGATGGCCACCGCGTACGGCCTTGACCTGGACCCCGGCATGCACGAGGAATTCGACTTCACCAACTGGGCCGAGCGCCAGTCCGTCTCGGTAGGACCTTTCACCGTGACGCCGTTCGCGGTCAACCACCCGGTGGAGGAGGCCTACGCGCTGCGCGTGGAGGTGACCGAGCCGGATGCGTCCGGGGCCGCCGTGACGCGCGTGCTGACCTATTCCGGCGACACCGATTCGTGCCGCGGACTGGAGGAGGCGGCGAAGGACGCCGACCTCTTCCTGTGCGAGGCAGCCTTCGAGGAAGGCCGCGACGACGGCATCAAGGACGTCCACCTGACCGGCAAACGGGCGGGGGAGGCCGCCACCGTGGCGGGCGCCCGCCGCCTCCTCCTCACCCACATTCCGGTGTGGACGTCTCCGACGACGGTCATGGCCGAGGCGCGCCCCGTGTTCGCCGGTGATGTGGCCGTCGCGGTCGCCGGCGTGCACTACACCGTCTAGGGCCGGCGGTCCCGGGCTGCGCCGTCTGACGCTGCGCCGCCCTTGCGCTGTGCCCCGGCGGCAGCCGGCTGCCGATAAATCGATAAGCTAATGGCATGACTTCCGAAGCAACCACTGCCCCCGTCATCCGTGCCGACGGCCGCACCCCGGACCAGCTCCGCCCCATCAGCATCACCCGCGGCTGGTCCAAGCAGGCGGAAGGATCCGCCCTGATTGAATTCGGCAACACCCGGGTGCTGTGCACGGCTTCCCTCACCGAGGGCGTGCCCCGCTGGCTCAAGGGCGAGGGCCGCGGGTGGGTCACCGCCGAGTACGCCATGCTGCCGCGGGCCACCAACACCCGCTCCGACCGCGAGTCGGTCAAGGGCAAGATCGGCGGCCGCACGCACGAGATCTCACGGCTGATCGGGCGCTCGCTGCGCTCCATCATCGACACCAAGGCCCTTGGGGAAAACACGATCGTGCTGGACTGCGATGTGCTGCAGGCCGACGGCGGCACGCGGACCGCGGCGATCACCGGCGCCTATGTGGCGCTCGCCGAAGCCATCCGCTTCGCCAGGGAAAACAAGATGATCGCCCGGAACGCCCAGCCGCTGGTGGACACCATCGCCGCCGTGTCCGTGGGCATCATCGACGGCATCCCCATGCTGGACCTTCCGTACATCGAGGATGTCCGCGCCGAGACGGACATGAACGTGGTGGTGACCGGATCCGGCAAGTTCGTGGAGGTGCAGGGAACCGCCGAGGGCGCTCCCTTCGACCGCGATGAGCTCAACAAGCTGCTGGACCTGGCACTCCTGGGGACGGAGCAGCTCGCCGCGATCCAGCGCGAGACCCTGGCCGAAGCTCCGTGAACGGAGACAGCCCTGTAAACGGGAGCGGAACCGGGGCCCCGGCGCCCCGGCTGGTGCTGGCCACGCACAATAAGGGAAAGCTGCGTGAGCTGCGCGAGCTGCTGCGGGGGCAGGTTCCCGGGCTCGACGTCGACACGCAGGTGGTGGACGCGTCCGCCGTCGGGGGTCCCGACGTCGTGGAGACGGGGGTGACCTTCGCGGAAAACTCGCTGCTGAAGGCGCGCGCGGTGGCCGAGGCCACCGGACTGGTGGCAATCGCCGATGACTCCGGTCTCGCGGTGGACGTGCTGGGCGGTGCCCCCGGTATTTTTTCGGCCCGCTGGGCAGGGCGGCACGGGGACGACGCCGCCAACCTCCGGCTGCTGCTGGCCCAACTGGCGGACGTGCCGGACCCGCACCGCGGCGCCGCCTTCGTGTGTGCGGCGGCGCTGGCGGTTCCGGCGTCGGCCTCCGAGGACGGGGCGCGCGAGGTGGTGGAATACGGCCAGCTCACGGGAACGCTACTGCGGGAGCCGCGCGGTGAGGGGGGCTTCGGCTACGACCCCGTGCTCCAGCCGCTCGGGCTGGACCGGAGTTGCGCCGAGCTGAGCCCGGAGGAGAAGAACGCCATCAGCCACCGCGGCCAGGCGTTCCGCGCCCTGCTGCCGGCCATCGTGGAAGCCCTCAGCCGGCGCTGAGAGCAGCAGACGGCACCAACTGCGTGAAAGGCACCCCCACGGCCGTGGGGGTGCCTTTCCTGACTAACGGAACCTGGGATCAGTGGTCGAGGTTCGTCTTGCGCTCGGCCTCGGGCTCGTGCTCCTCAATGAATTCCTCCACCGGATCGGTGCCGAAGGCGGAGGCCTGGCGCTTGGCGGCGACGCCGCGCAGCACTTCGATGCCGATCGGAATGACCGAAACCAGGACAATCACGATGAAGATGATGTCCAGGTTCTCCCGGACCCACGGAACCTTGTCACCCAGCAGGTAGCCGAGGAGCGTCACGCCGCCGCCCCACAGGAGCGCGCCGATCACGTTGAAGAGGAAAAATTTCCGTTTGTCCATCTGGGCCACGCCCACGATGACCGGAACGAACGTCCTGATGATGGGCACAAAGCGGGCAAGAATCAGTGCCTTGCCGCCGTGCTTCTCGAAGAAGTTGTGGGCGCTTTCCACGTTTTCGCGCTTGAATAGCCGCGAATCCGGCTTGTTGAAGATCGCCGGGCCGGCCTTGGAACCGATCAGGTATCCCGCCTGGTTTCCGACGATGGCGGACACGATGATCAGCGCGGCGAACAGCCAGATGTTGAACTTGATGGTGTCCGTGGCCACGAGCAGGCCGGCGGTGAACAGCATGGAATCACCGGGGAGGAAGAATCCGACCAACAGCCCGGTCTCAGCGAAAATGATCCCGCAGACCAGCAGGACCACCCACGGCGCCAGGGCCGGGTCGGCGAGGAAAACCTGCGGGTTAAGCCAGTCGGGCAGGAAGGAGGCCAGGTGCGGCTGGACCGGTCCGGCTCCTCCCAGTGCGGGCACGGCAAAGTCGCTGATTGCATTAAAGTTCACTTCTCAAGGGTACTTGACGGTCCTTGGCGTTCCGCGGCGCTACAGTTGTCCCCGTGAGTTTGGACTTTACGGCGATCGACTTCGAGACCGCCAACGGCTTCCGCGGATCCCCGTGTGCTGTTGGCCTCAGCAAGGTCCGCGGCGGTGTCATCGTCGAGGAGGCCTCGTGGCTGATGCGCCCGCCGGAGAACCACGACGCCTTTGACTATCACAACGTCCGGGTGCATGGGATCCGCCCGGCGGACGTGGCGGACCGGCCCCGCTTCGGGGAACTGTTCCCGGAGATCGGAGCGTTCATCGGCGGCGACATCCTGGCCGCCCACAATGCTGCCTTCGATCTTGGCGTCATCCGGTCCGGCCTGGAGGTCTCGGGCTTACCGGGGCCCGCCTACGACTATGTCTGCACCGTGATGCTGTCCCGGCGCTGCTACTCACTGGTTTCGAATTCTCTGCCCTTCGCCGCCGAAGAGGCAGGTGTGCCGCTGGTCAACCATCACGACGCTGCCGAGGACGCCCGGGCCTGCGCCGGCATCCTGATCGACATTGCGTCCCGCAACCAGGCCAATAGCATCGCGGAGCTGTATCTCTCACTCGGACTTTCGCTGCCGCAGCAGCCTGCCTTCCACCCTGCCCACGACGACCTCTCGAAACCGACGCGGTCGGCGCTTGCCGCCCTGGGCGGCACCGTAGCCGTGCGCCCCTTCCGTAGCGGATGGCCCGAGGAAGGGGACAATCCCCAGCCGAATCCGGATGCCGAACCCGGCAATCCGCTCTTCGGCCAGACCGTGGTGTTCACCGGCCAGCTGGCCACACCGCGGCCGGAAGCCAAGGAGCGGTCCGCTGAGATGGGGGCGCGTCCGGAAAGCCGGGTCACCGCCAGGACCAGCGTCCTGGTGGTGGGTGACGGCTTCGTGGCCGGTGACCTGCGGTCCGGGCGGCTGACGGGAAAGGCCAGGCGGGTGCTTGAGCTGCACGACCGCGGGCAGCCGATCGAGGTCATCTCCGAGGGCGAATTCCTGCAGATGGTGGGCGGGGCTCCCGTTCACATGGCGCAATAAAGCTTTCGCGCGCCTCCGTGCGCTCCTAGCCTTGCTCCATGAGCAGACAGAGCGCGCCACGTACGTCCGGAACCGCCGCGCCGGCAGGGGTGGACTGGTGGGCACTGTTTGCCTTCCCCAACCCGGTGAATGAATATGCGGCCAGGATCACAGCCGGCCTGGTAGTGGTGCTGGCCCTGGCCACACTGCTGACCGGCTTCGGCTGGGGCCTGGCAATCATCGCCGCCGGGTTCTGGCTCCGGGTGCTCTTCGGCCCCCGGATATCCCCGCTGGCGCTCCTGTCCGTCAAGGTTCTTGCCCCGCGGATGGGACGGGCCAAGCTGGTTCCCGGTCCGCCGAAACGGTTTGCGCAGGGGATCGGCGCCGCGGTGTCCACCGGTGCAGCTGCGCTGTTGCTGGCGGGCTTTGCCCCGGCGGCATGGATTCTGCTGGCCGTGCTGATCGTCGCTGCGTCCCTGGAGGCGTTCGCGGGATTCTGCCTTGGCTGCGTGATTTTCGGATTCCTGCAGCGCCGCGGGATGATCCCGGAGGACGTCTGCGAAGCCTGCAACAACGTGAGCCTCAGGCAGTTGTAACCGACACCAGCTGACCGGCCATGCCGCGGATCACCTCGGGCGCTTCCAGTGCTTTGAGCCAGTCGGCCGGCAGGCATTCCTCGCCGTAGTGCGCCCCCAGGATGTTGCCGGCGATGGATCCGGTGGAGTCGCTGTCACCGCTGTGGTTGACCGCTAGGGCGATCGCGGCCTTGAAGTGCTCCACAGGATCTGCCGCCGGCTGTCCTGCGGCGGAGTCGGCGGAAGAGCCGGCAGGCGAGGCGCCGGGCGCCGTCGCAAGAACCGCGTAAAGCCCGACGGCGAGAGCCTCCTCCGCCACCCAGCCCTCGCCCAGCTCGCTGACAAGGTCCTCCGGGCTGAGCACGGGCCGCGCCCCGGTGCCGGCGTCATCGGCGTCGTCGGCTGCGCCGGCGAGGCGGAGTGCTGCCGCAAGGCGCTCGCGGAGTTCGGGTGCTGCCTCGGCATCCGCCTCCACGCGGCGGACGGCGGCCTGCGCTGCCTCCGGCAGGCTGTGGCCCTGGATCAGGGAATGGATCAGCAGGCTGAAGACCCCCGCGCTCTGGCGTGCGGACGGATGACCGTGCGTCAGGGACGCTGCGTCCGTGCTCAACTTGTACACGGATTCGGCCGGGATGTGGGGGATGAGCCCGAACGGAGCCGAGCGCATCACGGTTCCGCAGCCCTTTGAATCCGGATTGACCGGGCGGTACACCGTGCCCATCTCGCCTGTGGCCAGCCCGCTCAGGCACGCGTTGCCGGGCGCCCGGCGGTGACGGAGCACCTGCTGCTCGTCGATCCAGCGCGGCTGCGGCCTGGGGGCCTGCTCCGGGGCGGGCACGCCCTGGGTGTCCAGCCAGCGCAGGTAGGCCAGCCACAGGCAGGCGTTTGCGTCCGCGCCCACGCCCGAGTTGGCCCATTCCAGCGCTTCGACGAGGCCGTCCACTGTGTAGAGCGTCATCTGGGTGTCGTCGGAGAAGTGAGTCCCGCCGTCGAGCGCTTCGAAGCCCTGGAGCCCGGCCGCGCCGAAGCGGCCGCGGATGGCGCTGATGGAATCGAACTCGATGGCGTAGCCGAGGGAGTCGCCGAGCGCGCCGCCCAGCAGGCAGCCATGGATACGGGACGCCGGGGACGGCAGCGCGGTAGCGCCGGGAACATTGCTCATGCCACCAAATTTACCCGCCGGCCCGGCGGGAGAGCGCAGCGGCCGCTCCCCGGGACCGTGGCACGCTCACTCGGCGACGATCGCCAAGGGAAACGGCCGCTCCCCGGGGCGCTAAGCTCGCATTCAGCAACCGTCCAGACTCGCCTGCCAGAATGCAGGGGCTGACTCCCGCAGGTGCCGGTCTCACCGGCTCACCGAAACAAAGGAATTCCTGAACATGACCACCCCTGCGTCCGCACCCCCGACCGACCCCGAGCTGAATTCCGCCGGTGACGGCGGATTCCGGCCCGGACTCGTTTCCCGGCTGGGGGCCGAAGCGTTCGGAACCTTGTTCCTGGTGATCGCCGGACTGGGCGTTCCGCTCTTCACGCTTCCGCAGTCGAATCCGCTGCCGGCATCGCTGGCCGGCGGGCTCGCCGTGACGGCCGCGATGCTGGCCTTCGCATACATCTCGGGCGGGCAGTTCAATCCGGCCATCACGCTGGGTAGCTTCGTGGCAGGAAAGATCCGCGCCGCCCACGCCGCCGCCTACATCGGCGCGCAGCTCATCGGCGCCGCCGCCGGCGCCCTGACACTCTTCGGCATCCTCCGCACCGTCCCCAACATTCCCGACACCCGGGCGGCGTTCGATACCGTGACCGCCGGATTCGGCGAACATTCCGTCATTCAGACGCCCATGGCGGGCGTCCTGCTGGCCGAAGTCCTGGGCGCAGCCCTCCTGGTCGCTGTTTTCCTCGGCACCACGGCGCGGCGCAACGTTCACGCGGCAGCGGCCCCGTTCGCCGTTGGCCTCGCGTTTGCCGTGCTGCTGCAGTTCGGGCAGGCCATCGGAAACGCGCCGTTCAACCCCGCCCGTGCCACGGCCTCCGCGCTGTTCAGCAACAGCTGGTCGCTGGAACAGCTCTGGCTCTTCTGGGTGGCCCCGCTGGTGGGTGCCGCCATCGCCGGCCTGGTCTTCCGGGGTTTCTCCGACAGCAGCGCCGCAGCGGGCACCGCTGTGGCGCATCCGGTCATCGACGAGGGTGACACCGCGGACGCACTTGACGCCGGCGACGACTTCGACGGCGAGTTCGACGGCGGCGTTTCCGCCACGGAGGGCGGGGCGCCTGCAGCAGCCGGCGCAGCACCCGTACCCGCCGGCGCCGCGCCCGCAGTACCCGGCGCAGCGTCAGGCGCGGCCGGACCGGCGTCTGCCGGAGACCGTGCCGCTGGGCCGCGGGACGAAGCCCGCGACTTTTTCGACGGCCCGGGCAGCAAGTAGCGCCGGCAGTAAGCAGCACATCCTTTTGACGGCCGGGACGGACCACCGCCCGGGCGTGTCTCCGGACGCGCCGGGTCGGTGCGGCAATACTGTCAGTGCCTGCGGATAGCGTAAGAATATGCGGTTATTGCACACCTCCGACTGGCATCTGGGCCGGTCCTTCCACGGCGTTGGCATGCTCGATGCCCAGCGCTCCTTTGTCGACCAGCTGGTCGCCCGGGTCCGCGACCTTTCCGTCGACGTGGTCCTCATTGCCGGCGATGTGTACGACCGTGCCCTTCCCGGCGTGGACGTCGTCGGGCTACTGGACGACGCCCTTGTCCGGCTGACGGACGCCGGGGCGCGCGTGGTGCTGACCAGCGGCAACCACGACTCCGCCATCAGGCTCGGTTTTGCCTCAAGGCTGCTGGAGCGCGGCGGCGTCCACCTGCGGACCCGGCTACAGGAGCTGGATGTGCCACTGGTGCTGCCGCTGGGGAGCAGACCCGACGATGACCAGGGCCCCGCCCTGGCAATTTACGGCATCCCCTGGCTCGAACCGCGGCTCGTGGCCGATCAACTCGGCGTCGCGACGGCCAGCCACTTTGAGGTCACGCGTGCCGCCACAGAGCGCATCCGCACGGACCTGGCCGCACGCAGCGAGTCGCGGACCGTCCATTCGGTGGTTCTGGCGCACACCTTCGCGAGCGGCGGCATCAGCTCGGACAGCGAACGTGACCTCAGCATCGGAGGCGTCGGCGCCGTTCCGCTGGACCTATTTGCCGGCTTCAGTTACACCGCGCTGGGCCACCTCCACGGCAGGCAGGCACTCACCCCGGACGTGCGATATTCAGGTTCGCCGCTGGCCTATTCGTTTTCCGAAGCGAAGCACCAAAAGGGCGCCTGGCTCATCGATGTCGGTGAGGCCGGCGTAACGTCCGTGCAGGAGGTGCTGTGGGAGGCGCCGCGGAAACTCGCCGTCCTTCGCGGGACCATCGCCGAGATGCTCGAGTCGGCTGACCACGCGTGGGCGGAAGACGCATACTGCCAGGTGACCATTACGGACGCCCAGCGGCCTGCGCAGGCCATGGAAAAGCTCAGGAAGCGGTTCCCGGACACGCTCGTACTCGGGTTCGATCCCGAAGGCGCGCCGGCCTCCGCCAAGACCAGTTACAGCAGCCGGCTCGCCGCCGCGGAGGACGATCTCTCGGTCTGCTGCGGGTTCCTGGAACATGTCCGTGGCCGCGAACCCGGCGAGGCGGAGCGGACCGCCTTGACCGAAGCCTTGGAAACCGTGCGCCTGCAGGGAGTGTCTCTATGAGGATCCACCGGCTGGAGATCTGTGCCTTCGGCCCGTTCGCCGGCACCGAGGAGGTCGATTTCGACCGGCTCAGCGGCCATGGGCTGTTCCTGCTCAACGGAGCCACCGGCGCCGGCAAGACCAGCGTGCTGGACGCCATCTGCTATGCGCTGTATGGATCCGTGCCCGGGGCGAGGCAGGACGGCAAGAGGCTGCGCAGCGATCACGCGGAGTCCGCCACGGAGCCCCGCGTGACCTGCGAGTTTTCCGCCCGCGGAAGGCGGTTTGAAGTTTCCCGTTCACCGGCCTGGGAGAAGCCGAGCGCGCGTGGCCGGAACGGGTACACCACCCAGCAGGCCAAGACGCTCCTGCGCGAGCGGGTGGGTGGCGAATGGGTTGAAAAATCCGGCAGGAATGACGAAGCCGGAGCCGAGATCGCTGCCATCCTCGGCATGGACAGGGAACAGTTCACCAGGGTGGTCATGCTCCCGCAGGGGGACTTTGCGGCCTTCCTCCGGTCCAAGGCCTCGGACCGCCTGGAACTCCTGCAGAAACTATTCGGGACCGAGCGCTTCGAGGCGGTCGAGCGGGAACTGGCCGTCAAGGCCGCCGATGCCGCCAAGGAGGTGGCAGGCCACAACGGCAAGCTGGCGCTGATCGTGGCACGTGCCGACGCCGAAGCCGCGGCAATGGACCTGGACATGACCGGCGCCCCGGATGCCGGCCGCGCCGGGGATCGGCTCGCGTGGCTCGAATCTGCCGCGTCGGCCAAGGCTTCGGCGCTGGCCGCCGAGGCTGAATCGTGTGAGGCGCTGCACCGGGAATGCACAGCCCGTCGTGATCAGGAACTGGCGCGCGAGGGCAGGCGGCTGAAGCTGGCCGCCGCGCTGCGCCGGAAAGCCGACGCTGCGGCGGCTGGTTCGGCGCTCGAGGACACCGCTGCCAGGCTGTCGCAGCACCGCAAGGCCGAGATCCTCGGCGGCCATCTGAAGGCCGTGGCGGCGGCCGACGCCCTCGTGACGCGTGCGGCCGAGGCCGTGGAGCGTGCCGCGGCAGGGGTGGAGCGGGCTGCCAGCGAGCACGCCGAACTGGCCGGCACCGACTCCTCCGCCGTTGACGTCACCGCCGAGCTCGGGCGGCTGCGGTCGCTGCTTGCGGTGGTGAACGAACGCCTGGCGGATGAGGACCGGCTGGCGGGCCTGTGGTCCCGTTCAGCCGGGCTCGCAGGGGAGCACCAGCGGCTTTCGGACGCCATCCAGGCCCATGCAACCTCCCTACTCTCACTGCGCTCAGAAATGGCAGGGCTGCAGCCGGGCCTTGAGCCGCTGGAATTGCTGGCAGGCGAATCCGTGCTCC
Organism: Burkholderia sp. RS01; assembly: GCF_039748055.1. Classification (NCBI taxonomy): domain Bacteria; kingdom Pseudomonadati; phylum Pseudomonadota; class Betaproteobacteria; order Burkholderiales; family Burkholderiaceae; genus Burkholderia; species Burkholderia sp. RS01. Next base: position 208,740 of record NZ_JBDLAK010000003.1, read on the forward strand.
GCACCAAGGAAGCCGCGGCGGCCGACGAACTCGTGGACGTTGTCCGGCGCTACGGGGCGGCGGCTGTGCATTGTGCGGCCGCGACAGAGCGCCATCTGCGGGGCCGGGAAGAACACCAGGAACTGCGCACGCAGTGGCTTGACGTCCGGGAGGAGCGCCTGTCCAACGCGGCAGCAGAGCTCGCAGCGCGCCTGGAGCATGGCGAGCCGTGCCCGGTCTGCGGCAGTGCGGAGCATCCGGCGCCGGTTCCAACCGCTGAATCCGCACTGGGACTTGCCGAAAAAGAGGAACAGGCCAAGGCCCAATTTGAGCGGGCGGAGAAGGCGCTCGCCGCCTTGGACGCGGAGCTCTCCGCCGCGCGGCAGTTGGTCGCCGTGCTGGCCGGGCAGGGCGGCGACACTGATCCCGCCGAAGCACGCAAGGCGGCCCAAACCGCAGCGGAAGCGGCGGCCGAGGCCGCTGCCGCTGAGATTGAGCTGGCGAAGAGCCGGGCGCGGCAGGCGCAGCTTGCGGACCGTATTGACTCCACGGAGCGGGCGCGCGTGGAGGCGATGTCGGGCCTGGCTCAGACCGAATCGACCATGGCGGAAGTCGAACAGCAGGCGGCCACGCTGGAATCGGCACTGGCTGCGCTGCGGGCCGGCTACGGTAGCCTCGGCCTCCGCTGCGGCGGCATCGGGGCAACGATCGACGTCCTGGAGCGGGCATCCTCGGCCCGTGCCGAACTGGACCAGGCCGCGGCCCGGCTGGCCGACGCCCAGGGCCAACTGGACGGTGCTCTGCCGGAAGCGGGCTTCGGTTCCGCCGCCGATGCGCAGGCGGCGCTTCTGACGCCGCCAGAGTCGGCGCGGCTGGATGCGGCAGTCCGTGCCGGGCACGACGAACTGGCCCGGCTGGAGGAGTTGTTCGCCAGTGAAGAACTCATTCTGGCCGGCAAGGAACGCGAATCCGGCAATGCAACGGAGCCGGGGGAGCTGGAGCGGCTTCGGGCCGACGCGGACCAGGCGGAGAAGACTGCGAAGGACGTGGCGCTGGCCGCCGGACTCGCCCTGCAAAGCTCCGGTTCCCTTGGCCGGCTGCGACGCGATTACGAGGACCTTGCGGAGGCTGGCCGGGGGCCGCAGGAACGCGCCGAGCTGCTGACGGCTCTCGCGGACTCGTCCCGCGGCGCCGGTGACAACAGTTACCGCATGAGCCTCAACAGCTATGTGCTCGCCGCACGGCTCGAACAGGTGGCCATTGCCGCGTCGGAGAGGCTCGTCGCCATGAGCGACGGGCGGTACACCCTGCAGCACACGGATGCCAGGGCCGCGAGGAACGCAAAGTCCGGGCTAGGCCTGGAGGTAGTGGACGAATGGACCGGCCAGCGGCGCGATACCTCCACGCTGTCCGGCGGGGAGTCATTCATGGCTTCGCTGTCCCTCGCCCTGGGCCTCGCGGACGTCGTGCAGCAGGAGGCCGGCGGCGTGGACATCGAGACCCTGTTCGTCGACGAGGGGTTCGGCAGCCTCGACGAGCAGGCGCTGGAACAGGTGATGGACGCCTTGGAGGGACTGCGAGACGGCGGCAGGGTGGTCGGCCTGGTCAGCCACGTGGCGGAGATGAAGCAGCGGATCGGCACTCAGCTTCAGGTCGTGAAGGGACGCAACGGGTCCACCCTGCACGTCTCAGACACAGCGGCCGCCGCGTGATGCCCGTGCGGGCAGTAGCTTTGCCGGTCCAGTAGAATCTAATGGTTACCGGGTCGCGCGCATCGGGAGGAGGGACGATGCGCACTACTGAACGAGCCCGGATACATGAGCACCTCCACGGCGCCACAGCGCCCTTCGAAGCATTCACCTTCACGGCAGTCTCCATCACAGCACTCTCCCGCCGGCGCCGGCGAAATGTCCGTCGATTCGCCGCCGGCCCGCTCGCGAAGCCGTTACTCCCGGCTGCCTGAACTCGCGGGCAGGGGCTTTATCCCGCTCGGCCTGTTCGCCCGGCTGCCGCTGGCCATGCTGACCGTCGGCACGCTCACGCTCGTCACCTCCGTCAGCGGATCGTATGCTGTCGGCGGAACCTCCGCCGGAGCCGTGGGCATCGGATCGGCCATCGGCGCCCCCGTCCTGGGCGCCCTGGCGGACCGCTTCGGCCAGCGCCCGGTCCTCGTGGTTTCGGCCATCCTGAACGCCCTGGCCGTCCTCGCGCTGATCGCCACGGCCTATGTGACCGGTGCAGGAGGCGGCACTGTCCCCGTCCTCGCGGCGGCCTTCGTCGCCGGCGTCAGCTGCCCCCAGGTCGGCCCGCTGGCGCGGGTCCGCTGGATGGCGCTGACGTCGGCCGTAAACCGCAGGGGCGGCGGCACGGACCTGGACACGGCGCTGTCCTATGAGAGCACGGCCGACGAACTCACCTTCGTCCTCGGCCCGGCCCTCGTGGGTATCCTCGCCAGTCTGGTCGCGCCGTGGCTCCCGCTGGCCCTCGCCGCGGCACTGACCATCACGCTCGTGCCGGCCTTCGCCGTGCACCGTACGCATCTTTCAGTTCCCCGCAAAGCAGTTCCCCGCAAAACTGTCGAACGCAGGGCCGCCGATCGCAGCACCGCTGATCGCACGGCCGGCCAAAGCCAGGCCCGCCGGGCGGGGTTCGCCGCCGTCGCCGCCGTGGCGCTGCCGGTGCTGGCCATGGTCTGCATGGGCAGCTTTTTCGGCTCCACCCAGGCCGCCCTCAGTTCGTTTTCTGCCTCGTTTGCAACGTCCGAGGTCGCCGGGCTCCTGTATGCGGTCATGGGGCTCAGCTCTGCAGCTGCCGCCGTTTCCGTGGCCTACTGGCCGGCCCGCTTCACCCTGGCTGCGCGCTGGCTGGCCGGCGCCGCGGTCATGGCCGGCCTGTCGACGCTCCTACTGTTGCCGGGCGACGGCTGGGCCATGGTCCTGGTGCTGCTGGTGCTGGGACTGCCCGTGGGACCCGTCATGGTCACCGTGTTTGCCATCAGCGGGATTGTGGCGCCGGCGGGCAGGCTCGGAACCGTGATGACGGCGCTGGCCAGCGGCATCGTCGCGGGCACGGCGCTCGGTTCCTCGGTCGCGGGCCAGCTGGCGCAGGGCAGCGGATACTCGGCGGCGTTCCTCGTTCCCGTAGCCGCAGCGGCGGCGCTGTTCGTGCTCGGCGCGGCTGCCGCCGTCGTCGTCCGCCGGAACCAGCCCGAGTAAGTAGCAGCACGCGCCGATTTCGGCGCTGAAAACGGCGTCAGCTGCTACTTAGTTGGGCGGGACAGGGTCAGGCGAGCTGGCCTTCGATCCGCGCCGCGCCGGCGGTCAGCGCGGCGGCGAGTTCGGCCGGGTCCTGCGTTGAACGGATATAGACGACGGCGACCGCAGCGGGCCGTCCGCCAGGCACCCTGATCGGGGCGGCCAGCGAGGAAACCCCTGCGATGACTTCGTCGTGGCTTGCCGCGTAGCCGCGCCTGCGCGCCTCTGCAGCCTCGGCACGGTACGGCACGCCGGGCGCCAGCTGGTTCCAGTCGTGTTCCGATACAGCCGACTGGATGGCGATGCCGGGGGCTCCGGTGCTGATGGGATGCCGCGATCCGGGATGCTGCACCACCGTGGCGGCCGAATGCCGGGGCTCCACCGTGACCAGCGTGACGCAGTCCTGGTGGTCCCAGACCGCGACGAAGGCAGTCATGTTCAGGGTGTTGGCCAGCTGAGTCAGTTCCGGCAGGGCGGCCGTCTGCAGGTTTCGCGAAACACCCCGGGCCAGCACCGCAAGGCCCGGGCCGGGCTGCACCCTGCCCGCATCGTCGCGCACCAGGAGCGAATGGTCCTCCAGCGTGCGGAGAATCCGGTAGGCGACCGAGCGGTGGACGCCCATGGCGTCGGCGAGTTCGGCGATGGTCAGCGGGCGGTCAGCCTCGGCCAGGATTTCCAGGGCCCGGATGCCCCTAGAGAGAGTCTGGGACGGGGAAGCCTGGGCGGGCGCAGCCGGTGCACCGGCACTGGCGATTGGATTCATGCTGTCCATCCTAGGCGGGGGAGCGGGAGGCGTTGCCGGAGGGTCTTGTGTTGCGCGTCACCTTGAGCTAGCGTTCCATATAGGAATTTTGCGTTCAACTATAGAACAGCTCAACTATAGAGCAGCCCGCAAGAGCACGCCAGAGGAAACCGCCCCGCACCGGCCAGCCTCGGCGACCGAAGGATCCGACGATGATCGCCAAGCCAGAAGCGGCCCCGGACGTCCCCGGCCGGACGTCCGTTCCGCGGGCACATCACTTCCGCGGCAGCCTGGGCAGGTTCGCAACCGGCGTCGCGATCGTCACGTTCGACGGCGCCACCAAGCGCCACGGCATCACCGTGAACTCCTTCACGTCGGTCTCCATGGAGCCGCCGCTCGTCCTGGTCAGCATCGCCCGCGCCGCCAAGGCGCACGATGAGCTCGCGGGCCGCCCCTTCACCGTCAACATCCTGGGCGCCGAGCAGCGGCAGCTGGCCATGCATTTCGCCGGACGCCCGGGGCCCGAGCCCCTGTGGGTGGAGAGTGCGACGGCGCCCCGTCTGTCCAATGTCCTGGCCTTCTTTGAGTGCAAGCCCTGGGCGGCTTACGACGGCGGAGATCACACGCTTTATCTCGGCGAAGTAGTGGACTTCAACTACCGCAACGGCGACGCCCTGGCGTTCGCGAACAGCGCCTTCACCACCATCCCGGAAAGCCAGCTGGGCATGGAGGACCTCCTCTAGGCGCACTTCAACAACCATCAATCCACCTGCAGTTCAACGACGACTGGAGATAGCAATGGGCATCCGAACCGGGCAGCAGTACCTGGACAAACTCAACGCCATGACGCCACACATCGTGATCGACGGCGAGGTGGTCAGCGAGAAAGTCGCCGAACACCCGGCCTTCCGCAACGTGGCGCGGTCCTACGCGAAGCTGTTCGACATGCAGCACGACAAGCAGTACCAGGAGGCGCTGACCTACACCTCGCCCACCACCGGCGAGCTGGTGAACGCGTCCTTCCTGGTGCCGCGGACCGTCGAGGACCTGCAGCGCCGGCGCCGGGCGATCTCGACCTGGGCGGAGGCGACCAACGGATTCCTGGGGCGCACGGGGGACTACATGAACTCCGCCCTCACGGCTCTGGGGACGGCCGAGAAGTGGTTTTCCCAGGCGGACCCCAAGTTCGCGGAAAACATCCGCAACTACTACGAGTGGGCCCGCGAAAACGACTCCCTGGCGACCCACACGCTGATCCCGCCGCAGGTCAACCGCTCCGTCTCCGGCTCGGAGCAGCTGGGCGGCCAACTTACCGCCCGCATCGTGGAGGAGCGCGAGGACGGCATTGTCATCCGCGGCGCCCGCATGCTGGCCACGATCGCGCCGATTGCAGACGAACTGCTCGTCTTTCCGTCCACCGTGCTGCGCGGCACCCCGGAGGATGCGCCCTATTCCTTCGCCTTTGCCATTCCCAACGACGCGCCGGGACTGCGGTACCTGTGCCGCACCTCGCTCTACAACGGGGGCAGCACGCACGACGAGCCGCTGGCCTCCCGCTACGAGGAAATGGACGCGGTGGCCGTCTTCGATGACGTCCTCGTCCCGAACGACCGCATCTTCATGCTGGGCAACCCGCAGCTCTGCAACTCCTTCTACGCCGAAACCGGCGCAGGTGCCCTCATGACCCACCAGGTGGTCACCCGGACCATTGCGAAGAGCGAATTCTTCCTCGGCCTTGCGTCGGAGCTCGCCGACTCGATCGGCATCGACGGTTTCCAGCACATCCAGGAGGATATCGCCGAGCTGATCATCGACGTCGAGATCGGCAAGGCCCTGGTGCGAGCCTCCGAGGCGGACGCCGGGCTCAATGAGGCGGGCGTCATGCTGCCCAAGTGGACAACACTGAATGCCGCGCGGAACTGGTATCCCAAGATGGCCCAGCGTTTCCCGCAGATCATCCGCAAGTTCTCCGCGTCGGGGCTCATGGCGCTGCCCGGCGAAGCCGACGTGAACAGCGAGGCGCGGGCCGACATCGACCTGTACCTGCAGGGGAAGACCCTCACGGGTCCCGAACGGGTGCGCCTGTTCAAGCTCGCCTTCGACGCGTCGATCTCGGGGTTCTCGGGCCGACAGTCGCTCTACGAGTACTTCTTCTTCGGGGACCCGGTGCGGATGGCCAGCGCCCTTGTCAACACCTATGACCGCGAACCGGTCAGGGCAAGACTCCGCGAATTCCTGAACCGAACCGATTGAACCGGACGGATTGAACCGGGCGGACTAAGCCGGTCGGCCGATCGCGGGCCAAAAAATAAGTGCGCTCCATCACAATTTCATAGTATCCTTCATACTAACTGACCGTTCGATCAGTAAATCGTGCGGAATCACCCCCATCGCCGGCAGTAGCCCTGCCCCCAGCCACGGAGTTCCAATGACCGCAACTTCCCACGTCGATTCAGAATTGGGCCCCAGCAGCAAGCACGAGGAACGGAAAGTCCTCGCCGGGACGCTGGTCGGCACCACCATCGAGTGGTACGACTTCTTCATCTTCGCCCAGCTGACAGGGACGCTCCTGTCCCCGCTGTTCCTCGCCCCGCTGAACGATTCCAACCCGGGCCTGGCGCAGATCCTGTCCTTTGCCCTCATCGGCATCAGCTTTCTGTTCCGCCCGCTCGGCGCAGTTGTCGCAGGACACCTCGGTGACAGGCTTGGCCGTAAGGCCATGCTGGTCTTCACGCTCATCATGATGGGTGCCGCGACGGCCCTGATCGGCATGCTGCCCACCTACGCCCAGATCGGCATGTGGGCCCCGATCCTGCTGATTCTCCTCCGCATCGTCCAGGGCTTCTCCGCCGGCGGCGAATGGGGCGGCGCCGCCCTGATGGCCGTGGAGCACGCACCCAAGAGCAAGCGCGGCCTGTTCGGCGCCTACCCGCAGATCGGTGTGCCCGTCGGGATGATCCTCGCCACCGGGCTGCTGTTCTTCCTCAACTCCAGCATGTCCAAGGAAGACTTCGCCGCCTGGGGCTGGCGCGTGCCGTTCCTGCTCTCCATCGTGCTGATTGTCGTCGGCTACCTGATCCGCCGTGCCGTGGCTGAGAGCCCCGTGTTCAAGGAGATGGCTGCGCGCAAGGCGGAGAGCAAGGCCCCGCTCGGCGAGCTCATCCGGAAGCACAAGAAGGCGGTCCTCTACTCGACCATGATCTTCATCGGCAACAACGCGGCGGGTTACCTGCTGATCGCCTTCTTCATCTCCTACGCCACGAGGTCGCTGAAGATGCCGGTTCCGCAGATCCTGCTCGCCACCACGTTGGCCTCCTTCGGCTGGCTGATCTTCACCCTCGTGGGTGGCTGGCTGTCGGACAAGATCGGCCGGGTCAAGACCTTCCTGATCGGCTATGGCATCGTCTTCGCCTGGATGATTCCGATGTTCGCTCTCATCGACACGAAGGACATCGTGCTCTACGGTGTGGCGCTGTTTGTCCTGACGATCGGCCTGGGACTGTCCTACGGCCCGATGTCCGCCATGTACGCCGAGATGTTCCCCGCGAACGTCCGGTACTCGGGCATCTCGATCGGTTATGCGTTCGGCGCGATCCTCGGCGGCGCGTTTGCCGCCACGATCGCTGAGTCGCTGCTGCAGAGCACCAAGTGGACCGGATCCATCGGCATCTACATCATGATCCTCTGCGTGATCTCCGCCGTCGGCGTGCTGCTGGCCAAGGAAACCAAGGGCCGTCCGCTGGGCGTCAGCCGGCACTGACCGGACTGCGGCCGGCATAACCACCACCAGTTAACAGCGGGTCCGGGCCGATGGTCCGGGCCCGCACCGCGTTCAGGGCTGGGCGCCCCGGAGCAGGCCGATGGCGTCGTCGTCGGACAACTGCTCGAAATGGCGGTAGAAGCTGCCCACGGCCCGGAATTTGCCCGGCAGGTGGAGGCAGAGGACGTCGCAAACCCGCGACAGGGACTTCTCGGCTTCGATGGACCCGACCGGGGCGGCGGCGACGACGCTGACGGCCCCCGCCGAACGCACGGCCTCGACGGCGGCCCGCATGGTGGCGCCGGTGGCCAGGCCGTCGTCGACCAGCAACGCCGTCTTCCCGCGGACTTCCTGGTTGATGCCGGGGTACTTCTCGGCCCGGCGCAGGAGTTCCTCCCGTTCGCGGTCCTCCACTTCATCCAGCCAGGCCTGCCGGACACCGTTTTCCAGCACCCGCGCCACAAGGGGCCGGTTGAGCAGCCGGACGACCCTGCCCTCGGAATACGCTAAGGCGCCGAAGGCCGTCTCGCCATGGCCCGGAATGCCGAGTTTCCTGACCAGGACCGCACCGAACGGAAGGTGCAGGACGGCCGATGCCGCGGCCGCGACCGGAATGCCTCCGCGCGCGAGTCCGAGCAACACAGTGTCCGGCCTTTCGCGGAACTGCGGAAGGGCCGCCGCCAGCCGCCGTCCGGCTTCATCCCGGTCTTCAAAAACCATGCCCATGGGTTCCTCTTCCGGAGTCTCCGCCCGTCAAATCCAGCCTACCGCCGACGGGCCGCGCCGCGCGGGCCAGTCTGCCGGGGCAAGTCTGCGGGCAGCCAGCTGCCGGGCTGCCGGCAGCCGGGCGGCCAGCTGTCAGCTGCCGAGGAACGCGACGGCCGCCTGTTTGAAGGCCCGGCTGGTGATGGCGCTGGTGTGGTTCCTGCCGGGAAGCAGCAGCTGTTCGGCCATGGAACCGGACGTGGCGGCCAGTTCCGCAAGCTGGGGCATCGACGCTGCGCGTTCATCATTTTCGCCGGCCACCAGCAGCACGGGCATGTGCGGGACGGCCTCGGCGGGGTCATAGGGCTCGCCCTTGATGGCCTCGACCAGGGACAGGAGCGCGAAGATGTTGTTGCTCGGCAGCGCCTGCGCCATCTTCAGGAGCCCGGCCGTGGATTCGTCGGCGATCGGCGTGCCGTCGGCGAGGTACCGCTGGGCAGCCACGAGATCGAACTCCGCCAGGGGATCGGCCATGTTGGGTCCGCCGAGGACAATCCGGTGCACGATCTCCGGCTGCGTGGCGCCGAACTCCCAGGCGAGCCGGGAGCCGAGCGAATAGCCGACCAGGTCCAGGCCGCTGGAAGGGTCACCCGCGCGCACCGGCCGCACTCCGGCGTCGAACGCTATCTGGAGCAGGTCCGCGCGGATCCGGCTGGGCGAGTAGGAGTCCATGTCTTCCGGCGCGCCGCTGCGGCCGTGGCCCGGCAGGTCCACCGTGATGACCCGCCTGCCCGCGGCGAGGAGTGCGGAGAGCCAGCCGGTGTCCTCCCAGTTCAGCTTGCTGGAGGACGAGAAGCCGTGGATCAGGAGGATGGGGCGGAGGCCGGCGTCGGCGTCGGGATCGTGCACCTCGACGTAGAGCTGGGGATCGGTGCCCTCCACGGTGTGGGAATGCTGTTCGCCGGTGTGCCTGCCGCTCATCATGTCAGTCCTCATCAAGTACGGCGCTCAGGCGAACCCGGCGCTTCGGTGCCTCTTCCTTCGGGACGGTGCCCACGATGCCGGCAGTGTTGTCCGGCACGTCAAACACAATCAGGGGCTCGCCGACATTGATCTTGTCGCCGGGCCCGCCGTAGATACGGACCACTTTACCTGCCTGCGGACTGGGCAATTCAACAGCGGATTTGGTGGTTTCCACCTCCACGAGCGGTTGGTTGCGCTCCACCTGGTCACCGGCGGAAACCAGCCATTCCAGGACGGTCGCCTCGATCAGGCCTTCGCCCAGGTCCGGGAGCGGGAAGGATATTTCAGCCACGCCGGTACTCCAATACTCGCTGGATGCCGAAAAGAATCCGGTCAATGTTGGGAATGTATTCGTCCTCGAGGTCCCCGGACGGATACGGCACATCGAAGCCCGTCACCCGCTCCACAGGTGCCTTGAGGGTATCGAAGCAGCCCTGCGTGACCAGTTGGGCCACTTCGGCGCCCAGGCCGGAGGTCAGCGGCGCTTCATGGACGACGACGGCGCGCCGCGTCTTCCGCACAGACGTCACCAGCGCATCGGCGTCGATCGGCTTAAGCCAGCGCAGGTCCAGGACTTCGACGTCGATGCCGTCCTCCGCGGCGAGTTCGGCCACCTGCAGGCAGCGGGACACCATGGCACCCCAGGCAATGAGCGTCAGGTGGCGTCCCTCCCGCATGACCTTGGCACCGGTGGGCGCTCCACCGGGGGCATCTGCGGCGGTGAAGTCGACGTCGCCCTTCTGCCAGTACCGGGACTTCGGCTCCATGAAGATCACCGGGTCCGGGCGCGTGGCGGCGTACTTGAGGAGATGATAGGCCTCGTGCGGGTTCGACGGCGACACCACCTTCAGGCCCGGCACGTGCGCGAACAGGGCCTCGAGGCTTTCGCCATGATGTTCGGGCGCCCGGATCCCGCCGAAGCTGGGCACGCGCAGCGTGATCGGCATCGGCAGGGTGCCGCGGCTCCGGTAGTTCATCCGGGCGATCTGGCAGACGATCTGGTTGATGGCCGGGTAGGCGAAGCCGTCGAACTGGACCTCAGGAATGGGGTGGAAGCCTGCCATCGCGAGGCCCACGGACATGCCCAGGATGCCTGATTCGGCCAGCGGGGTGTCGAAGACCCGGTTTTCGCCGTGTTTGGACTGCAGACCGTCGGTGATGCGGAAGACACCGCCCAGCCGGCCGCAATCCTCGCCGAAGATCACTGCCTTGGGGTTTTCCGCCAGCACCTCGTCCAGCGCGCGGTTGAGCGCCTGCTGCATGGAAAGCTGTTCAACTCCGTGATGTGGAGCTTCATCGGCCATGGCGGCCTCGCTCTCAAGGGTGGCGTTAGACATGTTCGGATTCCTCTCGCCAGTGGGCGGCCTGGTTCTGGAGTGCGGGGGTGGTCTCCTGGAAGACGAGGTCAAACATTTCGCTGCCTGGCCGGGGGCCGAGCGCTTCGATGCCTTCGCGGATTGCCGCTTCCTCGGCTGCCGCGGCGGCCTGCGCCGCAGCGAAGAAGGCGTCGTCGGCAATGCCGTCATCCAGCAGCCGCTGGCGAAGGCGGCGCAGCGGGTCCTCGCCCGCGCCGGTCCGCTCCTCATCCAGTGAGCGGTAGCGGCCGGGGTCATCGGACGTGGAGTGCGGGCCGCGGCGGTAGGTCATGGCCTCGACCACCACGGGCCCGTTGCCGGTGCGGCAGTGGGCGATGGCCCGCCGGGTAGCCTCCAGCACGGCGACGACGTCGTTCCCGTCCACCTGGATGCCGGGGATGCCGTAGCCGGCGGCACGGGCGGCAACAGAGCCGCCGGCAACCTGGCGCTCCGTGGGGACCGAGATGGCCCAGCCGTTGTTCTGCACGAAGAAGACCACAGGTGCGTTCATGACGGCCCCGAAGTTCATCGCCTCGTGGACGTCGCCCTGCGAGGAGGCGCCGTCGCCCAGGTATGTGAGGGCAACGCCGTCGTTCTGTTCGAGCGTCTGGCCGTGGGCCCACCCCACCGCGTGCAGCACCGAACCGGCCACCACGGCCTGGATCGGCGCGAGGCGTGAAGTGACGGGGTTGTAGAGCCCGCCGTGCCAGGTGGCCTTGTGGGTGGACATGTAGGCCACCATGTCCACGCCCATGGCCCGGGCGACGCCCATCTCGCGGTACGTGGGGAAAACAAAGTCGCGGGCGGTATCCACGGCATATCCGCTGCCCACCTGGGCGGCCTCCTGGCCCAGCTCGGGGGCGTAGCCCGGGATGATGCCCTGGCGCTGCCACGCGACGGCCGAGACATCAAGGTGGCGGACCGCGGCCATCAGCGTGTACAGCTCACGCAGCTGGCCAGGAGTGGGCGGGGGATCGGCATTGCCGTCATCCGGAAGGGGCAGGGTGTCCATGGCTGTGACCCTAGTCACCCCGGAGTCGCCGGGCAATCCGCTCTCCGGACGCTGATCAGACTGTCACTACTGCGCAGTCAAACGCGGGAAGGGCTGCACAAATTGTGAAGCCCTTCCCGGACCGGTGTTCGGCCGGGGTTCCAGTCCGTGGCGGAGCCGGCCGTCCCGCCCAACTGAGTCGCAGCAGATGCCGTTATGAGGGCTGAGAACAGCGTGTGCTGCTACCTAGTTGGGCGGGGTGCTAGTCCTTGGCGGAGTCGGCGCGTGCGGCCTCTCGTGACGCGGTGAACCGGGCACCCAGCCAGCAGGCGGCGGCGATGCCGGCGATCAGCAGGACGGTGCTGACCAGCTGGATCCGGCTGCTCTCGGCGCTCAGTCCAACGGCGAAGATCAGGCCAAGGAGCACCAGGCCGAACACCGTCAGGCCAGGGAAGCCTTTCATGCGCAGCGGCAGGGGAGTTCCGTCGCGGTCCGCGCGCCGGCGCAGGATCAGCTGGGAGACGAGGGCGGTACCCCACACCACCAGGCAGGTTGAGCCGACGAGCTGGAACAGTGCGGGCAGGATCTGGCCCGGAAACAGCAGCTCAAGGACTGTGGCGATGAAGCCGAAGGCAACAGAGACGCCGACGGCGACCATCGGCACCTTTGCGCCGCTGAGCCGCGACAGGAAGGCCGGCGCCTCGCCGCGTTCGGAGAGCGAGTAGACCATGCGGGATGCCCCGTAAAGGTTGGCGTTCAAGGCTGACAGGAGCGCGACGACGGCCACCAGGGTGATCGCCGTGCTGGCACCGGGAATGCGGGCGGCGTCAAGGACGCCCGCGAACGGCGACGCCAATGCCTCCGAGGTGGCGGGGAGCACGGCCGCGATGACGAACACGGATCCGATATAGAACACCAGGATCCGCCACACCACGGTCCGGATGGCCTTGGCCACGCTGTGCTCCGGGTCCTCTGTTTCGGCGGCGGCTACGCTGACGATCTCCGTCCCGCCGAACGCGAAGATCACGACGAACAGGGCCGTCGCTACGCCGCCCAGGCCCGCCGGAGCGAAGTCCGTGGCGATGTTGCTGAAGCCCGGCGAGGCGACGTCGGGCAGGAGACCCAGGAGCAGCGCGGCGCCGATGGCCAGGAAGATCACGATCGCGGCGACCTTGAGGATGGCGAACCAGAACTCGAATTCGCCGAAGTTCTTCACGCCGGCCAGGTTGATGGCAGTGAACGCCACCATGAACACCAGTGCGAGGGCCCAGACCGGAATGACCGGCCAGACCGAGAACAGCAGGCCTGCGGCGCCGAGGGCCTCCGCGGCGATGACCACCACGAGCTGGAGCCACCACAGCCAGCCCACCGTGGCCCCGGCCGTCTTGCCCATGGCCCGCTCGGCGTACACGGAAAAAGCCCCGCTGTTGGGGTTTGCCGCCGCCATCTCGCCGAGCGCCCACATCACCAGGATGATCAGTGTGCCGGCCACGAGGTAGGAGATCAGGACGGCCGGGCCGGCGGCCTGGATTCCGGCTCCGGATCCGAGGAAGAGCCCGGCGCCGATGGCGCTGCCCAGTCCCATCATGGTCAGTTGGCGGGGTTTCATGCTGTGGCCGAGTTCTACTGCCGGACGCTCCGCCGTGGACTTCATCGTCATGCTGCGTACCTTCTTGGGGTTGGTGAAAACAGGGGTCCTTTTGGGACCTTTTGAATCTACCGCCTCGCCGGGAACACCACAGCCCCGGCGCGTGCGATCATGGACGCAGTTTGCCCAAAGCATCGGCCCAAACTCCAGCACTTTGTGTTGTTGCAGATCCAAGGACGGGAAAACCTGATGAACGTGGATGCGCTGGACGCCAAAATTGTCCGATTCTTCACCGATTCGCCGCGCGCGTCCGTCCTGGAGGCCTCCCGCGTGCTCAAGATCGCCCGGGCCACCGTCCAGGCACGGCTGGACCGTATGGCGGAAGCCGGCGTGATCGGATCCTGGGTTCCCCACCCGGACCCGTCCCATTTCGGCTTTCCGGTGGTTGCGTTCTGCTCGCTGACCATCAACCAGGACCTAGGGCACGATGCCGTGGTGGCGGCGCTCGCCGAGATCCCGGAACTGATCGAGATCCACACCGTCTCCGGCAGTTCGGACCTGATGGCGCGCATCGCGGCCCGGTCCAATCCGGACCTCCAGTGCGTCCTCGATGCGATGATCGCCACCAGGACGGTGCTGCGGTCCTCGTCGGTGATTGTCCTCAATACGCATTTCGAGGGCCGGACACTACCCCTCCTCGAGGCGGTGGCCGCCGGGACCCGCCCTTAGGCAGGGGACCGCGCCAGGGCAGGGCCCCGCACAAGGGGGTCCACTGCCGAAACATTTTGTTCCGCGGCCGGCGGGCCGTAGAATCAGTTTTAGTCATTTTGACTATAACTAACCGGATGGTCAGCAGGACCCCCGAACGCGCAGTGAAGCGGGTGAGAAAACCGTGTACACCACCTCAGCCAACGTTGCCGAGCGGCAGGCCGCTCCGCCGTCGTTGGCCATTTCCACGGTGATCTTCGCCCTCCGGCCCAGCGAGGCCTCCGGCCGTCCCACGCTGTGGCTCCCGCTGGTCCGCCGGATCCGCGAGCCGTTCAAGGGCATGTGGGCGCTGCCGGGCGGACCGCTGACACACGCGGAGTCGCTGCAGGACGCCGCCTCGCGGAACCTGAGGGAAACCACCGGACTGGCCCCCAGCTACCTCGAGCAGCTCTATGCCTTCGGGGGTCTGCACCGGTCGCCCACCCAGCGCGTGGTGTCCATTGTGTACTGGGCGCTCGTGCAGCCGACCGAGGCCGCGCTCGCGGACGAATCGGAAAACGTCAGGTGGTTCCGCGCAGACAAGCTGGGCGATCTGGCCTTCGACCATAACTCGATCGTCGATTACGCGCTCTGGCGGCTGCGGAACAAGCTCGCCTACGGCTCCATCGCCTACCACCTGCTGGGGGAGTACTTCACGCTCGCCCAGGTCCGGGAAGTCTACGAAGCCGTCCTGGACACCCGGCTGGACCCGGCGAACTTCCGCCGCCAGGTCAAAGCCACGCCGGAAATCGAAGAAACCGGTGAATACCTCCAGGGCGGCAAGCACCGCCCGCCACGCCTCTACCGATTTACCGGCCGTCCCGGCCTCGACCCAGATAACAGGAGTACCCCATGAGCAGCGTCAATACGGCAATCCAGCTCATCACGCGTGAACAGGCCGAAAAAGGCCGCGCCGCAGCTGCCGGCAGCACGTGCAGCCCCGCTCTGGCCAAGGGCCCCTGGGACTATGACCTCGCGGAGGCGCTGGCCGGCATCCCGGCGTACGGTCCCGGAGCCTCCAGCGCCGACGTCGCGCCGCCGTCGACCCCGCGCCAGGGCCAGCTCCCCGAGGAGTACAAGCTGGCCGGTGACGCCGAGCTGGACGCCCGGATCCGCGCCGCCAAGGCCACGCTCGGCGACCGCGCCGTGATCCTCGGCCATTTCTACCAGCGCGACGAGGTGGTGCAGTACGCCGATTTCGTCGGCGACTCCTTCCAGCTGGCCAACGCCGCCCTGACCAGGCCGGACGCCGAGGCCATCGTGTTCTGCGGGGTGCACTTCATGGCCGAAACCGCCGACATCCTCTCGACGCCGGAGCAGGCGGTCATCCTGCCCAACCTCGCCGCCGGATGCTCCATGGCGGACATGGCGGACGCGGACTCCGTGGAGGACTGCTGGGAGCAGCTGGAGGAAATCTTCGGCACCGAGCCCGACGCCGACGGCCGGGTTCCGGTCATCCCCGTCACCTACATGAACTCTTCGGCCGCGCTGAAGGCCTTCTGCGGCAAGCACGGCGGCATCGTCTGCACGTCATCGAACGCCAAGACAGTGCTGGAATGGGCCTTCGAGCGTGGCCAGCGCGTCCTGTTCTTCCCGGACCAGCACCTGGGCCGGAACACCGCGAAGGCGCTGGGCGTCCCGCTGGAGCAGATGCCGATGTGGAACCCGCGCAAAGAACTCGGCGGGAACGACGAACAGGCGTTGCTGGACTCCAGGGTGATCCTCTGGCACGGCTTCTGCTCGGTGCACAAGCGCTTCTCGGTGGCACAGATCGAGAAGGCCCGCACTGACTTCCCGGGCGTCCAGGTGATCGTTCATCCCGAGTGCCCGATGGAAGTGGTGGACGCAGCGGACTCCGCCGGATCCACGGACTTCATCCAGAAGGCCATCGCCGCCGCCGTGGAGCCCACGGTGTTCGCGATCGGCACCGAGATCAACATGGTGAACCGCCTCGCGGCCCAGTATCCGCAGCACACCATCTTCTGCCTGGACCCGGTGATCTGCCCGTGCTCCACCATGTACCGGATCCACCCGGGCTACCTGGCATGGGTGCTCGAGGAACTCGTGGCGGGCCGTGTGGTCAACCGCATCACCGTCGACGACGCCGTGCAGCAGGACGCCAGGACCGCTCTGGAGCGCATGCTGGCCGCCAAGCCCCAATGACACGCGAAGTGAGCCCAGCATGAACATCACCAGCGGAACCGGTAGCCCCGGGCGCAAGCGGCTGATCGTCGTCGGCAGCGGCATAGCAGGCCTTTACGGGGCGCTGCTCGCCGCGGACGCCGGCGCGGACGTGGTGCTGCTGACGAAGGGCGCGCTCGCGGACAGCAACACGTACTACGCCCAGGGCGGCATTTCAGCGGTCCTGGACGAGCCGGCGCCGGGGGACACCGTGGCCGCGCACATTGCCGACACGCTCCAGGCCGGGGCGGGCCACTGCAACCCGGAAGCCGTCCGGGTGCTGTGCACCGAGGCGCGCCGGGACATCGCCGGACTTGGGCGCTTCGGCGTGCGTTTTGACCTGGACGACGACGGCGATCCCGCCTTGGGGCTCGAGGCCGCCCACTCGGCGCCGCGCATCCTGCACGCCGGCGGCGATGCCACCGGCGCGGGGATAGCCAACGCCCTCATCTGCGCCGTGCTGTCGGCCCAGGCCTCCGGACGGATCCGGCTGCTGGGCCACGCGCGTGCCACCGCGCTGCTCCAGTCCGGGCGGCGCGTGACGGGCGTCGAATTCCTCCAAGACGGCCAGCTGAAGACCGTCCAGGCCGACTCCGTCCTGCTGGCCACCGGCGGAGCGGGACAGCTGTTCGCCCAGACCACCAACCCCTCCGTCGCCACTGCCGACGGACTCGCCCTGGCCTGGCGCGCCGGAGCGGCGGTTGCGGACCTTGAATTCTTCCAGTTCCACCCCACCTGCATGGTACGCACGGCCGAAGCCGCCGAGGCGGACGCCAACCAGGACCCGCTGCTGATCTCCGAAGCGGTCCGCGGCGAAGGCGCCATCCTCGTGGACGCGGAAGGCCGCCGGTTCATGCGGGACTACCACGCGGACGCCGAACTCGCCCCGCGGGACGTCGTCTCCCGCAGCGTTGCCCTGCACCTGGCCGCACTCGGCGACCCCAACGGCCACGTCTACCTTGACGCCCGCGTCATCGAGGCCGCGAAGGGCCGGGGATTCCTGGCGAAGCGCTTCCCGACCATCACGCGGCGCACCCGCGAAGCAGGCATCGACTGGACGCGAGACCTGGTTCCCGTGGCGCCGGCCGCGCACTACTGGATGGGCGGCGTGTCCACCGACCTCCACGGCCGCACCACCGTGCCCGGGCTCTTCGCCGCCGGCGAGGTTGCCTGCACCGGGGTCCAGGGCGCCAACAGGTTGGCCAGCAACTCCTTGCTTGAAGGCCTGGTCTTCGGACGGCGGGCTGTAGAGGCGTTTCTTGCGGAGCCTGGGCCGTCGGCAGGCTCCGTTGGGGCATCGCAAGACGGCGGGTCCGTTGGGGCGTCGCCTGACGGCGCCCCTCCGCGTGCTAGCTCGGCCGCTGGCGGCCTCCCCTTGACGCACGCTTCCGGGACCCCGCCAGTTGACGCTTCCGGATCTCCCGTCGCCGGTTCCGTTGGGGCGCCTGACGCGTCCGGGACATTTGGAACTGAAGGCGATTTCCCTGCCTGGGAGTTCGAGGCTGCGCCCGCTCCGGGGCCAATTGAGGCTTCCTTTGCCCGGCCGGGGCCGTTTTCTCGGGGGGCGCTGCGGCGGCTGATGACGGCGAACGCCGGGGTCCTGCGCACCGGCGGGCAGCTGCGCGAGGCGGGCGCCGCGCTGGCGGAGTGGGCCGCCGTCGTGCGTCCCGACACCGTGCCGGACGCCGAGGACCCGCGCGAGCACGAGGACGCCAACCTGCTGCTGGCAGCCCAGCTGCTGGTCCATGCCGCCCGGGAGCGGCGGACATCGCTCGGGGCGCACTACCGCGACGACGGCAGGCAAGACGCTGCGGCCCCCGAAGACATTGACAAACGATACAGAATGACCCGGAAAGCGAGCCTCGTCCATGACTAGCCTGACCCTCCCCGCAGCACCCGTCCGGGAGATCCTGGAACGGGCCTTCGCGGAGGATGCCCCCAGCGGTGACATCACCTCGCAGCTGCTCATTCCGGCCGGGGCCCGTGCAACCGCGGTGCTCAATGCCCGCGTTCCCGGCGTCTTCAGCGGCGGCACCGTGTTCAAGGACGCCATGCAGCTGGTCGACCCGGACACCGAGGTGGAACTGCTGGTCGCCGACGGCCAGGCGTTCGACGCCGGGACCCGGCTTGCGCGGGTCAGCGGACGGGCGCGCAGCGTGCTGCTGGCCGAACGCGTGGGGCTCAACCTGGCGCAGCGGATGAGTGCCATCGCCACCCGGACCGCTGAATTCGTGGCCCTCGTGGACGGCACGAAGGCCCGCATCACGGACACGCGGAAGACCACGCCGGGCCTGCGGGTCCTGGAACGGTACGCCGTGCGGTGCGGCGGCGGAGCCAACCACCGGTACAGCCTGTCCGACGCCGTGCTGGCCAAGGACAACCACCTTGCCGTGATGACCGGGGGCGATCCGGGCAAGCTGACCGAACTTCTGGCGGCGGCGAAGGCCCAGCTGGGGCACACCACGCACTTCGAGGTGGAGGTGGACAGTGCGGACCAGATCGAACCCGTCCTGGCCGCCGGGGTGGACACCATCATGCTGGACAACTTCACGCTCGAAGAGCTCCGGGCCGGCGTCCGGCAGGTCGGCGGACGAGCCGTGGTGGAAGCCAGCGGCAACGTCAACCTGGGCACCGTTGCGGACATTGCGGCCGCCGGTGTGGACGTCATCTCCGTCGGAGCACTCACCCATAGCGTCACGGCGCTGGACCTCGGCCTGGACGTCGAGCTGACGGTCAGCTGAGCGGGCCATGATCTTCCTCGACGCAGCAGCCACCACGCCGGTCCGCCGGGAGGTGCTCGAGGCCATGTGGCCCTTCCTGACCGGAGAGTTCGGCAACCCGTCGAGCCACCATTCGCTGGGGGATGCCGCCGCCCGGGCGCTCGCGGAAGCCCGCAAGTCCGTGGCGGCCGTACTGGGATGCCGGCCGGCGGAAGTGACGTTCACGTCGGGCGGCACGGAGGCTGACAACCTGGCCGTCAAGGGAATTGCGCTGGCACGGCAGGCCGCGGACCCTGCGCTGGACCGCGTAGTGATAAGCGCCGTCGAACACCCGGCAGTGGAGGAATCCGCACGCTATCTTGAACGCTTTCACGGGTTCACGGTGGACGTGGCATCCGTGGACAGCTACGGAACGGTGACCGCCGAAGCCCTGGCCGCGGTGCTCCGGCCCGAAACGGCGCTGGTCAGCATCATGTATGCCAACAACGAGGTGGGGACGGTCCAGCCGGTCGCTGAGCTCGCCGCCCTGGCGCGGGAGCGCGGCGTTCCCTTCCATACCGATGCCGTGCAGGCCGCAGGGTGGCTCCCGGTCGATGTGAAGACGCTGGGCGTGGACGCCCTGAGCATTTCCGGGCACAAGCTCGGCGCCCCCAAGGGCTGCGGCATCCTGTTCGTGCGCGGCAGGACGAAGGCCGAACCCCTCATGCACGGCGGCGGGCAGGAGCGCGGCCGGCGTTCCGGCACGGAAAATGTGGCCGGGGCCGTGGGGCTTGCCACCGCGCTCACCCTGGCCCACGCGGATCAGGCGGCGCTCTCGGAACGGGTCACGGAGCTGCGGGACGAATTCATCAGCGCCGTGCTGGGCAGCGTTCCCGGCGCCGTGCTGACAGGCCATCCGGCCGACCGGCTGCCGTCCGTGGCATCTTTCTGCTTCCCGGGCACCAGCGGCGAGTCCGTGCTCCTGGAGCTGGAACGCCAGGGGGTGGTCTGCTCCAGCGGTTCGGCCTGCGCGGCGGGATCGGACGCGCCGTCGCCGGTGCTCCTGGCCCTGGGGATCGAGGCCGAGGTGGCCCAGACGGCTGTGAGGTTCAGTTTTGATTCCTCGGTGACCGCGGCGGACCTGGCGACCGCCGCCGCTGCGGTGACGGCCGCCGTCGGAAGCGTGCGGAACCTGGGCCAGATTCCCAAGTAAGGAGCAGCTGGCGCGGTTCTGAGCCCTGAAAACGACGCGAGCTGCTACCCAGTTGGGCTGGCTAGCGGTGCCGGGCGCGCCGGAAGATCCAGTGCCGCAGCATCGTGAACCGGACGGCGGTGGCGAGGAACCCTGACAGCGTGGTGGTCAGGAGTTCGTCGGCCACGGTGGCGTCGGGCCGGAGCCAATGGAGTACGCCGAGGCTGCCGCCGGTGATGACGAGGGCCACGAGGATCAGGACCAGGCCGTTGAGGTGGTCCCGGGCCGCCCTGCGCTGATCCGTGATCTTGAACGTGAGCCGCCGGTTGAGCGCGGTGTTCATGACGGACGTGATGATCAGCGCGGCGGCGTTGGCAAGCTGCGGCCCCAGCCATGGCCGCAGCAGCGTATACAGCGCCAGCGAGGTGACCGTGCACACGACGCCCACTCCCGTGAACCGGATGAGCTGGCGGACCACAGGGAAGCGAAGCACCCCGGGGTAGTGCCGGGTGGCGGGGAATCTCGCGGCGGCCGGCGCAGGTTCCGCGCCTGGCTCCGCCTCTGCCTGCTGCGTCCGCTGCGTGGGCTCGGCAACGGGCGCGGCAGGCGATTCCATGGCCCAAGCCTTTCACATGCTTCGGCAGATCCGGCTATCGCGCCGCCGTGACCGGGTTGGTGAGCTGGCCGATTCCACCCACGCGGCACGTGACGGTGTCGCCCGGCCGTAGGGGTGCGGTGGCCGCCGGGAAGCCGGTGAGAACCAGGTCTCCGGGGTGAAGGGTCATGAACGAGCTCAGGTAAACCAGGATCTCGTCCACTTTCCACCCCAGGTCCGCGGTGCTCGCCGTGGCCAGTGCGGAGCCGTTGTGGACGATGCCAATGGGCAGGTCGGCGTCGTCAAGCCCGGTGACGATCCACGGGCCTACCGGCGTAAACGTGTCCTGGCTCTTGGCGCTGAGCCACAGCTCGTCCGATTTCTGCAGGTCCCGGGCCGTCACATCGTTGCCAATCGTGTAACCCAGCACGGCGGTCCGTGCGTTGTCGAGCGTCAGCCGCTTCGCCGCGCGGCCGACGACGACGGCCAGTTCCGCTTCCGGCTCCACCACTCCGACGTCGGCCGTCAGTTCGATCGGCTCGCCGGGGCCGATGACGCTGGTGGCGGCCTTGTGGAAGGCCTGTGCCGGCAGGTCGCGGCCAGCCTGTCCGGTGTTGTGGGCCATGCCGAGCACGTTGGCCGGCGCGCTGGGCGCCAGGAACATGAAGTCTTCCTCGCTCACGGTGTCGCCCGGTTCCCATCCGCTGCGCGGCGTGCTGTTCGCGTTGGCTGGCGAACCCCGGAACGGCGAATCGACCACGGTCCAGAGCCGGCCGGCGTCGCTGCCGAAATCAGGGGCGCTGTTGGCGACGAAGAACTGCTCAGGGACTGTGGAGAGCTGGGCGGCGGGCTCGGCAGTAGGGGCGAGCGGGCGTACGCGGGCGATCCGCTGCGGGGCAACTGGGGTCATTCAGCCATCGTATGCGCCGGCCGGGAATGCCCGGGAAAGCGTGACGTCAGTAGAGCTCGCCCACCGGGATTTCGACGGCGAGCCTGTTGGCGGGGCCGGCGAGCGGGCACGCCCAGGCCTCGTTGTACGCGCACGACGGGTTGTAGGCGAAGTTGAAGTCGAGCACGAACTGGGCGTCGGGCCCGGAACCGCGCACGCCATGGAAAGCGCCTTTAATGGTGTCCAGCAGGTACCGGCCTGCGCCGTAGCTGCCGCCGGGGCGTCCGGCGGTGGCGTCGCGGAACGGCACGAAGATACCGCCCCCGTAGCCCTGCAGTTTCCAGACCGCCAGCTGTCCCATCTCCGGCAGGTCAAACGTTCCCAGCCGCACGAACCTGACCAGTCCGTCCGTGCCCGTTTCAACGGTCATTTCCCGCCCCGCGCCTTCCTTGGTCAGGGGCACGTGGAATCGGTAGATGGGATCGTAGTCGGCCGTCTTGAGTCCGTAGAAACTCGCCTTGGCCTCGGCCGTCAGGGCCGACGCCGGATGGGTGGCGAACATGCGGTCCCGTTCCTGGCGCCAGTACGCATGGGCTTCATCCGGGCTGTCGGCGGCGATTTTACGGACGGTGTCGTAAAGGGCAAACGTACGCAGCCGCCAGTCCGCGATGTCGACGGCTGACATGCCCGCCAGGGTCTTTTCCGCCGCGTCCAGCTCGTTATCCGCCATATCCCCCAGCCTAGCCCCCTTTCCGGATCCGAAACCCCGGGTCCGGATGCGAAACGCGGAAGCGGTCAACCGGGGAGCGCGGCGTCGCGGCTAGGCTGGAGGCATGACAGGGATCACACCTTCCCGCCGGGTAGGCATTGCCGCCGTCGTGCTGCTGGCGGCGGGACTCATGGCCGGCTGCAGCAGCGACGGCAAGGGCGCGCCGGCCTGGACTGCCGAGCCGGGCGCCAGCGGCGCGACGCCCGGGGCAACGGGTGGAACGTCGACTCCCTCGGCCACCGCTACCGGTCCGTCCGAGTCTCCCGGGGCAACGGCGTCGGCGTGGAAGGTCTTTTCCGACCCCGCCAAGACAGTCAGTTTCGAACTGCCGCAGGGCTGGATCGCACAGTCGGTGGATCCGGACAAGGGAACGCTGCCCGGCGCAGTGAAGATCGAAGTCAAGGACGCGGAGGGGACGTACCTGGCCGCGCTGCAGACCGGCCTTCCGGAGGCCGCTGCGGCCACGTGCGCCACGGCCGCCCGGAAGAACTACGTGGTGGTCAGCAGCGTACCCGTTGAGCTGCCCCACAGCGGGGGCGAGGGGACCATCGCCCCGCATGTGGTGTTCCGGGTGATTCAGGGCTACCGCTACTTCGGCTCCTACGGGATCACCAACCTGGTGGGCGGGGCCGATTCCAAGGCCTGCCAGCTGCAGAACGTGGTCCGCGGACTCCCGGGCAAAGGGAACTACTCCTTCAGTGACGTGCGCTCGCTGAAGCCGTTGGCGCCGGATGAGAAAGTTGCGCCCGCCAAGGCCTTCGACACCCTTGACCAGGCCGCCGGCTACGTCAACAAAGGGTCCGAATTCGCGAATGTCCAGCGGATGCTAATGTCTCTGAAGATCAAGAACTAGTCCGGCTGCCTCGGCACACCCCCCGGGTCCGTGGCCGTGACTGGCAGACGCTACCTCACACCCCGGAGTTACATGGAACGCACTGTCGCTGCCCGCCTGGTCTTCAAGACCGTAGCCGATACGAAGGTGGCATTGGCCATTTCCGTGGCCAGGAACCGCGGCTACGCTTCCCTCGATGAAACTCTATCGGTCACCGCGGCGGACACCGCTGTTCCGTTGACGGAGCTTTCCGACCACCACGGGGGCAGGTTCCATTACATGGAGTTTGCCGAACCGACGGAGGTCACCGTCGACTACACGGCCACGGTTGCGGGCTTCGCCGAGCCGGAGCAGGCCTCCCTCATGGAGCTCATCCGCTACGTCCGGCCGAGCCGCTACGCCGAGTCCGACCGGCTGCTCCCCACGTCCTATGCGGAGTTCGGCGGCCTTCAGGGTGAAGAACTGCTCCACGCGGTGCGCAACTGGGTATTCAGCGAACTCCGCTATGTCAGCGGCTCCTCGCGCGGCATTGACGGAGCAGTGGAAACACTGCTGAACCGGCGAGGGGTGTGCAGGGACTACGCGCACCTGGCCATTTCGTTGCTGCGGGCCAAGAACGTTCCCGCGCGGCTGGCCGCGGTGTACGCTCCGGGCCTTTCGCCGATGGATTTCCACGCCGTGGCCGAGGCCCACATCAACGGGGCCTGGTACGTGATCGACCCGACGGGGCTGGCACCCCGTGAGTCGATGCTGCGGATCACCGCCGGACGCGATTCCTCAGACACCGCGTTCCTGTCCACTGTGGGTGGGAGCCTGTCCCTCCGGGAGATGCGCGTCACTGCGCTGGTCAACGGCGAGCTGCCGGCAGAGGATCCCGGCAAGCTGGCCGTGATCCACTAGCTACCGCGCGGGCAAGGAAGCGCGGAGCTTCTCCGTCAGCCTCAGCAGCTCCCTCTGCTCTGCAGCTGTGAGCGCCGGGCCGACGAGTGCGGCGATGTCCCTGACGTGCTCGCGGCCGATCTGCTTTTGCAGTTCGGCGCCCGCGTCCGTCAGCATGAGCAGCACGCCGCGGCCGTCGTTAGGTGCGGGCGTCCGCTCCACCAGGCCGCGCTTCTCCAGCCGGTCAACCAGCCTGCTGAGGCTGGACTGGCTCAGGAGCACGTTGTCGTTGAGCTCATTCAGGCGCAGCCGCCCGGACGGGCACCTGGACAGGGTGAACAGGACGTCGTATTCGTTCACTGCCAGGTCCTTGAAGGCCGGCCCGGACTGCAGCCGGCGCATCACCGCAACCTGCGCCCGGAACAGCGATTCCCAAGTTTCCGCGGCCAGGCGAACCGGAGACGCTGCCGGGGCAGTCCGGGCGGCCATTACGACTCCCGTGCTGCGGGGGCGGCAGGAGCGGCGGAGGTAGCAACCTGGCCGGCGTCCGTCTCCGCGGCGGTGTTCTCGGCGGCGATCTTTGCCGCCACGCGCGCGGCGTGCGTGGGCGGATCCGGCACGTGGGCCGGCTTCAGCGCCGCGTACTCCTTGCGCAGCACCGGCAGGACCTCTTCGCCGAACAGGTCCAGCTGCTCCAGGACGGTCTTCAGCGGCAGCCCTGCATGGTCGATCAGGAACAGCTGGCGCTGGTAGTCGCCGAAGAACTCGCGGAACGTGAGCGTCTTTTCGATGACCTCCTGCGGGCTGCCGACCGTCAGCGGCGTCTGCGAGGTGAAGTCCTCAAGGGAGGGCCCGTGGCCGTAGACGGGGGCGTTATCGAAGTACGGGCGGAACTCCTTGACGGCGTCCTGCGAGTTCTTCCGCATGAAGAACTGGCCGCCCAGGCCAACGATTGCCTGGTCTGCCTTGCCGTGCCCGTAGTGCTCGTAGCGCTCGCGGTACATGCCGATCAGCTGCTGG
Source organism: Burkholderia sp. RS01 (assembly GCF_039748055.1). NCBI lineage: Bacteria > Pseudomonadati > Pseudomonadota > Betaproteobacteria > Burkholderiales > Burkholderiaceae > Burkholderia > Burkholderia sp. RS01. Next base: position 233,940 of record NZ_JBDLAK010000003.1, read on the forward strand.
TAGTGCTCCTTGGGCCAGAAGATGTTGTTCGCGAAGAAGCCGTCGCCGTAGTAGGCAGCCACTTCCGCGATCTGCGGCGTCCGGATGGAGCCGTGCCAGACGAAGGGGGCAACGCCGTCGAGCGGGCGCGGCGTGGAGGTGAAGTTCTGCAGCGGCGTGCGGAACTTCCCGGACCAGTTGACCGTGTCCTCGTCCCAGAGCCGGCGCAGCAGGCTGTAGTTCTCGATCGCCAGCTCGATCCCGTCCTGGATGTTCTTGCCGAACCAGGGGTAGACCGGCGCCGTGTTGCCGCGCCCCAGAACGAGGTCCACGCGCCCGTCAGAGAGGTGCTGCAGCATGGCAAAGTCCTCGGCGATCTTCACGGGGTCGTTCGTGGTGATCAGCGTGGTGGCCGTGGAAAGCGTGATGCGCTCTGTCTGGGCGGCGATGTACGCCAGCGTGGTGGTGGGTGAGGAGGAGAAGAAGGGCCGGTTGTGGTGCTCGCCGATGGCGTAGACATCCATGCCGATTTCTTCGACCTTCTTGGCAATCGCCACCGACGCCTTAATGCGCTCGTGCTCGGTGGGGGTCCGGCCCGTGGTTGGGTCGGTGGTGATGTCGCTAACGCTGAATACGCCGATTTGCATGATGTGCCTTCCGTTCGCCGGGGTGTCCGTGCCTGTTACAACTATAACTGATTTACATGCATTTGCATCTATCGGTTGATGTAACGCTCAGCACGGCACGTTATTCCCTCGACCCAACTGGGTAGCAGCTCGCGCCGTTTTCAGGGGCTGAAAACGGCGTGAGCTGTTACCCAGTTGGGTGCCACCCGTTGGCCCGGAGCGCGGCACGAACCTTCCGGACCGCTGCCTTCGCGTCGTTTTCCATGTGCCGCCTGGAGATCCTGACCAGGACCCAGCAGGCCAAGGCGAAGTCCTCTTCCCTGGCGATATCCCTGACGATCTGGGCGGGACCCGAATGGCCTTCGCCTTCGTACTCGACAGCAACGCGGTATTCCGGGTAGGCCAGGTCCGGTTGACGAACGACGCCGGAACTCAGCACTGTGGCCACGTTCAGTTGCGCCTCCGGCAGGCCCGCGCGGTCCAGCGCCAGGCGGAGGCGCGTTTCGGGGGCGGAGTCGGCTCCGATCCGCGCCTGCTCCCGGGCCAGCCGCGCCTTGCGGATTCCCGGCGTACCTTTGTGCCGGTCCAGCATGTCGGCCAGCTCCTCCCAGGTGGCATGGGCTTCGCTCCGCCCTTCGAATTCCAGGCGGGGAAGCCGAATCAGGTGGTCAGCTACCACGGTGAGTTCATCGATACTCATCCGCCGGGCAATATCCAACCAGGTGCGGGCCCTGCTGGTGACCAGAACCCCGTTCAGCTCCACTATTTCATCCGCAAAAAACTGCCCGCGATGCCCAGTGACGCCGCGCCGTCGCGAGATGGCCACGGAATCGGGCCGGGAAATGTGAATGCTCGGGGCGTCTGCGCCCGGAAGGAAACCCGGGTACTGCAACAGCCGGAAGGCCGTGGAGTGGAGGGCCGTCGTCGTCCGTATTGCCCCCTGCCGGCACGCGGATACCGCGACTGGGCGTGATGAGCGAAACGACGTGTGCTGCTACCCAGTTGGGTGGGGGAGCAGGGGACGGGTGGGGGAGGAAGAGGTGGGGGAGGATGGGATGGGGGAGGTCGGGGAGGACGGGAGGGTCAGAGCGGGAGGCGCGGGGCCTTACTCGGGGGCGCCGGGTGCGGCGCGCCTGCCGGTGACCTTGGGGACCACGCCGGTGGTCCAGTCCACGAACTCGTCGTCGACGTCATCGGCCGGCGTCATGCCGGGACGTTCCTTCAGCTGCCGGAGCAGCGATTTCTTCTCCTTGCGCCCCTCCACCAGGCGGTACAGCACCGGGACCAGCACCAGGGTCAGAGCGGTGGAGGACACCAGGCCGCCGATCACCACGATGGCCAGCGGCTGGGAAATGAACCCGCCGCCGCCCGTCATGCCGAGGGCCATGGGCGTCAGGGCAAACACTGTCGCCAGCGCCGTCATGAGGATGGGCCGCAGGCGCTGCCGGGCCCCGTGGGTGATCGCATCGGCCACACTCATGCCGGGCCTGCCGCCGCGCGGCCTGCGGTACTGGTTGATCAGGTCGATGAGCACAATCGCGTTGGTCACCACAATGCCCACGAGCATCAGCATGCCGATCAGGGACGGCAGCCCCAGCGGCACCTTGGTGATGAGCAGCAGGGCAACGGCGCCCGTGGCCGCGAACGGCACCGAGACGAGGAGGATCAGCGGCTGGATCAGCGACTTGAACGCTGCCACCATGATCACGTAAACGATGGCGATGGCAGCGAGCAGCGCGAGCCCGAGCTGCCGGAAGGAGTCGGCCTGCTGGGTAGTGGCCCCGCCGATCTGCGCGGTGACGCCGGCCGGAAGCTCCACGGATTTGAGCCGGTTCTGCACCTCGGTGCTGACGGCGCCCAGGTTGGCGCCCGACGGCGTGACGGACACTTGCGCGGTCCGCTGGCCGTTGCTTGAGGTAATCGAGACGGGGACGTCCACCTGTTCGACGGCGGCGATCTTGCTCAGGGGCACGGGGCCGCGGGCTGTCGGCAGCGAAATGGCTCGGACCGCGGCGATGCTGGTGAAGCGGGTGCCTTCGCCGATGCGGACCGGAAAGTCGTCGGCGTCGATGCGCACGGTGCCCGCGGGAACAGGGCTGATGGTTGCGGCTAGCACGCCTGCCACCTGCTCTTCGTTCAGGCCTGCAGCCACCGCCTTGGCCCGGTCCACCTTGACCTGCACCACGGGCTGGCTCGCCGCGAGGTTGGTGGTGACCTCGGTGCTTCCGGGCACGCCCGTCATGGCCCGGACCATGGCGTCACTGGCCTTGCCGAGATCCGCCGTGGTGGCGGCCTTCAGTGTGATGTCCACCGTGGAGGAGGAGCCGAAGCCGCCCTGCTGGGCGCCCACGGAGATCTTGCCGGAACCGCTGACCTTGGCCAGTTCGGTGCGCACCGTTTCCTGGAGCTTCGCCTGGTTGGCCTTCTCCTCGGTGACCACGGTGAAGGAGGAGTTGGAGGACCCGGAGGAGGTCAGGGCCGTAAAGCCGGCCTGCGCGTTGCCCGACGTCACCTGGACGTCCCGGATGCCCTCGATGCCGAGCAGAACGGTTTCAAGCTTTTCCGCGGCGGCGCTGGTGTCCTCGAGGCTCGTTCCGGCAGGGAGTTCCTGCTTGACGGTCATGCTGTTTTCGCCGGACCGGCCGAGCAGGTCGGTGGCGAGCAGGGGCGTCATGGCCGCGGTTCCGCCCAGCACCAGGACAGCCGCAACCAACGTCACCACGGGGCGCTTCTGGGTCTTGGTGAGGACGGGCAGGTACCCGCGCTGGAGTAGGCTGCGCTGCTCCGCCTCATGCGCCTTGGCTTCTATGGCGCGGGGTGATTCGGGAGCAGTCCCGGCGGCGCCCGCATCCGTGGGTGACTTGAGGAACCAGTACGCCAGGACCGGAACAATGGTCAGGGCCACGAGCAGCGATGACAGCAGCGCAATGGTGACGGTCAGCGCGAAGGGCCGGAACAATTCACCGGCGAGGTCGCCCACGAAGGCAATGGGCAGGAAGACGGCCACGGTGGTGAGCGTCGAGGCGGTGATGGCGCCGGCCACTTCGCGGATGGACGTCAGGATGGCGGTGAGCTTGGGCTCGCCGTAGCTAAGGTGCCGCTTGATGTTTTCGATCACCACGATCGAGTCGTCCACCACCCTGCCGATCGCGATGGTGAGCGCGCCCAGCGTGAGGATGTTCAGCGAATACCCGGTGCCGGACAGGCCGATGAAGGTGATCAGCAGCGACAGCGGGATGGAGACGGCGGTGACCAGCGTGGAGCGGACCGACATCAGGAAGACGAGGATGACGGCGACGGCGAAGCCCAGCCCCAGCAGGCCCTCCGTGGTGAGATCCTTGATGGATTTCTCGATGAACGGCGCCTGGTCGAAGACCGGCGTGAACTTTGCGTTCGAGCCGAGCTCGGCCTCAAGCTGCGCCAGCGAGCCCTTGACGGCGTGGGAGATGGCCACGGTGTCGCCCTCGGGCTTCTTTGTGACGGACACGGCCAGGGTCTCCTTGCCGTTGGTCCGCGTGATGGACGTCCGGGCATCGTCCTTGATGCTGACGTCGGCGACCGAGCCGATCGTTGCGCCGCCCTTCGCTCCGCTGAGGGGCAGGGCCTTGACGGCGGCCGTCGAGTCCACCGGGCTGCCGACCTGCAGCGACAGGCTCTGGCCCTTGTCCTCAATCGTGCCGGCGGGCACCAGGTCGCCGTTATTGGTCAGGGCGTTCCGGATCGACTGGATCGTCGCCCCGCTGGCTGCCATTTTGGCCGGGTTCGGCAGGATCGCGATGTGCCGGCTGGCGCCGCCGGTCACATCGGCGCCGCGGACGCCGTCGAGCTTTTGCAGCCGGGGCACCGTCAGCCGCTGGAGGTCGGTGTTCAGCTCGCTGAGCGGCTTGTCAGAGGAAACGGCGAGGAAAACAATCGGAAAGTCGCTGATGCTGCCCGCGATGGCCTGCGGCTGGACGTCATCCGGAAGGGTCCGCTTGGCGTTGGAAATCGCGCGGTCGATCTGGTTCCGGGCGCGGTCCAGGTTGGACCCGTAGGTGAACACCATGCTGATCTGGGACACGCCGTTGCGCGAGGTGGACGACGTCGATTCCAGGCCCTCGACGCCGTTCAAGGCCGTTTCCAGCGGGCGGCTCACCTGCTTGTCCACCACCTCGGGGGAGGCGCCCGGCATGGACGTGATGACGGTGATCCGCGGGAACTCCACGGACGGGATGAGCTCCTGCTTGAGTGAGGACATGGTGATCACGCCGAACACCGAGGCAAAGATGGTGATCAGCGCGATCAGCGCACGGTTCCCGAGGGAAAGACTGGCCAGCCGGAACATCGCGTGGTCTCCTGGTGGGTCGACGGACTATTGCCTGTGGTGGAGCCTGCCGCAACCCGGACAGGGTGTTAGCGATTGACGGCCGGCGAAGCTTCCAGCTGGAGGGCCTTGGCCGTTGCCTTTTCAAGCTCCGAGGCCAGCTCAGGGTTGTCATTGAGCTTGACGCCGTAGCCGGGCATCATTTCCTTGAGCTTGGACTGCCAGCCCTTGAAGTTCTTGGGGAAGGACTTCTGCAGCACCTCGATCATGATAGGCACTGCGGTGGAAGCGCCCGGCGACGCGCCGAGGAGGGCGCCGATGGAGCCGTCGCGGGCGGCGATCACCTCGGTGCCGAACTGCAGGACACCGCCCTTCTTCGGATCCTTCTTGATGATCTGCACACGCTGTCCCGCGGTGATAAGTTCCCAGTCGCCGTCCTTGGCTTCGGGGTAGTACTCGCGGAGTGCCTCAACCTTGTCCCGGTGGCGCTTGGCCACTTCCTTGACCAGGTACGCGGTGAGGTCCATGTTGTCCTTGGCCACGGCCAGCATCGGAATGATGTTGCCGGGGCGGATGGACAGCGGGAGGTCGAGGTAGCTGCTGGTCTTCAGGAAGTTCGTGGAGAACCCGGCGTACGGGCCGAACAGGAGCGAGCGCTTGCCGCCGACGTAGCGGGTGTCCAGGTGGGGAACGGACATGGGGGGCGCGCCGACCGACGCCTGGCCGTAGACCTTGGCGTTGTGCTGGGAAGCGAGGGCCGGGTCCGTGCAGCGGAAGAACTGGCCCGAGACGGGGAACCCGCCGTAGCCCTTGCTCTCCGGAATTCCGGACGCCTGCAGCAGGCGGAGTGCGCCGCCGCCGGCCCCGACGAACACGAATTTGGCGCGGATGCTGCCGCGTTCCCCGGACGCCGGGTGCTTGAGCGAAAGGTCCCAGCCGCCGTCGGAGGCCCGCTTGACGTCGGTGACGTCATGGCCGTAGTTGATCTCGACGCCGTTGTTGCCAAGGTACGTGGTCAGCTCACGGGTCAGCGCCCCGAAGTCGACGTCGGTGCCCTCCGCGGCGCGCGTCGCGGCGATGCGCTCCTTGGGGTCGCGGCCCTTGACGATGAGCGGAGCCCACTTGCCGATCTGGGCGAAGTCCTCGGAGTATTCCATGCTGTGGAACAGTGGGTGCTGCTTGAGCGCGTCAAAACGCGTCTTGAGGAAGTTGGAGTTGTCCTGCCCGATGACGAAACTCATGTGCGGGACGGTGTTGATGAAGCCCTTGGGCGACCCGATCAGGGAGTTGGTCACCAGGTGGGACCAGAACTGGCGGGACAGCTGGAACTGCTCGTTGATGTGCAGGGCCTTGGAGGGGTCCACCGAGCCGTCTTTGGCTGCGGGGGAGTAATTAAGCTCACACAGTGCGGCATGCCCGGTGCCGGCGTTGTTCCACGGTCCGGAGCTTTCGAGGCCGGCCTCGTCAAGGCGCTCAAAGAGGGAAACAGTCCAGTTGGGTTCGAGCTGCTTGATGAACGCACCCAGCGTGGCGCTCATGATGCCGCCGCCAATCAGGACGACGTCGGCATGTTGGGTCTTGGAAATGAAGGTCACAATCAGTCTCCGATAGCAGCGGCTCTGGCTGTCACAGAATATCCCTGCACCGCCCACTAACTGAAATTGGTCCCGCCCGTCAAGGCCTTAGCTGGACCTTAGTGAAAACTTCATTTAATACCGGCGAGGCGGGATAGCTGAGGACGCGGTCGGAGAGTGCCAGCGCCGAAATGGGGAACGCGATGGGGACGGCCGGAACCGTCGCTGCGATCTGGGCATTGATGGTCTGGTACTGCTCGGTGCGGTCCTTGCCGTCGGGCAGGCCGCGGGCCCGGTCGATCTTGGAGAAGACCTGGGCGTCCTGGTATCCGAACTCGCCGTTCTTCTCGCCGAACAGCGGCGTCAGGAAGTTGTCCGCGTCCGCGTAGGAGCCGTTCCAGCCCAGCAGGTGGAAGGCGTGGTCGCCGGGGGACTGGACCTTCTGCAGGTAGCCGTCCGACCAGTCGACGGGAACCGGCCTGATATTAAAGCCCACGGCCGTGAGCTGCCGGCTGATCTCGGCAAAGACCTTCTCGGGTGTGGGCAGATACGGCCGGGTCACGTTCATGGGGTAGTAGAACTTGAGCGGCGCGCCCTTGTAGCCTGCCTCCGCCAGCAGGTCCTTGGCCTTGTCGGGGTCGTGGCCCAGTGCCGGCGCGTTGTTGTTGAACCCGCTCAGCTTCGGCGGCACGAACTGCGAGGCCTGGGTTGTGTTGTCGATGAAGAAGCGCCGGATGAGGGTGTCTTTGTCGATGGCCAGCTCGACTGCCTGCCTGACCTTCAGGTCCGCCAGGACGGGAACCGCCTGGTTCATGCCCAGGTACATCACCGAGAAGGGGTCGCGCTGGATGATCTGTTTTCCGCGCTTGACGAGCTGGTCGAAGTTGCCCACGGTCACTGCGTCGTAGCCGTCGATCTTGCCGTCGATCAGGGCCTGGAGGCGGGTCTGCGGGTGGTCGTAGGTAATGAAGTGGATGGTGCCGATCTGCCCGCGGTCGCCCCAGTAGTCCTTGTTGGTGACGAGGGTGACGCTGGTGCTGTCCCAGGCGGAGAAGCGGAACGGTCCGGTGCCCACGGGGTGGGTGGCGTAGGCGGAAAGGACCTGGCTGCCCCGGCGGAGGTTCAGGACGTCGGCCCGTCCGGTTGCCAGTGCCTTGGGGGAGGAGATGGCGAACGCGGGCAGGGTCAGGGCCTGCAGGAATCCCGTGAAGCGCTCGGTGAGGTCGATCCGCACCAGCCGGGGCGACAACGCCGTGCAGGCCCTGAAGACGGAGAGGCTGGCTTGATCGGAGTGTTCCTTGAAGACGCCCTTGAAGGTGGTTCCCGCAGCCTGCTTCCGGATGGCTTCGGAGAAGTGGAACCAGCGCTCAAAGTTGGTGCAGACGGCCTGGGCGTTGAACGGGGAACCGTCGTGGAACGTGATGCCGGGGCGCAGCGTAAAGGTATAGGAGCGTCCGTCCGCGGACTCTGTCCATTCGGTGGCGAGCAGCGGCGTGGGTTCGCCCGTGGTCTGGTCGACGCCGACGAGTCCCTCAAGGACCTGGCGGGTAACCCGCTGGGACTCAACGTCGTTCGCCAGGGCCGGGTCCAGGCCCAGGGGCTGGGAAGCCGTACCGAACGCGAAAGTCGCCGACGGGCCGGTGGGCGTGGGGGTGGTGCTGACTGCGGCGGAGGAGGGCGCCGGGTCCGGCTCGCCGGTGCAGGAAGTGAGCGTTAAGCCCAGAAGGACGGCACCGGTTTTGATGGCCGTACGGCGCGACATACTGCTGGGCACTGGATTTATCACCTCTGGGCTGCTGGACTGCTGGGCTGCGCGTGGGCGGCTGCGGTCTGCTGGCCCCGACCCTCATTCTAGTTGACGGGCAGGCTCCTCCTGACGGACCGTGGCGTCCGGACGCGCCGGCCCGGGCGGACATGACAAAGCCGTGGCCCGCACCTAAGCCGGTGCGGGCCACGGCTTTCCCTGTGCCGGATGGAATCCCAGTTCTTCCCCGGACGGGAGTCTCAGCAGGGACTACTTGGGCATCAGCACCGAGTCGACCAGGTAAACAGTGGCGTTGGCCGTCTTGACGCCGCCGCAGATCACGTTGGCGCCGTCAACCTTGAGGGCATCCTTGCTGCCGGTCACGGTCACGGAACCGCCCTGGACCGTCTTGTGGGTGCCGACGATCTTGTCGGGGGTGATCTGGCCCGGGACAACGTGGTAGGTGAGGATCTTGCTCAGCAGGGCGTCATCCTTCTTGAGCGTTTCGATCGTGGCGGCGTCGATCTTGGCGAAGGCGTCGTCCACCGGTGCGAAGACGGTGAACTCGCTGCCGTTCAGCGTGTCCACGAGGTCAACCTTCGGGTTGAGCTTGCCCGAAACAGCGGCGGTGAGCGTCTTCAGGAGCGGGTTGTTGGAGGCGGCCACTGCCACCGGGTCCAGGGCCATGCCCGAGACCGAACCTGCACCGCTGGGTACCTTCTGCGCGTATCCGGCGCAGCCGGGGCCTACGAGGTTGGCCGCGGGATCCATGGCTGCCGCGGAGGTTTCCGACGGCGACGGCGCCATGCTGGAGGCGGACGGCTCAGCTGCAGCAGAGGAGCTGGTCGCCGTCGTGGCCGAACCGCCGCACGCGGTCAGGCTGAGCAGTGCTGCGGCTGCAACACCTGCAACGGTGAAAGTTGTGCGCTTGAAAGACTGCATTTCGATTCTCCTTGGTTGTGCCGATCATTGCCTGCGGAGAACGTTTCCGTCCCCGTCCATTGGCCCTATTCCGACTGCGGGCACCGACCCTTGGTTGGTGTCTCAATGGGTATTCGGCCACTGGGCGGCAGTGGATGGGTGACCCGGAAAAACTTTTTTGTGCGGCCCTGTTTCAGTTCCGCCGCGCGGGAGGAACCGCTGCTTAAACGCCGGAATCCCGGGCCTGGTGGCCCGGGATTCCGTGCTGTGCAGTATTCGTCTGCACTGCCGTATTGCCTGGTGCGCAAGGGGGGACTTGAACCCCCACGCCCGAAGGCACAGGAACCTAAATCCTGCGTGTCTGCCAATTTCACCACTCGCGCGCGGCTCCGCCCGGCGCCTTCTGCCCTCTTGTAACGGGCAAAAAACGTACGACGGCGGATGCCAGCCTCCATTGTACCGTTAGCCGACCGGGCCTTCAGCAGGCTTCGCCGGCGGGTTCAGGAGCCGGCTTATGCCAGCTTGAGGTCCTTGCGCAGCTTCGCAACATGGCCCGTAGCCCGGACGTTGTACTGGGCCACGGCCACCTTGCCGTCCGGATCCACCACAACGGTCGAACGGATGAGGCCGTCGTAGGTGCGCCCGTAGTTCTTCTTCTCGCCCCACGCAGCGTAGGCCTCGGCCACTGCATGGCTTTCGTCGGACAGGAGGGGGAAGGTGAGACCTTCGGATTCAGCAAATGACGCCAGCTTGCTGACGGGGTCGGGCGAGATTCCCAGGACGTCGTAGCCCGCGGACTGCAGCGATGCGAGGCTGTCCCGGAAGTCGCACGCCTGCTTGGTGCATCCGGGTGTGGCGGCGGCCGGATAGAAGTAAATGATGGTGTTCCGGCCCCGGTAGTCGCTGAGGCTGACGTCGGCTCCGGCCGAGTCCTTCAGGGTAAAGGCGGGTGCGGCGTCGCCCGCGTTAAGTCTTTCAGCCAAAGTATTCTCCTTGTTTGCGTGCGGGACATTTAAGCTTAGTAAGGCATGTGGGCGGGCACTAATCCACACTTGGCTATACTTGTTTCTATGCCTGATATGGATCGCTGGCCCACCGGGCGCCTCTTGTCCACAGCGGCACGTCTCGTCGAGCACTCCTGGAACGAAAAATTGGGTGCAATCGGCCTCACCCACGCCGGTGTGATTGCCATCGAGGTTCTCTACAACAACGGTCCCATGACGCAGGCCCAGCTGGCCCAGCTGGTGCGCGTTCAGGCCCAGACCATGGGCAAAACGCTCAGCCGGCTCGAAGCACACGGACACATCGTGCGCCAGCGCAGCACCTCTGACCGCCGCAGCCACGTCGTTTCACTGACTGATCGGGGCACCGAGGCAGTGGCCGCCGCAGCCGACATGGAGCGGTCCGTGCTTGCCGCAGCGTCCATCGATCCGGACGTCCTCCGGCAGGAACTTCAGGCCGTGGTCCGGGAACTCGCCACCCGGTTCGCGTCCCCCGCGACCACCGCCATCGTGGCGAGCGGCGACTCCGGGCTCCCGGTCGAGGCCCGCTCCTTCGACTGAACCGCTTCGGCCGCCTCCCCCTTGCCCAGTTGCCCCGGTTGACGCCACGTCAGGGGAGGGCGAGACTGACCACATATCGTGAGTCCTGGAGATGGGCGGACAAGTCATGCCTGAAGACCAAACTGCCGGCAGCGGCCCCAACTCCGGACGACGCCCGAACCGGAACCCCCTCGTACGCCGTGTCATCCTCCCTGATTTCATCGTGGTGTCGCTCGCGCCGATCGCAGAGAACGTGACCTACAAGCTCGCCACCCAAGGCAGGCAAACGTGGCTCTTCCAGGATCTGGGCTACATGCTCGGCGCGGGCCTGCTCATCCTGATCACCTTCTATGGCATCTGGATCCACCAGCGGGACGACCGGAAGCTTCCGCCGGCCGAGGCGATGCGCGACGCCATTACTGCGACTGTTGTTCTCCTCTACCTGGTGCTGGTTTCGTGGGCCACCTTCTTCGCGCCGGGACCCACCCGGGATCTCCTCCCGGACCAGCTTCTTGCCTCGCTGACGACGGTCACCGGCGTCGTCATCGCGTTTTACTTCATCTCCACCGCTGCGGCCGGCAAATGGTCGCCGAAGCCGCCCTGGGCCGGAGAGCCTGCCGGTCACGAGCGGACCGCAACGGAAAACGAACAGCGCTAGTCCCTCCGGCGGGGAAGTACCAGAAGGGCATCGCCGACCGGCCGTTGGCCGGCCGCGTCGGAGGGCGAGTTGACCACCTGGCCGTTGACCACCATGGTGGTGGAGCCGCCGCCGTCGAGATTGATGGCGTCCACCATTCCGAGGGACCGGGCCACATCCGCTGATTCCTTGATGCTGAGCCCGAGCGCTGTGGTCTGGCGTCCGTCGGCGGTGACCAGCAGGGGGCGCCCCTGGGTATCGACGCCGGCAATGGTCCGGAGGTTGCGTTTGTGGACCCAGCCGTAATAGAAGCTGTTGCTCTCGCCTTGGTGGACCATGCCATCCCGTTTTGCGGTGATGTTCTCGACGCCGTTGGTCATCAGGACGGGACCTCCGTTGACAACGTCCGTCGAGGAGCCGGCCTTCAGCGCCTTGCCGTCCTCGTTGACGAGTTCTGCATCGAGGTCCAGTCGTGCGCCGACCGTGGGGAGGGAACCGATCCCGATGAGATCGTCGCCTTTACCCACGACTTCGGGCCCTCCACTCCGTCCGGCCCCGGCATGGAGGCCGTGCTGGATGAACACGGCACCGTCCAGCGGTCAACTCCTCCCGCGGCATCCCGGTAGCCTGCCGCTTTGATCTGCGCGACTGCTGGTGCGGCATCGGCCTTCGACGCGAACTGTCCGGCTCGAACCCTGAAACCCAGGTCACCGCCGGAGTCTGCCAGCTGAGGGGACTGAACGTGTTCAACGCGCGCCGGGATGCCGACGGCCTGGAGTTTGCCGGCCGAGGGTCAGGGCTGCGATGGCAGCCCTGCTGAGGCGCTTGTTGGGGATTTTCATGCTGTGACCCTAGCCGCGCACGTTCCCGTCGGACGGGCCCAAACGCCGGTGTTCGGGATGTCTTGGCGGACTGTTCATGGGGCGTTTGCCAGCCAACAAGTTGAGCCTCGTCCGGTACTACCGGACGAGGCTCATCAACGTCGGGATCCACGGCTTCGGAGATCCTATCCGTGGCCGCAGTCTCAGGCTGCAGTTGCAGCCCGCACGTGCAGCCCTTAGCTGCAGAACTTGGTGTAGGTGCTGCCGGCCTGCTCGTAGTCTGCCTTCAGGGCGGTCAGCTTTCCGGCGTCCGGGCTCTCCTTGACGGACTCGTCCGTGTAATCCAGGATCGCCTGCAGCGCCGGCTTCAGGTCATCCGAGGCCACGGCATGGATGGGCCGGATCTGGTTTGCAAGTCGCGTCATTCCTGTCTTGCCCAGACTGTTCGTGGGGTTCGACACCACGATCTTGATCCGGTCGCAGGTTTCCGCGGTGGTCAGCTGGGGTGATGCGCAGGCCGAAGCGGAGAGGAGCAGGCCGGCGGTGAGCAGGGCGGTGGTGAGTTTCTTCATTGGTTCCCTCAGTAGTTGATGACGTTCGATTGTAAGCAGACGCTCCCGCATCGGCCGTGCGCATCGGGTCTGGCACATCACGATATTCGAGGGCAAAACGAAACCCCGCCTTCACGGCTTGTGGCCTATGAAGACGGGGTTTCTCACCTGTGCACCCCCCGGGACTTGAACCCGGAACCCATTGATTAAGAGTCAATTGCTCTGCCAATTGAGCTAGAGGTGCATCTGCTGTTTCGTTCAATCGTGGGCTTTTCTTTCCCTCGTTGATCTCCGCAACGACATGAAACTCTACACGAACTTTTGGCCAGTGTGAAATCGGGCCGGCGGGAGGTCCCGCACGTCAGTTCGGAAGGCCCAAAATCAGCACGAAATCAGGGTTTTCATTGTTGCTCAGAGCCCACAATTCCCCGCTCGGGGCGAGTGAAACGCTTCGGATACGGCCGTACTGCCGTGTGAAATAGCCCACAGGGGCGCCGGCGTTTTCACCTTGGAGCGGAACGGCCCAGATTCGCTGGCCCCGGAGCGCGCCCAGATAGGCCGTGCCGCCCACGATCTCCAGTCCGCTGGGGGATGACTCGGCCGTGGACGGCCAGACAACCTTTGCGTCGATGAATCCCTCCCGGTGCGGTGCGCCGGTAACCTCCGGCCAGCCGTAGTTACCTCCGGCCTGGATCAGGTTGAGTTCATCATTGACGTCGGGACCGAACTCGCTGGCCCACAGCCTGCCCCCGCTGTCCCATGCCAGCCCCTGCACATTCCGGTGCCCCAGGCTGTACACGGGATTTCCGGGGAGCGGGTTTCCCGGCGCGGCCTCGCCGTCCCGGGTAAGGCGCAGGATTTTCCCGCCCAGCGCATTCCGGTCCTGGGGCTGTTCCCGCCGCTGGGAGTCGCCGGTCCCCACATAGAGGAAACCATCAGGGCCAAAGCGGAGCCTGCCGCCGTTATGTGTTGTGGCCTTCGGAATCCCGGAGAAGATGACGTCGGGGGCACCCAGCCTGAGCCCGGGGTCCGCCCCCGTCCCCGCTTCGTCGAGCCGCACCCGGGCAATCCGGTTGTCACCGGCCGCGGTGAAGTAGAAGTACAGGAGCCGGTCTGACGCGAAGTCCGGCGACAAAGCGAGGCCCAACAAGCCGCCCTCGCCGCCGGGAACTACGTCCGGGACCTTGCCGACGGTGCGGATTTCGCCGCCTTTCACGGACTTGAGCAAGGCGGAGTCCCGTTCCGATATCACGGCGGTCCCGTCGGGCAGGAACACCATTGACCAGGGCAGTTGCAGGCCGTCAATCCTGCTCCGGACCACCGGTGCCACCGGTGCCGCCGGTGCGCTGGAGGTGGCCGCGCCGGGGCTGGCTGATGCGCTCCCGCCCGGGCCGGTCCCGCTGCCCGGGGTGGTTGAAGCCGGCGCGCCGGGGTTGCTGGCTGTCGGTGCTCCGCCGCCGTCACCCGTGCAGCCCGCCAGCAGGAGCGCCGATGCCACTGCCAACGCTGTGGCGGCGGCTCGCCTGGACGGAGCCGGGCGCCGGACGACGGGCGCCCGGCCGCCCGGCGCGGCGGCACTCCGGGCGCCGCCCCGGCCGCCTTCGGTCCTTCTCGCTCCTGCCGCTGTCACTCTTACTCCGCCGTGTTGGTGGTGACCGTCGTCGCTGTCCGTCTGGCCACCACGGCACCTCCGTCAGTCGTTAGCCGCGCTAAGTCAGCGCCGCGTCGTTAGCGCCGCGACCGGCGCGGTGCCCGGAAGCCGGCAGCTTCGGCATGTGCCGCAGTCAGGAACCACACTTCCGCCCTGGCATCCTCATAACCGGAACTGTCTTCGTCGTAGTAAGTCATCGAGCCGACGTCGCCCTTGACGACGTAGCCCTCCGGAACGCTGCCGTCCGCCGATGGTGCGGCCGATCCTTCGCCGTAGGGCCGGCCCGGTTCCCCGCCCGGGACCCGCTCCGTGCCGAGGGCCGGCTCCTGATCCAGGCCCGGGGCGCCGCCTGTATCCTCGGCCGCGTGGCCGGACGGCTCGGCCGCATGGCTCGCTGCGGCCTCCGTGGCGGCGGAAGAAGCCATCCGCTGCTGGGTTTCCGCCTCCGCGTCGAACGCCTCGGCCGCAGCCGATTCGGCCCCCGGCAGCGTGGGGGAGTGCGGTTCCGTGTACTCGGCGTGGTGCACCGGCGAGGCGGGCCGGGCGGCCGTGCTGGATTCGGCCGCTGCCGCTGTCGTCCCGCTGGTTGGCCGCGTCGTTGCCGCCGCAGAGCCGCCGGCTCCCGTCGCCGCGTCCGGTGCGCTCCCGGCGTCGGACCACTGGGCATCCCATTCGGCTTTGTCCTCGTCATCATCCCAATCATCGACGTCGCCGCCGGGGGAGTGGCCGGCAGCCGGGGACGGGCTGTCCCATGCGTCAGCTGCCGCAGCGGCGGGTGCCTGTCCTGCCGTAGCAGAACCGGACGCACCGGCGTCCGGTTCGTCTGCCGAGGGGCGCGGAGTGGCGGCGTCCCACGATTCGATGTCCGGCTCAAGGTCCTCAGGCTCGGTCTGGGATGCCACGGGGGAACCCTGCCGTGCCGGTGCTTCGGCCGCTGCGGTGCCGGCGTCCGGCTCAGTCGCGCGGCCGGAGCCGGCGGCTATGCCGGTGGTGGCCGCGGCAGCCGACGCTGCGGCGGCGGACTCGGCGGCACCGCCGGGCTGCGGGCGTACGGAAGCCGTCACGTCAGCCTGGGTGCCGGTGGAAGCCGGGGAAGTCACCTGGTCAGTGCGGGCCGAATCCTGGGCTGCCGCCGTCTTGCCCGAATTGCGGTTCAGCAGCCACCAGACGACGGCGATGATCAATACGATGATGATGACCCAGATGATCCACTCCATAGCAAAGCCCTTCTGTCCACGAGGCGAGGTTGCCGTTGCTTGACGGTACGTCGCTGTCAATACCACTGTCTAGGTTTGTCAATGCCCTGGCGCCCGCCGGTCGGCATGGATAAGCAGCATTCAAGAGTCCTCCCTCCGTGACGTAGCCTCGCTTCATGGACTTCAAGCGGCTCCGCATACTCAGGGAATTGGCCGACCGCGGATCGGTGGGTGCCACGGCCGAGGCGCTGGGCGTCACACCGTCCGCCGTTTCGCAACAGCTGAAGACCCTGCAGGACGAACTGGGTGTCGTGCTGGTGGAGAAGTCCGGCCGGGGCGTGAGGCTCACGGAGGCCGGCGCGGCAATGGCGCGCGCGGCGGCGGAAGTCGCCGTCGCGATGGCGCGTGCCGAGGCGACGGTTGATACGTACCGGCGGGGCTGGCAGACCCAGGTCAAGGCCGCTTTCTTCCCGAGTGCCGCCGAAATGCTGCTGCCCGGGCTGCTGCACCGCGTGAAAGCCATTGACGGGCTGCACTTCGAGGCGCACCTGGAGGATCCCATGGTGGCGGGCTTCGCCGGCCTCGCCGCGGACTATGACATCGTCCTGGCCCACAGCGTCGACGGGCCCGATGTCTTCGGGCGGCGCGGGCTGGTGGTGGTGCCGCTGCTGAACGAGCCGCTGGACGTGGCTGTTCCGGCCGGTCATGTCCTGGCCGCCAAGGCGAGCCTGACGGCCCGGGACGTTGTCGGCTTTCCCTGGATGGGAGTCCCCGAAGGGTTCCCCTTCGACACCGTCCTGCAGCAGATCGAGGCACAGGCGGGCGCCACCGCCGTACGCGCCCAGCTCTTCGCCGATCTGCGTGTGCTGGAGGCCCTCGTCAGTTCGGGTCACGGGCTCTCGCTGCTCCCGCGCTACACCTCACTCGGAAACCAGGGGCACGGCTTCGTCCTCCGCCCGCTGACCGGAGTAACTGCGCGCCGCAGTATCGTGGCGCTCGCACGGCCGGAGGTGGCGGCGCGGTCCACCATCCAGCAGGTCCTGGGCATGCTGACCGAGGAGGCCAGATGCCTGACGGACAGCCTGGAACGGAAGTGATCCCGGCCACGAAAACGAGGCAATCCCGAGCCTCCGTCCACTATATGAGACAAGAGTCCACTATCTGATCGAAATATTCGTGGATTTCCGCTTAACGGGCCGGTCCCTGTCGTTGGCCCCCTCGCCGGAGTCATAGACTTTGACCCATGAGTGAGGACACCCAGATCGCAACCGACAACAAGCCTGACATCAAACCCCGGAGCCGGGTTGTCACAGACGGCATCCATGCGGCTCCGGCACGCGGGATGTTCAGGGCCGTCGGCATGGGTGATGACGACTTCGCCAAGCCGCAGATCGGCGTCGCGAGCTCCTGGAACGAAATCACCCCCTGCAACCTTTCCCTGAACCGGCTGGCACAGGGCGCCAAGGAAGGCGTCCACGCCGGCGGCGGATTCCCGATGCAGTTCGGCACCATTTCCGTCTCCGACGGTATCTCCATGGGCCACGAGGGCATGCACTTCTCCCTGGTCTCGCGTGAAGTCATTGCAGACTCCGTCGAGACCGTGATGCAGGCCGAGCGCATCGACGGCTCCGTGCTCCTGGCCGGCTGCGACAAGTCCCTGCCCGGCATGCTGATGGCGGCCGCGCGCCTGGACCTCGCGAGCGTGTTCCTCTACGCCGGCTCCATCATGCCCGGCTGGGTCAAGCTCGAGGACGGCTCCGAGAAGGAAGTCACCCTCATCGACGCCTTCGAAGCCGTGGGCGCCTGCGCCGCCGGCAAGATGAGCCTCGAAGACCTGACCCGCATCGAAAAGGCCATCTGCCCCGGCGAAGGCGCCTGCGGCGGCATGTACACGGCCAACACCATGGCCTGCATCGGCGAGGCGCTGGGCATGTCCCTGCCCGGCTCGGCCGCCCCGCCGTCGGCAGACCGCCGCCGCGACGAGTTCGCCCGCAAGTCCGGCGAAGCGGTGGTCAACCTGCTGCGCCTCGGCATCACTGCCCGCGACATCATGACCAAGAAGGCGTTCGAGAACGCCATCGCCGTGACCATGGCATTCGGCGGCTCCACCAACGCCGTGCTGCACCTGCTCGCGATCGCCCGCGAAGCCGAAGTTGAGCTGACGCTCGATGACTTCAACCGCATCGGCGACAGGATCCCGCACCTCGGCGACCTGAAGCCGTTCGGCCGCTACGTGATGACCGACGTCGACAAGATCGGCGGCGTTCCGGTCATCATGCGCGCACTGCTCGACGCCGGTCTGCTGCACGGCGACTGCCTTACCGTCACCGGCAAGACGGTTGCCGAGAACCTCGCGGCGATCAACCCGCCGGATCTGGACGGCAAGATCCTCCGCGCCCTGGACAACCCGATCCACAAGACCGGCGGCATCACCATCCTGCATGGTTCGATGGCTCCGGAAGGCGCCGTCGTGAAGAGCGCCGGTTTCGATGCCGACGTCTTCGAGGGCACCGCACGCGTCTTCGAGCGCGAACAGGGCGCCCTGGACGCACTGGACAACGGCGAGATCAAGGCCGGCGACGTCGTAGTCATCCGCTACGAAGGACCCAAGGGCGGCCCGGGCATGCGGGAGATGCTCGCGATCACCGGTGCCATCAAGGGCGCCGGCCTGGGCAAGGACGTCCTCCTGCTCACCGACGGGCGCTTCTCCGGCGGAACCACCGGGCTGTGCATCGGCCACGTTGCTCCCGAGGCCGTCGACGGCGGCCCCATCGCCTTCGTCAAGGACGGTGACCGCATCCGCGTGGACATTGCGGCCCGCACCTTCGACCTCCTGGTCGACGACGCCGAGCTCGAGTCCCGCAAGATCGGCTGGGAGCCGCTGCCGGCCAAGTTCACCAAGGGCGTGCTGGCCAAGTACGCCAAGCTGGTGCACAGCGCCTCCACTGGCGCATACTGCGGTTAATCGGTTCCGGCCAGCCCAACTAGGTAGCAGCAGGCGTCGTTTTGAGCCGTCATAGCGACACCTGCTGCTACTCAGTTGGGTGAACGGCATTATCCGATTCGTGGACAATGAAGTCCATATGGTGAGACGCGGGCCGTGCTCGTTGACACGCATCTGACCAAGAGGGAAAACTGAACGCATGATCGCATTCGTTACCGCCGGCGCCGTCGTCGTCCTTACCAAGCGCGTGGCTCAATAGCCCGACTGGTAACGAACCGTCACGCGCAACCCCTCGAAGAGCCGCCAGGCTGAGGGGTTTTTTTATTTTCCAGCGTGGCAGCACGTTCAGCTTCACCCAGCACCGCCCAATCCAAGATCCACTAAGGAAGAGTCCGATGAGCAAAGGATCGCCGATCAGCCCCTCGCTGATGGCTACTAAGTCCGCTGGAGCCCCCAAGGCTCCGGAACGCGCCGACCGGACGGCTGAAACCGCCGTCGGCGTCGACACTGCTGCAACCGCCTCTCCCGTACTTGGGCCGAACAACGTCGTACCCCCGACGGTGATGACCGGCTCGCAAGCAATTGTCCGTTCGCTCGAAGAACTCGGCGTCGACGATATTTTCGGTTTGCCCGGTGGCGCGATCCTGCCCACCTATGACCCTCTGATGGCCTCCAAAATGAACCACGTTCTGGTCCGTCACGAGCAGGGAGCCGGCCACGCCGCGCAAGGCTACGCCATGGTTACCGGGCGGGTGGGCGTCTGTATCGCCACCTCGGGCCCCGGTGCCACCAACCTCGTCACCGCCATCATGGATGCGCACATGGACTCCGTTCCGCTCGTGGCCATCACCGGCCAGGTCTCCAGCGGAGTGATCGGCACCGACGCCTTTCAGGAAGCCGACATCGTGGGCATCACCATGCCCATCACCAAGCACTCGTTCCTGGTGACGGACCCCAACGACATCCCGCACGTCATGGCCGAGGCATTCCACCTCGCCTCGACGGGCCGTCCGGGTCCTGTCCTTGTTGATGTTGCCAAGGACGCCCAGCAGGGACAGATGACGTTCTCCTGGCCGCCGAAGATCGACCTGCCCGGCTACCGGCCCGTGGTCCGCGGCCACAACAAGCAGGTCCGGGAGGCCGCCAAGCTGATCGCCGCCGCCAGCAAGCCCGTGCTGTACGTCGGCGGCGGTGTGGTCAAGGCCCACGCCGCGGCCGAGCTCCGTGAGCTGGCGGAAGTGACCGGTGCGCCCGTGGTGACCACGCTGATGGCCCGCGGCGTCTTCCCGGACTCGCACCCGCAGCACGTCGGCATGCCCGGCATGCACGGCACGGTGTCCGCGGTGACGGCGCTGCAGCAGTCGGACCTCCTCATCACGCTGGGAGCCCGGTTTGATGACCGCGTCACCGGCATCCTGAAGACGTTCGCGCCCAACGCCAAGGTGATCCACGCCGACATCGACCCCGCCGAGATTTCCAAGAACCGCACGGCGGACGTCCCGATCGTCGGATCGGTCAAGGAAATCATTCCGGAACTGACCGAAGCCGTGCGTACCCAGTTCACGGCCGCGGGCACGCCGGACCTGACCAGCTGGTGGGCCTTCCTGAACAACCTCAAGGACACCTATCCGCTGGGATGGACCGAGCCCGAAGACGGACTCAGCGCACCGCAGCGTGTCATCGAGCGCATCGGCGCCCTCACCGGCCCCGAGGGCATCTACGTTGCCGGGGTGGGCCAGCACCAGATGTGGGCCGCGCAGTTCATCAAGTACGAGCGTCCTCACGCCTGGCTGAACTCCGGCGGCGCCGGCACCATGGGCTACGCCGTTCCGGCCGCAATGGGCGCCAAGGTGGGGGAGCCGGACCGCGTGGTCTGGGCCATCGACGGCGACGGCTGCTTCCAGATGACCAACCAGGAACTGGCCACCTGCGCCATCAACAAGATTCCCATCAAGGTTGCCGTTATCAACAACTCCTCGCTGGGCATGGTGCGGCAGTGGCAGACGCTCTTCTACGAAGGGCGCTACTCGAACACCGACCTGAACACCGGCCACGACACCGTCCGCATCCCGGACTTCGTCAAGCTGGGCGAGGCCTACGGCTGCGCCTCCTTCCGCTGCGAACGCGATGAGGACATCGACGCCACCATCCAGAAGGCACTGGAAATCAACGACCGCCCCGTGGTCATTGACTTCGTTGTCAGCCCCAACTCCATGGTGTGGCCGATGGTGCCCGCCGGGGTCAGCAACGACCAGATCCAGGTTGCCCGCAACATGACCCCGGAATGGGAAGAGGAGGACTGATCATGACCCGCCACACGCTGTCCGTTCTGGTCGAAGACAAACCCGGTGTGCTGACCCGAGTCGCGAGCCTCTTCGCGCGCCGGGCCTTCAACATCAATTCCCTGGCCGTCGGCCCGACGGAAGTCCCGGGCATGTCCCGGATGACCGTCGTCGTCGACGCCGACGGTGACCTGATCGAACAGGTCACCAAGCAGTTGAACAAGCTGGTCAACGTGATCAAGATTGTTGAACTGACTTCCGAATCTTCCGTACAGCGCGACCACATCCTGGTCAAGGTGCGTGCGGATGCCGCAACTCGTCTGCAGGTGACCCAGGCTGCAGACCTGTTCCGCGCTTCAGTGGTTGACGTCTCCACCGACTCCGTGGTCATTGAAGCAACCGGCCACCCCGAAAAGCTCACGGCGCTGCTTTCAGTGCTGGAGCCCTTCGGCATCCGCGAAATTGTGCAGTCCGGCACCTTGGCCGTTGGACGGGGATCCCGCTCCATGAGTGACAGGGCTTTGCGCAGCGCCTAAGGCACAGCCTTTCCCGCATTGCAACGCCCAGGCAATACCGCACCACAGACAACCATCTACAAAGAATCCACTCAAAGGAGACACCCCAGTGACTGAAATGTTCTACGACGACGACGCCGACCTGTCGATCATCCAGGGTCGCAAGGTTGCCATTGTCGGCTACGGCTCCCAGGGCCACGCCCACGCACTGAACCTGCGCGATTCCGGCGTCGAGGTTGCCATCGCCCTCAAAGAGGGCTCGAAGTCGATCGCCAAGGCCGAGGAAGCAGGCTTCACGGTCAAGAACGTTGCCGACGCCGCCGAATGGGCCGACGTCATCATGATCCTGGCACCGGACCAGCACCAGCGCTCGATCTACAACGACTCCATCAAGGACAAGCTGACCCCCGGCAAGGCACTGGCCTTCGCCCACGGCTTCAACATCCGCTTCGGCTACATCCAGGCTCCGGAGGGCGTTGACGTCATCCTGATCGCCCCGAAGGCTCCGGGCCACACGGTACGCCGCGAGTTCGAGGCAGGCCGCGGTATCCCGGACATCATCGCCGTGGAGCAGGACGCTTCCGGTTCCGCTTGGGAACTCGCCAAGTCCTACGCCAAGGCAATCGGCGGCACCCGCGCCGGTGTCATCAAGACCACCTTCACCGAAGAGACCGAAACGGACCTCTTCGGCGAGCAGTCCGTCCTGTGCGGCGGCGTGTCCCAGCTGGTCCAGTACGGCTTCGAGACCCTGACCGAGGCCGGCTACCAGCCGCAGATCGCCTACTTCGAGGTGCTTCACGAGCTGAAACTCATCGTTGACCTCATGTGGGAAGGCGGCATCGCCAAGCAGCGCTGGAGCGTTTCCGATACCGCAGAGTACGGCGACTACGTCTCCGGCCCGCGCGTCATCACCCCCGAGGTGAAGGAAAACATGAAGGCTGTCCTCGCCGACATCCAGAACGGTGCCTTCGCCAAGCGCTTCATTGAGGACCAGGACAACGGCGGGGCCGAATTCAAGGAACTGCGTGCCAAGGCAGAGGCGCACCCGATCGAGGCTGTTGGCCGCGAGCTGCGCTCCCTGTTCTCCTGGCAGCAGCAGGACCAGGACTACGTTGAAGGCTCTGCAGCCCGCTAAGGCTGCCGCTTAGGCGCCATTCAGAGTGCGACAGTGAGGCCGGGTTCACACTTAACAATGTGAGCCCGGCCTTTCCGTCAGCCTAGACTTGATTCATCCCCAGGACTGCAACGCAGAGGATCAGCCGTGTCAAAACCCGTAGTACTGCTCGCCGAAGAACTTTCGCCCGCCACAGTCGAGGCCCTTGGCCCGGACTTCGAAATCCGCCAGACCGACGGCGCAGACCGATCCCAGCTGCTCTCTGCCATTGTGGATGTGGACGCCATCCTGGTCCGGTCCGCCACCAAGGTGGATGCCGAAGCAATCGCCGCGGCCAAGAACCTGAAGGTGATCGCACGCGCCGGCGTCGGCCTGGACAACGTTGACATCAAGGCCGCCACGCAGGCCGGCGTCATGGTGGTCAACGCCCCGACGTCGAACATTGTCTCCGCCGCCGAACTCACCGTGGGCCACATCCTGAGCCTGGCCCGCCACATCCCGCAGGCCAGTGCCGCACTCAAGGACGGCGAATGGAAGCGCTCCAAGTACACGGGCATCGAGCTGTTCGAGAAGAAGGTCGGCATCATCGGCCTGGGCCGCATCGGCGCCCTCGTGGCCGCCCGCCTGCAGGGCTTCGACACCGAGATCCTGGCCTACGATCCCTACATCACCTCCGCCCGGGCCGCACAGCTCGGCGTGAAGCTCCTGAGCCTGGACGAGCTGCTGGCCCATTCGGACTTCGTCACCATCCACATGCCCAAGACGCCGGAAACGGTTGGCATGCTCGGTGCTGACGCCTTCACCAAGATGAAGTCCAGCGCCTACGTCATCAACGTTGCCCGTGGCGGCCTCGTTGACGAGGAGGCCCTCTACACGGCGCTTCAGGACGGCCAGATCGCCGGCGCCGCCGTGGACGTCTTCGTCCAGGAGCCCAGCACGGACCTGCCCTTCTTCAAGCTGGACAACGTCGTGGTGACGCCGCACCTGGGCGCCTCCACCGACGAGGCCCAGGAAAAGGCCGGCGTGTCCGTGGCCAAGTCCGTCCGGCTCGCACTGGCCGGAGAACTGGTCCCGGACGCTGTGAACGTTGCCGGCGGCGTGATCGCCCCCGACGTCCGCCCGGGCATCCCGCTGATCGAGAAGCTGGGCCGGATCTTCACCGCCCTGACCCACGCCTCCCTGACCCAGATCGACGTTGAGGTGGCCGGCGAAATCGCCTCCCTCGACGTCAAGGTTTTGGAGCTGGCTGCCCTGAAGGGCATCTTCGCCGACGTCGTCACCGAGCAGGTCTCGTACGTCAACGCCCCCGTGATCGCCGAGCAGCGCGGCATCAACACCCGCCTGATCACCACACCCGAGGCCGAGGACTACCGCAACGTCCTTACCCTGCGCGGCGCCCTGAGCGACGGCTCGCAGATCTCCGTGGCCGGCACCTTGACCGGCCCCAAGCAGGTCCAGAAGCTGGTCGGCGTCAACGGCTACGACGTTGAAATCCCCATCAGCGAGCACCTCGTGGTGGTTTCCTATGCGGACCGGCCGGGTGTCATCGGCACCATCGGCCACATCCTCGGCATGAACAACATCAACATCGGCGGGATGCAGGTGGCACGGCAGGCTGAGGGCGGCCAGGTGCTCGCACTGCTCACCATCGACACCTCCGTTCCGCAGCAGGTGCTCGACGCCATCAAGGCCGGCATCGGCGCCGAAATGGTGCGTGAAGTGGACCTCGAAGACTAAGGGTCCTTCGCCAAGGTGAACTCCGCGTGGCTTGGAGGACACCTTGGACAAGTATGATTGGCCGGTCTGCGTACAATGGCTAGGTCCGAATTTCAGGATCTTGCCGGCAGGCCGGCCACACTTTTTGCACGCCCGCAAGGGACAACCCCACATCCACCGGTGATCGTGGCGTGCGCACGCAATCCAGGTTTCAGGGAGCTCAATGAACGCCGTCCAGAGGTTCATCAGAAGCAAAGTGCTGCTGCTGACCGCTGCCATTTTGATCGTCGCCATGTGCCTGTCCGTCCTCGTCCAGAACCAGTCGCAGGCAGCGCTGAACCGGACCGTGGACGAGAACTCGCGCGGGCTCTATGACATCCTGGTCCAGGCCAAGGCAGGGTCCGGCGGTGCCCTGGTGCAGCCGGACATCGCCACCGGCCAGGGCGGGATCAGTTTTGACCAGCTTCAGGGCATCCGGGACCTGACCGGCACTTCGGTGGCCGCGCCCATCAGCCTGGTGTCCCGTGTCACGCAGAACCTGGAAGCCCCGCGGCTCGAAGCCATGGACTACCTCGGCTTCAACGCAGGCCTCGTCGGCACTGCGACGACCGGCCAGCCCGGCGGCACCGACCCCAGCAAGTGGCCCGCCGCGCAGTCCGTGCTGAGCGATACCGCCAAGAAGTACCGCCTGACGGCCAGCGCCACGACTTCCGACGGCGCCTCCGAAAAGACCCTTTTCAAGTCGACGGCCGAAGGTACACTCGGCAAGGCCCGGCTCGTGGAGGAACAGGTCGACGGCGGCAAGAGCATCCGCATCGCCGGCCCCGACGGGGAAACGGGCATCAAATTTCCGGCACCCGCCGGAGGCTCCGAGCACAACCTCTTCAATCTTTCCGTTTCCCTGCCCATGGCGCCGGAAGTCACGGAGTCCGTGGTCGCCGTCGACCCCGTCTCCGAGCGCGCCCTCCTCGGGAGCTCCGGCGACTTCCTTGCCCCGCTGGAGAAGGCGCCGCCGGCGGATGCCCGCAGCGCCGCGGCGATTGGCCGCCACTTCGAGAGCCTGTTCACCAACGGGATCGGCATGCAGGAACTCGAAGAGGGACCCGACTTTTTGGGCGTCAAGCTCAAATACTGGGCGCCCCTCATGACCCAGTACCAGCAGGCGAAGCGCAGCGGCGAGCTGACCGAAGATTCCAAGGCCATTCCGCTGATTGTCCGCTCCGGCACGTCCCTTGACCTGAAGTACTCCGTGAAGATCGAGGAAATCGATGACTCGGGGAACGTGGTCAAGGAGGTCGGGACCGCGGACCGCTCGCTGGACAAGGACTACCTTCCGTTCGTGTCCAAGTCGCCCTTCGCGCTGTCGTGGCCCGGTTCCACGGACTATTCCAAGCTGCTCGGCAACTCCGCGAACTTCAGCCGCGGGCTCTACAGTCCCGCAACCTGGAGCACCAACTTCGCCTCCGCGCCCAAGTACACCGACGGCTCCACTGCGGGCAACGGCGCCACGGAGAAGACCGCGACCCCCGGTGAATGGGTCACCGTCAACCGCCTTCCGGAGAAGACGGCCGGCGGGGAACCCGTTGACCAGACGCAGCGCAACCCTGTGGACGAGCGCTCCTACCGGGAAAACCTCGGAACGGGCAAGAAGCTGGCGACGCCCCTCGCCATGGTCTACGGCACGTTCGATCCCGCGGCCGTGCAGGCAGCGGCCGGGGACGTCAACCGGCTTCCGCTGGGCGGCTACGACCCGACGCCGATGACCCTGACCAAGGATGCCCAAGGCAAGGACGTCCCGGACGCCGCACTCAAGCCGTCCCTCAGCGCCACCGGACTGGTGAGCCAGTCCGCCGGGGCCATCACGGACTACTACGGCCTGGCCGCTGCCCGCGGCTACGAGAAGAACGCCTCGGTCATTGACGCCGTGCGCGTCCGTGCCAGCGCCTCCGGCAGCTGGAAGCAGGCGCAGCCGGACGTGGAGAAGCTCGCCAACCAGATCCGGGACATGGGCCTGGAGGCCACGGTTGTGGCCGGTTCCGCACGCGAGGACGCCAACATCCTCGTTCCGGGTTACTCCAAGGACGACGCCGGCAAGGAGTCTGCGCTGGGCACCGTCCAGCAGTCGTGGGTCAGGCAGGATGCCGCCGACGCCGTGTCCAGCTCGCTGACCGCAACGAACCTCACGCTGCTCTTCCTGACCCTCTGCGGTGCGGCGCTGCTCACCGGCGCATCGACCGTGAGCTACATCCGGCAACGGCGCCGCGAGGCGGGAACCCTGCGCGCCATGGGCTGGACCCAGCGGCGCATCCGCTCGTGGGTGCTGGAGGAATTCGCCGTGGGCGCCGGGCTGCTGGCTGTCGCCGGCGTCGTCCTGAGCCTGCTC
Organism: Burkholderia sp. RS01; assembly: GCF_039748055.1. NCBI lineage: Bacteria > Pseudomonadati > Pseudomonadota > Betaproteobacteria > Burkholderiales > Burkholderiaceae > Burkholderia > Burkholderia sp. RS01. The sequence goes on from NZ_JBDLAK010000003.1 coordinate 260,438, forward strand.
AGCTGGAACGTGGCCACGGTGCTTGTCTCGGCGTCCGTGCTGGTCCTGTATCTGGCCGCGGCCTTCGTCGCCGCCCAGATGCTGCGCCACCGCGAGGAAATTGACCAGGAACCGCAGCATGACGAGCGGCTCATCGCCGTCGATTCGCCGCTGACCTTCGCCAACCGGCAGCTAAGCACCAACCGGTTCAACGCGATTTCCCTGGCCGTTGCGGTCGGCGTATTCGGTGCCGCGGTGGGCGGCCTGGTCTCCCTGCTGATCGACATCCCGCGGGCCGCCGGGGCCAGCGCGCTCAGCGGCCTGGCCGCCGCCAGCGTGGCCCTGCCAAGCCTCGTGCTGGGACTCTCCGGAGTGGCGGTCGGGCTTGTGCTGACGCTGGTCACGGGCCGCTTCGAGCTGCAGGCCAAGCGCCAGTACCTCGGAACGCTGCAGGCCATGGGCTGGAACCCCGACATGCTGGGCCAGGTCCGGTTCTTCGAAAATGCCCTGGTGGGAGCGGTCGCGGTTCCCCTGGGCGTGCTCGGCGCCCTCGGCGTCGGACTTCTCCTTGCCCCCTATGCCGCACTCTGGGCCGCCGTGGCCGGGCTCGTGGCTGTACTTTGCTGGATTCCTATTGCAACGAAAGTGGTCCAATGACTAACGACCTGAACCCTCGCCGGGAGCGCGGGAACAACGACGGCGGGGGCTCGCTCCAGACGCGCGCCAACACCCTCGTCAAGGCCGCCGATCACGGTACCCCGCTCGAGCTGAGCAACATCACCATCCGCTATGGCGGCGGAAAAGGCGGAGCCGAAGCCGTGAGCGTGGTGGAGGGCTTCGACCTGACCCTCCACGCAGGCGAGATGCACTGCGTTGCCGGCCGCAGCGGCTCAGGCAAGACCAGCATCCTGACCGTGGGTGCGGGCCTTACCCTGCCGACGTCGGGCCGGGTGCTGTGGGAGGGCGAGTCCCTCGAAAGCATGGGCGACGACGAGATCGCGGACCGGCGCCGTGCCCTGATCGGCTACGTTGACCAGGGCGGGGCACTGATCGACGGCATGAGCGCCCTGGAGAATGTCCTTCTGCCCGCCGTCCCGGACGGCGAAGTGGACCAGCGCCGCGACATGGCCAAGGACCTGCTGGACCTCGTGGGCCTCGGCCGGCGGATGCGGCACCGCCCCGCCCAGCTGTCCGGCGGCGAGCGGCAGCGCGTCGCCATCGCCCGCGCCCTGATCCTCGGCACGCGCGTCCTGGTGGTTGACGAGCCCACCGCGAGCCTTGACCGGGCCTCGGCCAACCGCATCATCAGCATCCTCAAGGACACGACCAACGACGGCATTGCAGTCCTGGTGGCGTCACATGACCACGAACTGGTCCGGCTGAGCGATACCCTGACCGAACTGATCTAGCTTCATCCCTCCGTACCAAAGGTAATTTCCCGCCCGTGACTTCTTCAGAAAAGCGCCCCTTCTACATCACCACGGCCATCAGCTACCCCAACGGCGTTCCGCACATCGGCCACGCCTACGAGGTCATTGCCACCGATGCCATGGCGCGGTTCAAGCGGCTGGACGGGCACGATGTTTTCTTCATGACCGGCACTGATGAGCACGGGCTGAAGATGCAGCAGTCGGCGGAGAAGGAAGGCCTGACGGCCAAGGAACTGGCGGACCGGAACTCCGCGGCCTTCAAGCAGATGGAGCAGGACCTGGGCATTTCCCACGACCGCTTCATCCGCACCACGGACCAGGACCACTACGCCGCGTGCCAGGAAATCTGGCGCCGGATGGAAGCCAACGGCGACATCTACCTCTCCAAGTACGAGGGCTGGTACTCCGTCCGCGACGAGGCCTATTACGTGGAAGACGACACCGTGGTCAAGGAGGACGGCGCCCGCTACACCAAGGAGACCGACACCCCGGTGACCTGGACCGCCGAGGAAAGCTACTTCTTCCGGCTGTCCGCCTACCAGGACAAGCTGCTGGCGCTGTACGAGGCACAGCCTGAATTCGGCGCCCCGCAGTCCCGCTTCAACGAGGTCATCAGCTTCGTCCGGCGCGGCCTCGAAGACCTGTCCATCAGCCGCACCACGTTCGACTGGGGCGTGCCCGTCCCCGGGGACGAAAAGCACGTCATGTACGTGTGGGTCGACGCCCTGACGAACTATCTCACCGGTGCCGGCTACCCCGACGTCGAGTCGGAATCGTTCAAGAAGTACTGGCCGGCCGACGTGCACGTGATCGGCAAGGACATCTCGCGCTTCCACGCGATTTACTGGCCGGCGTTCCTGATGAGCGCCGGCCTCGAGCTGCCCAAGCGGGTCATGATCCACGGCTTCCTGCAGAACAACGGCGTCAAGATGTCCAAGTCTCTGGGCAACGTGGTGGCACCGGCCGACTTCGTGGCCCAGTACGGCCTCGATCAGGTCCGGTTCTTCTTCCTGCGCGAGGTTCCCTTCGGCGCCGACGGCAGCTACAACCACGAAGCCATTGTGGGCCGGATGAACTCGGACCTGGCCAACAATTTCGGCAACCTCGCCCAGCGTTCGCTGTCCATGGTGGCGAAGAACTGCGAAGGCCGCGTTCCTGTTCCCGGGGCGTTCACGCCGGAGGACACGGCCATCCTGGCCCAGGCGAACGCCCTCCTGGAGCAGGCGCGTGCCGCCTTCGACAAGCAGGAGTTCAGCCGGGCCCTCGAAGCGATCTGGGGCGTGCTGGGGGACACCAACGCGTACTTCGCCGAGCAGGCCCCCTGGGTCCTGCGGAAGTCCGACGTCGAACGCATGCAGACGGTGCTGTACGTGACCCTCGAGGTCCTGCGCATCGTGGCCATCCTTGCGCAGCCGGTGATGCCGACGGCGACTGCCGCCCTGCTGGGGACACTGGGCCAGCCGGAGGGTGCGGCGCGCCAGTTCGCTGCGATCCCGACGCCGATTGTGGCGGGGACTGAGCTCCCGGCACCCGCTCCGGTTTTCCCGAAGTACGAGGAACCCGCCGAAGCGTAGGACCCGGAGCTCCCGCCGGTCCTGCACCATAGCCGCCGACGCCCCCGTACGTCCGAAATGGACGTACAGGGGCGTCTCGGGTTTTAAGGCAGGACATGCGGGAGCGTCGATCCCGCGTTCGAATAATGAGACAGTTTGACCAGAATGTGGATCATTTGGCTACTCTGAAAAACATGAGCGCATCCACCATCAATCTTGCTGTCATCCCGGGCGACGGCATTGGCCCCGAGGTCATCGCAGAAGCCCTGAAGGTCCTGGAGAAGGTTGTCGCCGCCGAAGGCGTGACCCTTGAACAGCACCACTACAAGCTGGGTGCCCAGCACTGGCTGGAGACGGGCGAGACGCTCCCCGACGCAGTCCTCGAAGACTTGAGGACCCGCGACGCCATCCTCTTCGGGGCTGTCGGTGCGGCGCCGGGTGACACACGCATTCCGTCCGGAATCATCGAGCGCGAGATGCTCCTCAAGTTGCGCTTCAGCCTCGACCACTTCGTCAACCTGCGGCCCTCCCGTCTCTTCGGCGGCGTGGGCAGCCCGCTGGCCAACCCGGGAAACATCGATTTCGTTGTGGTCCGCGAAGGAACCGAGGGCCCCTACGTCGGTAACGGCGGCACCCTGCGCGGAGGAACGCGGCACGAGGTTGCCACGGAAGTATCGCTGAATACCGCACACGGCGTTGAGCGCGTTGTCCGCGACGCGTTCCGGCGCGCCAACGAACGGCCCCGCAAGAAGCTGACCCTGGTCCACAAGCACAACGTGCTCGTCTACGCGGGCCACCTGTGGAAGCGCACGGTCGAAGCTGTGGCCGCGGAGTTCCCGCAGGTCACGCACGACTACCTGCACATCGACGCCGCCACGATCTTCATGGTCACCGATCCGGCCCGCTTCGACGTGATCGTCACGGACAACCTCTTCGGGGATATCATCACGGACCTCGCCGCCGCAGTGACGGGCGGCATCGGACTGGCAGCCTCGGGCAACATCAACATGGACCGGACTTCCCCCTCCATGTTCGAGCCGGTCCACGGCTCGGCGCCGGACATTGCGGGCCAGCAGAAGGCGGACCCCACTGCCGCCATTCTGTCGGCCGCACTTCTTCTGGAGCACCTGGGCTACTCGGCCGCGGCCCGCAGGATCGAGTCCGCGGTGGTGGCCGACGTCGAAGCCCGCAACGGCGAATCGCGGAGCACAAGCGCCATTGGCGATGCCATCGCCGCGGCCGTCTAGCCCCTGCCGGCAGGCGTAAGCTTGACCTGAATCACCAATTGCTGCCGTGGTCCGACGCTGAACCACGTTCACACACCAGGCAGCCGACCGTGGAGGAACCATGACTCAGACTGCCCATGGCGTCGAATTCACCCAGCAGCCCTCGGCAACCCCGAAGTCTGCAGAAGAGCGTGCAGCCATCCTGGCGAACCCAGGTTTCGGCAACTATTTCACCGACCACACCGCGATCGTCGACTACAGCGTCGACGAGGACGGCAAGGGCGGCTGGCATGACGCGCGCATCGAGGCATACGGTCCCATCTCCCTTGACCCTTCAGCCGCAGTCCTGCACTACGGCCAGGAGATCTTCGAGGGCCTCAAGGCCTACCGCCACGCCGACGGTTCCATCTGGACCTTCCGCCCCGAAGCGAACGCCGCACGCCTGAACAACTCCGCCCGGCGCCTGGCCCTCCCCGAACTCCCGGAAGAGTACTTCCTGGGCGCCATCCGCGAACTCGTGTCCGCGGACAAGGAATGGGTTCCCTCCGGCGACGGCGAAGCGCTTTACCTGCGCCCGTTCATGATCGCCACTGAGGCCTTCCTTGGTGTCCGTGCCGCCCGTGAAGTGTCCTTCCGCGTCATTGCGTCCCCGGCTGGCAACTACTTCGGCGGCGAGCTAAAGCCTGTCTCCATCTGGATCTCCCGCGAATACGCCCGCGCCGGCCGCGGCGGAACCGGCGCCGCGAAATGCGGCGGCAACTACGCTGCGTCGCTGATTGCGCAGCAGGAAGCCGAGGCCCACGGCTGCAAGCAGGTTCTCTTCCTGGACCAGTTCAATGACAACGCCGTGGAAGAGCTCGGCGGCATGAACGTCTTCTTCGTGATGAAGGACGGCTCCCTGGTGACGCCCGCGCTTAGCGGAACCATCCTGGAGGGCATCACCCGGATGTCCATCATCCAGGTGGCCAAGGACATGGGCCGCGAGGTCACCGAACGCAAGATCACACTGGATGAATGGCGTGACGGCGTGGCCTCCGGCGAGATCGCCGAAGTCTTCGCGTGCGGTACTGCCGCTGTCATCACCCCCATTGGCGTGCTCAAGGACAGCACCGAGTTCATCGGCTCCGAGGACGCGAAGGCGGGGGAGACCACCATGGCCATCCGTGAGCAGCTGCTGGGCATCCAGACCGGAACCGTCGAGGACACGCACGGCTGGCTGACCCGGCTGGCCTGAGCAGTCCATTCCTAGTTCGACGGCGGGTGGCCGGCGGAGCTGCTGCGGCGGCCAGCCGGCCACCCTCCGTCGTGCTGGCGGAGTTGTGCTGGCGGAAATGCAAGAATAAAAGTGTGAATCCGGACACCACGCCCGCCCTGGCCGCCAGCAGCCCGCTGACCAGGTACCGCCTGGCCCCCAACCCTGGGCCGATGAGCCTGGACGGCACCAACTCCTACGTCATTGGAGAGCCCGGCCATCCGGCTGCCGTCGTAGCTGATCCGGGGCCGGCGGACGAACGGCACCTTCAGGAGCTGGCCGGCACCGGTTCGGTGGAGCTCATCCTGATCACGCACCGGCATGCGGACCACACGGCGGGGGCGGCACGGCTGCACGAACTCACCGGCGCTCCGGTCCGTGCCGCCGATCCGGCGCACTGCCTCGCGGGGGCACCGCTGCTGCCGGGGGAAACCATCGCGGCCGGCGGGACCGAAATCAGGGTGGTTGCCACCCCGGGACACACCTCCGATTCCGTCTGCTTCCATCTGCCCTTCGACGGGGCTTCCGGCTCTGTGCTGACCGGCGACACCATCCTGGGCCGCGGCACCACCGTCCTGGATCACCCGGACGGCAGGCTGAGCGACTATCTGTCCTCGCTTGACCGGCTGGAACTGCTCGGGCCAGCCACCGTCCTGCCGGCCCACGGGCCGGTCCTTCCGGCACTCGATGCCGTGGTCCGCGCCTACCGGGACCACCGGCTGGACCGGCTGGCCCAGATCAGGGCCGCGCTCTCGGACCTGGGCGGGGACCCCGGCGTTACTGAGGTCACCAACGTTGTCTATTCCGACGTCGATCCCTCAGTGCGGAGGGCGGCCGAGAACTCCGTTGCGGCCCAGCTCGAATACCTGCGCACGCTCCGTGACCGGACATGACCCGGTGCGGCAGGGGAGCCGGGCCGGGACTGTAGGCTTGGAACCATGCGTATTGCCCGGTTTGTAGTCGATTCTGATCCCCTCTACGGCATTGTGGAAGGCCAGCCCGGCAGTGAGGAAATCACTGTCATCAACGGCGACCCCTTCTTCAACGGTGTGGAGCGCACGCACGTCCGCCACAAGCTGGAGGACGTCCGCCTGCTGGCACCGATCATTCCGCGCAGCAAGGTGATTGGGGTGGGGCGGAACTTCGTCGAACACGCCCGCGAGCTCGGGAACGACGTGCCGCAGCAGCCGCTCCTGTTCCTGAAGCCGAACACCTCGGTGGTGGGCCCCAACGATCCCATCGTGCTGCCGGAGTTCTCCGACGAGGTCTCCTACGAGGCCGAGCTCTGCGTCGTGATCGGCCGTATCTGCAAGGACGTTCCCGAAGAACGCGTGGACGACGTCATCTTCGGCTACACCTGCGGCAACGACCTCACCGCCCGCGACGTCCAGAAAACCGACCTGCAGTGGGCCCGCGCCAAGGGCTTTGACACCTCGGCCCCGCTCGGCCCGTGGATTGAAACCGAACTGGACCCCGAAGACCTGTCCATCAAGGGCTGGCTCAACGGGGAACTCCGCCAGGACGGCAGCACCAACCAGATGATCCGCGGCGTCCGGGAACTCGTCTCCATCGTTTCGAGCGCGTTCACGCTCCTGCCCGGCGACGTCATCATGACGGGAACGCCGGCCGGCGTGGACCTCGTGAAGGCCGGCGACCGGTATGAGGTCGAGATCGAGGGCATCGGGCGACTCTCCAACCCGGTGGTCCGGCGCTAACAGCTCCGCTAACAAGAAGCTGCACCGATTTTGGACAGCCGCACCGTGGTTCCACGGTGCGGCTGTCCGTTTTCGCAGCGGCATTCCGGGCCGGTAGTGATGGCAGGGATTGGTAATGTTGGTACCACTATGACTACTGCTTCCGCGTCCGACGCCGTTTCCAGCTCCGCCCCGATTGCTGCCCCCACCGGTGAAGTCACCGCTGACACCCCGGTCAGGGTCCGGTTTTGCCCGTCGCCCACGGGCACCCCGCACGTGGGACTGATCCGTACGGCCCTCTTCAACTGGGCCCACGCCCGGCACACCAACGGCACCTTCGTGTTCCGGATCGAGGACACGGACGCTGCCCGCGACTCGGAGGAGAGCTACCAGCAGCTGCTGGAGGCCCTGAAGTGGCTCGGCATCACCTGGGAAGAAGGCGTGGAAGTTGGCGGCCCGCACGAGCCCTACCGCCAGTCGCAGCGCCTGGACCTCTACAAGGACGTGGTGGCCAAGCTGATCGACGCCGGCTACGCCTACGAGTGCTATTCCTCGCCGGAGGAAGTCGAAGCCCGTCACCGCGCCGCCGGCCGCGACCCCAAGCTCGGCTACGACAACTTTGACCGCGAGCTGTCCGGGGAGCAGCTTGCCGCGTTCAAGGCCGACGGTCGCCAGCCGGTGCTGCGCGTCCGCATGCCCGACGAAGACGTCACGTTTACGGACATGGTCCGCGGCGACATCACGTTCAAGGCCGGCAGCATCCCGGATTACGTCATTGTCCGCGCCGACGGGTCCCCGCTCTACACCCTGGTCAACCCGGTGGATGACGCCCTCATGGGGATCACGCACGTGCTTCGCGGCGAAGACCTGCTCTCCTCCACGCCCCGCCAGGTGGTGCTGATCCGGGCCCTGATGGACATCGGCGTCGCCAGCTACATGCCGGTCTTCGGGCACCTGCCGTACGTCATGGGGGAGGGCAACAAGAAGCTCTCCAAGCGCGACCCCCAGTCCAACCTGTTCCTGCTCCGGGACCGCGGCTTTATCCCCGAAGGCCTGCTGAACTACCTGTCCCTGCTCGGCTGGAGCCTGTCCGCCGATGAGGACATCTTCACCGTGGAGCAGCTCATCGAGCACTTCGACGTCAACAACGTCCTCGCCAACCCGGCCCGCTTCGACATCAAGAAGGCCGAGGCGATCAACGGCACCCACATCCGCATGCTTGAGCCGGAGGATTTCCGGGCACGCCTCGTACCGTACCTGCGCGCCGCCGGATTCGTGGGCGAGAGCCTCACGGCACGGCAGGAGGAGATCCTCGCCGAGGCAGCGCCGCTGATCCAGGAGCGCATCTCCCTGCTGGGCGAGGCACCCGAGATGCTCGCCTTCCTGTTCAAGAGCGACGACGCCATCGACATCGCGGACGACGCACGCAAGGGCCTGCCGGCCAACCTGGCCGAGGTGCTGGACGCCGCGCTGGCCGCCCTCGAGCCCGTCGCCGACTGGACGGCCGAGAACATCCAGACGGCCCTGAAGGAAGCCCTCGTGGAAGGCCTCGGCGTCAAGCCGCGACTGGCGTTCGGACCCGTCCGCACCGCGATTTCCGGGCGCCGGATCTCCCCGCCACTGTTCGAATCCATGGTGATCCTGGGCAAGGAATCGTCGCTGGCGCGCCTGCGCGCCTTCCGCGGCTGATGACCCGCCCGGCCGCGAAAACCGGCGGCGCGCTCCACCGCCGGCCGCCGGGTGCTGTCAGCGGGGTCCTGTTCGACATCGACGACACGCTGGTGGACCTTGCCTACGCCATGACCACGGCGTTGCGCGATGTCAGCGAACACCTCCTGCCCCGCCTGGACCAGGCGGGGTGGGAGAAATTCGGCAGGATCTTCACCCACGAAACCACGCACTACTACGACCGCTACCTCGCCGGCGAACTGACGTTCAACGAGCAGCGGCTGCTCCGAGGCCGGGCGGCGCTGGGCCATTTCGGCGTCGAACTGGGCGAAGGCGAGGAGTCCCGGCGCTGGCTCAGTTCTTATTCGATCCTCCAGCCCAGCTACGTCAGGGCGTTCGAGGACGTTGCCCCGCTCCTGGACGCACTGGACGCGGCCGGCATTCCCTACGGTGCGGTGAGCAACAATGTCCACGACTACCAGCGGGTTAAGCTGGACAGCGCCGGACTGGAACGCATCGGAATCCTGGTGGGGACGGACACCGTGGGCGTGCCCAAGCCGGACCCCGCCATCTACCTGGAGGGTGTCCGGCTTCTCGGCAGTTCCGCGGACAAAACCCTCTATGTGGGGGACAACCGGCTGCTCGATGCTGAAGGCTCGACGGCGGCCGGCCTGCTGGGCGTCTGGCTGAACCGCACCGGCGAGCCGGAGCCGGACTTTCAGGGCCACGAGATCCGCTCCCTGATGGAACTGCTCGCGTGGTTGGCGCCACCCGAGTAAGGCCGGCTCCGGCATCGTGCGGCTCAGGAGGTTTGCCGTAACGGCCGCCTTGACCGCAGTGCAAGGAACGCGCCCGCAGAGCCGAGGCCCAGCACGCCCACGAGGCCCAGGGCCAGGGCAGCGTCGGACTGCCGCACCATGCTCGTGGGAGACACGGCGGCGGCCGCCGAATACAGGGTGCCGGTGCCTTCCGCGATCCGGGCGTTGCCGTCAGCGAGTTTGTCCGCGCCGGTGGCAAGCCGCGTGGAACCGGCGGCAAGCCGGGTGTTTCCGTCCGACAGCTTGGAGGCGCCGGCCGCGAGGGCTTGGGAGCCGCTGAGCAGCCCTGGGCTGCCTGGATTAGCCGGGTCTCCCTTGATGCCGGTGTTCAGCGCCACCGTACCGTCGGCCAGGCGCTGGCTGCCCTCGGTAATCCTTGCACTGGCCTTGAGCAGTCCGGGGCGCTCCGGATTCCCGGGGACGCCGTCCATGCCCACGCGGAGTTTGGACGTACCCTCGGCCAGGAGCTCGGTGCCCATCACGACGCCGGGGCTCTGGGGATCCCTGCTGTTTAGCTTGACGGCCAGGGTGGCGAATCCTGCCGTCAGCTTCCCGGTCCCTGAGTGGAGCTGTCCGGCACCCGCCTCCAGCCGTGCCGCGCCCGCGTTGAGCAGCGCGGCACCGGACTGCAGCTGGGAGGCGCCCGCGTCCAGCTTCTGCGCGCCTTCCCTGATCTTTGCGATCTTGTCCTTAACCACGGACAAGGGAACCAAACCCTGCACGGGATCCGAGGCAGCTGCCTCCAACAGCTCCAGCGCCTGTGCGATGGCGGCCGTCCCGGTCCCTGCCGCGGGGTCGCTGTTCGCGCCGCGGTAGCCCTTGAGCTGGACTGTGCCGGCTGCCAGCCGGCTGGTGCCGGCGGCCAGATCGGAGGTTCCGTCCGCCAGCCGCGCTGCTCCGCCGTCGAGCTGGGTGGCGCCGTCCGCCAGGTTGTTCGGGGCGTTGCCCGCCGCGGTCGGCGTCAGGGCGGCGGAAAGCCGGACGGCTCCGGACGCGAGTTTGTGGGCGCCGTCGTCGACCTTGTAGACGCCGGGGGCGAGTTTGCTGTTGACATCGTTTTCGATCTTCACGGCGCCAGCAGCGAGTTTGGCGGCCCCGCTCTCAAGCTTGCCAGCCCCCGGAGCGAGTTTGCCGCTGATCCCTGAGTGGATCCTGTCCGCGCCTTCCGCGAGTTTTACTGCCCCTGTGTCCGCCAGGCTGGCACCGCTGGCCAGCTGACCGGCGCCCGTCTTCAACTTTTCTGCGCCCGTGGACGCCAGCCCGGCACCGTCCCGCAGCTTGGCCGAGCCGTCCGTGACGCGTCCGGTCACGAGCGTATAGAACGCCAGCAGTGCCACGAGCAGCAGGGCAAGGATCGCGATGGCGACCTGTTGGGCCCGGGGCCGGGTCCGCCCCGCAACGAAGGCACGGCCCATTGATTGACGCGTTTCCGGCCCGGATGGTGATGACATGGGCGATTCCGGCACAGATGGTTCCGACACAGGTGGTTCCTCTCGACGGTTCTGCCGACGGCGGCATTGCCGCCGGCCATATCCCGCAACTGTGATGCAGCTAACAACAGCGAATGCTCGCAGGTCGGCCGGCAATGACATGGGGAGGTGGGTGGTTACTCGCTAGTAACTTACCGAGAGTAAACTTATTTATGGCGGATTTGCAAGGGTTTTCCCGGTTTCGGCGCGTGCGGGGCGCCATATCCCGCCCCGCGCGGGGGGAATCCGGCGGCTGCTGGCGCCGATTTGTGCGGGGCAAAACTCTCGGGTAAAGTAATTACTCGTGCTGAGGCGCTCGGAGCGAAGGTTTAGGCCTTTCCGACCGGCCCGAAAGTTCCATTGGGATATGGTGTAATTGGCAACACTACGGTTTCTGGTACCGTCATTCTAGGTTCGAGTCCTGGTATCCCAGCTCTGAAAATCCGCGGAATTCCGCTGATTATCGGAAGTTTCAAGTCAGGCTTTTCGATTTGAAACGCTTGCTGAGTGTATGAAATAATCACTTAGCTTGACCGGCGCAATTGCTGGTTTGGAGAGTACGCGGCCCCATCGTATAGCGGCCTAGTACGCTGCCCTCTCACGGCGGTAACGCGGGTTCGAATCCCGCTGGGGTCACCAAGGAACCGGCTCCGGGCATCTGCCCGGGGCCGGTTTTTCTTTGTCCGGTCGCCACGGCCTGCCTGAGCTTCAGCAGATCCTGAACTGGCATGATGATGCTGTGATCTCCTCCAACGAGCCCCCGGCGGCCAACGGCCAGAATAAGGAAGCGCATTCCGCTGCCGCCGTCGCCCTCCTGGAAGCCGTTCGGCGGGACCTGTCCTCGGCGTCCCTGCCGCTGGAGCTTCCCGGCGTCGAGCGGGCCCGGCTGGACATCCGCAACAGCGTGGCCCAACTCGACGACTACATTCTTCCGCGGTACCGCAGCCTGGACGCTCCGCTGCTGGCCGTCGTCGGGGGCTCCACCGGGGCCGGCAAGTCAACACTCGTGAACGCGCTCGTGGGCCATCCGGTGACCCGGGCAGGTGCCATCCGGCCCACCACCCGCCAGCCCATCCTCCTGCACCACCCCGCGGATGCCCCGTGGTTCGAGGATCAACGCGTCCTGCCGAGCCTCAGCCGGATCCGCGGCACCGTGGTTGCCGGGCCTTTGCCGGCCAGCAAGTCCGGACTCGCTCCGGATGCGGCGCCGGTTTCGTCGTTGGTGCTGGTGGGGGAACCGGCCGTGCCGGAAGGAATTGCCCTCTTGGATGCCCCGGACGTCGACTCCATCTCCGATGACAACCGGAAGCTTGCCGGCCAGCTCCTGGCGGCCGCCGACCTCTGGGTTTTTGTCACGACCGCCAACCGCTACGCGGATGCCGTTCCCTGGAAGCTGCTGCTCGACGCGGCCTCGAGGGACATCCTGGTTGCTGTGGTGCTGGACCGGGTCCCGCCCGCGGCGGAAGCCGAGGTGAGTGAGGACCTCCGGGCCATGCTGGAGAGGGAAGGCCTTGGCAGCGCCGCCCTGTTCGTCATTCCGGAGGTAGCCCTCGACAGGCTTGGCATGCTGCCCGCTGAGGCCACCGATGCCTTGGGAACGTGGCTGCGGAACCTCGCCGCGGACGCCGCCGGAAGGGCGGTTATCGCGCGGCGGACGCTCAACGGGACGGTCAAGGGACTGAGTCAGACGGTGCAGCTCGTGGCCGCGTCTTCGGAGGAACAGCGGCGGGCCGCCGGGCTCCTGGGCGACGACGCCCGGAGCGCATATCAGGACGCCGTCGCCAGAATCCTCGACGCCACCAAGGACGGCGCCCTGCTGCGGGGCGAGGTACTGGCCCGCTGGCAGGACTTCGTCGGCACGGGTGAGTTCTTCCGGAGCCTGGAGCAGAACATCGGCCGCTTTCGGGACCGTGCGGGCGCCTTTTTCCGCGGTGAACCGACGCCGGCGGTCAGGGTGGAAACCGCCATGGAAACGGGACTGCAGGCAGTCATCGTCGATGAAGCTGCCAACGCGGCCGAGGACGCGGACCAGCGCTGGCGCTCCGACCCTGCGGGCCGCCATCTCCTGGGCACGGATGACCTTTCAGGAACCAGCCCGGGGTTTGGCGATGCCGTGGCCGCGGAAATCCGTGCCTGGCAAGGGAGCCTGATGGAGCTCATCCGGACCGAGGGGCAGGCCAAACGGACGCAGGCCAGGTGGCTGTCCTTCGGCGTAAACGGCCTCGGTGCCGCGCTCATGATCGTGGTGTTTTCCATGACTGCAGGACTGACGGGCCTGGAGATCGGCGTCGCAGGAGGCACCGCCGTCGTCGGCCAAAAACTGCTTGAGGCGGTGTTCGGCGAAGACGCCGTGCGGCGCCTTGCGCGGACCGCCCGGGAAGACCTGCACACTCGCTGCCAGAATCTGCTCCAGGCCGAGCAGCGGCGCTTCCTGGACCGGCTGGACCCGGACACGGGCGCCGGAGCCGCGGTCCTCGCAGGGCACGCAGAGGCGCTGAAGCGGCTGGCAGGCGCCGCATGAGCCGGCACGGCGGAAACCGGGAGGCCTCCCGGCTGCAGCGCCGCCTCGAGGCGCTCAACGACGCCCGGGAACTGGCCGAAGGTGTGCTGCCGGACGCCGCCCTGGACGAGGTCCTTCAGGTGCTGGAGCGGGCCAGTTCGCGCCGGTCCCTGTCCGCGGACCACACGGTGGTGGGCTTTTTCGGCGCCACCGGAAGCGGCAAATCCACCCTGTTCAACGCGGTCAATGGAGCTGAAATTGCGACGGTGGCCGCCCGCCGGCCCACGACGTCGGAACCATTGGCGAGCGTCTGGGGAGCGGACGGCAGCGAAGCGCTGCTGGACTGGCTGGACGTAGACCGGCGCCATCATGCCGGCGCCGTGGAGGGATTCGCCGACGAATCCAGCGGACTGATCCTCCTGGACCTGCCCGATTTTGATTCGACCCGGGCCGCGAACCGCCAAATCGTTGAGCGCTTGGTGGGGATGGTGGACGTCCTGGTGTGGGTGCTGGATCCGCAGAAATATGCCGACGCCGCCGTCCACAATGACTTCCTGGCGCCACTGGCATCCCACGGTGCCGTGACCTTGGTGGTGCTCAACCAGATCGACCGGCTCCCCGAAGCCGACGTCAAGCCTGTCATGGAGTCGCTCAGGGGAATCCTTGCCCGGGACGGACTCGGCAAGGTGCAGGTTTTGGCGGCCTCGGCGCTGACCGGGGCCGGTGTGGACAAGGTCCGCGCAGCCATCCGCGAGGTGGTTGCCCGGCGCGAAGCCCTGGCCCTGCGGCTTTCGGCGGATGTGTCCCAGGCAGCCGGGCGGCTGATGGACGCTTCAGGGCCCGGCGAGCCCGCAGGCGTGAGGGGCGGGACCGGGGCGCGGCTCGCGGAGGAACTCTCCCGTGCGGCCAACGTGCCGCTGGTGGTTGATGCCGTGGCGCGGTCGTACAAGCAGGAGTCCGCCCGGCGCACCGGCTGGCCCGTCACCAGATGGCTGGTTCGTTTCCGGCCCGATCCGCTCCGCCGGCTCAACCTCCGCAGCGCGTCCAATGCCGCAGTCAGCCGGACTTCGCTGCCTCCCGCCGGAGCGCAGGAGCGGGCCCGGACCGATGCTGCCGTCCGGGACTTCGCCGATGCCGCGAGCGACGGCGCTCCCGGTCCGTGGCGGGCTTCCATCCGCGGGGCAGCCCGTGAGGGCAGGGAGCGCCTGCCGGACGCCTTGGACCAGGCCATTGCCGGTGCCGACCTGAAAGCCGGGCAGAAATCGTGGTGGTGGGCGGTTTTCAACGTGGTCCAGTGGCTTGCGCTGCTCACCGCCGTGGGCGGACTGGGATGGCTGGGGGTGTTGGCCGGCCTCGGCTATCTCCAGCTTCCGGTGCCCGAGGTGCCGCGGGTGGAGGGCTGGCCGGTTCCCACACTCATGATTGCCGGGGGAGCGGTGCTGGGCATATTCCTCGCGATCACCGCAAAGTTCGTTACGGCCGCCGCGGCACGCTTGCGTGCTGCCGCCGCGCGGAAACGGCTCAGATCCGCGGTCGCCGGCGTCGCCGGGAAGCTTGTGGTGGAGCCCGTGGAGGTCGAAATCAGCCGCCTGAAGTCCTTCAACGCCGCGGTGAAGGCCGCCGCAGCGGCCTAGCTGTACCCGGCCATTAGGTTAGTGACACTCGCGTGATCGGGGTGCTGTTGATGGCGGCGTGGATGCGTTCAGTGTTGTAGTAGTTCAGCCACGGGTCAAGCGCCGCAGCTCG
>NZ_JBDLAK010000004.1:0-236466 GCF_039748055.1 Burkholderia sp. RS01
CCGCCTCTTGGTGGCGGAACAGACCGTGGCCCGGCAACCCACGAACCTCTTTGAACCCGAGGTTCCAGTCCTACATCAGGGACCGGCCCGCCACACTTCATATCGTCTAGCTCCTCCCCGCGCCGTTTCGACGGTTCCCTGTCGGACCGATGCTTTGCAGCGTCGAGTGCGTACGGAACCGTCGAAACGGCGGACGCAGGTTCGCTCAGCAGCCAGAGCCCGCCCTCTTCAGCGGAGCCTGCCGGTAGACGTAACGGGCGGCCTCGCGGAACCCTGCGCGCGTGTAGAGCTCCCGTGCGGGGGCTTTGGATGCCATGACGAGCAGCCAGTAGCCGGCCAGCCCCTGCGCCGAGCCTTCGTCCAGCAGCGCACGGACCACCCGGCCGGCGTGCCCCTGCCGCCGGGCATCGGGGCGCGTCGCCATGCAGTACAGTCCGCCCCACCCGTCGGGCCCGCCGGGAGGAACCGCAAGGCGTCCGACGGCGGCCGGCCGGCCGCCGTCGTCCCTCACCATCGCGTACAGCGACGGGCAGGCGGTCAGGATCCCCAACGCAATGGCCAGCTGATCCGCGCCGCCGCGGCCGTCCACCGACCACCACAGCTCGGCCCACTCAGCCGAGGGCCGCCGAGAGATTTCCGCGGCGGGATGCCCTAAACCCGAATGCACTGGGGCGTCTGAATAGCCGGACCTGCCGTTGCCGGGCATGGCCATGATCAGCGTTTCGGACTGACTGGAGAAGCCCTGCCGGTCAAGCAGCGCATCCAAGGGGTCTGCGGGGCCACGGGCGAACATCTGGTAGATCACCGGAAGCCGTCGGTCCCGGTACCAGGCCGCCGCGTTCCGCGCGGCGGCCACGGGTTCCGCAGCCGCGGCACGGGGCCAGACGGAGTTCGCCCGCTGCGTGACGCCGTCGGCGGCGCGAAGCACCCACTCCCCTGTGTCGTGGCGGTCAGGGGCGGGCCACGCGGCGTCCATCAGCTCTTCCAGCCGCGGCAGCGAAATCAGGTCCGGCATGGCTTCCTTTGTATCAGCCGACTGTGTCAGGGGACGCCAACGGCTCCCCGGGATTCCGGGGAGCCGTTGATACCGCAGCTGCGGCGGCCCCGAAGGGGCGCTAAACCAAGACGCTTGCTGCGCCGGCTACTTCTCTTCGGGCGACTGCTCGTCGGCCTTCTTGGCCTCAGGCTTCTTGGCCTCGGGCTTGAAGTCCACGCCGGCTTCCTTGCGCTGCTGTGCCGTAATGGGGGCAGGGGCGTCCGTGAGGGGGTCATGGCCGCCGCCGGACTTCGGGAAGGCGATGACGTCGCGGATCGAATCGACTCCGGCGAGCAGGGCTACGACACGGTCCCAGCCGAAGGCGATGCCGCCGTGGGGCGGGGCCCCGTACTTGAAGCCCTCCAGCAGGAAGCCGAATTTGGTCTGCGCGTCCGCCCTGTCGAGACCCATGAGCTCAAATACGCGCTCCTGGACGTCCCGCTCGTGGATACGGATGGATCCGCCGCCGATCTCGTTGCCGTTGCAGACGATGTCGTAGGCGTAGGACAGCGCCGATTCGGGATCCTTGTCGAACGAGTCCATGAACTCCGGCTTAGGCGAGGTGAACGCGTGGTGGACTGCGGTCCACTGGCCGGTACCCACAGCCACGTCACCGGACGCCACGGCCGTAGCAGCGGGTTCGAACATGGGTGCGTCCACTACCCAGCAGAAGGCCCACGCCTTGGGATCGATCAGGCCGGTGCGGTGGCCGATCTCAACGCGGGCGGCGCCGAGCAGTGCACGGGAGGGCGTCTTCTCGCCGGCGGCGAAGAAGATGCAGTCGCCGGGCTTGGCGCCAACGGCGTCGGCGAGGCCTGCACGTTCGGTTTCCGTGAGGTTCTTGGCCACGGGGCCGGCGAGCTCGCCGTCTTCCTTGTACAGGACGTAGGCCAGGCCCTTGGCACCGCGCTGCTTGGCCCATTCCTGCCAGGCATCCAGGGCGCGGCGTGCCTGGGAGGCACCGCCGGGCATGACCACGGCACCCACGTAGGGCGCCTTGAAGACGCCGAAGTTGGTGTCCTTGAAGAATTCCGTCAGCTCAGTGAGTTCCTGGCCGAACCGCAGGTCGGGCTTGTCGGAGCCGTACCGCGCCATGGCGTCCGCGTAGGTGATGCGCTGGATGGGCGTGGGGATCTCGACGTCGATCAGCTTCCACAGCGCCTTCACGATGTTTTCGCCGAGCGAGATGATGTCGTCCTGGTCGACGAAGCTGGCCTCAATGTCCAGCTGGGTGAACTCCGGCTGGCGGTCGGCGCGGAAGTCCTCGTCGCGGTAGCAGCGGGCAATCTGGTAGTACTTCTCGAAACCGCCCACCTGCAGCAGCTGCTTGAAAAGCTGCGGCGACTGCGGCAGGGCGTACCAGGAACCCGGGGCGAGGCGGGCCGGCACCACGAAGTCGCGGGCGCCTTCTGGCGTCGAACGCGTCAGCGTGGGGGTCTCGATCTCGACGAAGCCGTCCTGGTGGAGCAGTTCGCGTGCCACGCGGTTGGCTTCGGAGCGGAGGCGGAGGTTGCGGCTGGGGCCGGGGCGGCGCAGGTCAAGGTAGCGGTGCTTGAGCCGGGCTTCCTCGCCGACCTCGACGTGCTCGTCGATCTGGAACGGAAGCGCGTCCGCGGTGTTGAGGATGACCACCTTGTCCGCCATGACCTCGATCTCGCCGGTGGCCAGCGCCGGGTTTTCGTTGCCCTCGGGGCGCTTGGACACCGTGCCGGTCACCTGCAGCACATACTCGTTGCGCAGCCCGTGGAAGACCTCTTCTTCGCGGACCACGATCTGGGCGACGCCTGAGGCGTCACGCAGATCGACGAATGCGACACCACCGTGATCACGACGGCGGCCAACCCAGCCAGCCAGGGTTACGGTTTGTCCAATGTGCTCGGAACGGAGGGATCCGAGGTCATGTGTGCGCAGCACAACATTCCTTTCAGAAGGAAAACAAAATGAAGTTCAATAGGATCGTTGCGGAACGATCCCGTCCGAGTTTACCCGCTGGAAAGGTTCACGACCCGCCATGACCAGGCACCAGAGGCTCCAGCGAAGGCTTGGTGTGTTCGACGCAACTTCGATCGGGCTCGGATCGATGCTCGGCGCCGGCGTCTTTGTGGTTTTCGGTCCGGCTGCCGGCCTCGCCGGAAATCTGCTCCTCGCATCCATCGTGATTGCCGGGGCAGTGGCGTATTGCAACGCCGTGGCGTCCGCCCAGCTCGCGGCCACATACCCGGAGAGCGGCGGCACGTACCTGTACGGCCGCCGGCAGCTGGGCGAATGGCCGGGCTTCCTCGCGGGATGGGGTTTCGTGACCGGCAAGACGGCCTCGTGCGCCGCCATGGCCCTGACCTTCGGGCAGTACGTCGCGCCGGAGTACGCCACCCCGGTGGCTGTCGCAGCCGTGGTGGTGCTGACCGGCGTGAACCTGCTGGGCATCACCCGGACGGCGTTCCTGACCCGCATCCTGCTGGGCATCGTGCTGGCCACCCTGGTGTTTGTGTCCGCGGCCAGCATCCTGGGTCCGCACCCCGCCGGCAGTGGGACGGGAGACTCCGTGGGCAGCGTGTGGGGCATCCTGCCGGCGGCTGGCCTGGTGTTCTTCGCTTTCGCCGGCTATGCACGGATCGCCACCCTGGGCGAGGAAGTGAAGGACCCCGCCAGGGTGATCCCGCGCGCCATCCTCGGTGCACTGGCCGGCGCCTTCGCCATCTACGTGCTGCTGGCGGCGCTGCTGCTGGCCCATCTGCCCGTCCAGTCGCTTGCCGCCTCATCGGCACCGTTGCTCGACGCCGTGGTGCAGTCCCGCCTGGCCGGCTGGGCGCCGGTCGTGCAGGCCGGTGCCGCCGCCGCGTCCCTGGGCGCACTGCTGGCGCTCATCACCGGCGTGGGGCGCACCGCGATGGCCATGGCCCGCGAACGAGACCTGCCCCGCCCGCTCGCGCGGGTGGGCGGACGCCATCCGGTGCCCTTCGTGGCGGAACTCGCCGTGGCCGCCGTCGTGATCCTGCTGTTGCTGGCCAGCGACGTCGTGACCGTGGTGGGGTTCTCCAGCTTCGGTGTGCTGCTCTACTACGCCGTGACCAACGCTGCGGCCTACACGCTTAAGGACCGCCCGCGGCATGCGCCGAAGTGGCTCAATGCGGCGGGACTCGCCGGCTGCCTCCTCCTGGCCTTCACCCTGCCGCCGGCGTCGGTGCTGACCATGGCGGCTGTGCTTGCCGCCGGGATTGGCGGACGGGCGCTGGCGCTCCGGCTGCGCCGGCACTGAGCCTCCGCACCGCGGAGTGGATCAGTCCGGGCGGTCACCGGCAGCGGTCAGCCCCGCCGATTACTCCGGTGAAACGCCCGTGACCTGGACGTGCAGGTCCTCGTCCGACGGCGTCCATGTCGCCGGATCGGCGTCGGTCTGGACCCCGGAACGGATGTCCTTGACCTGGTGCTTGCCGTCGTCGTCGGTGAACCAGACGAAGGGGATCCCCCGGCGGTCGGCGAACTTGATCTGCTTTCCGAACTTCTCGGCCTTGGCGGCCACTTCCGTGGCGATGCCGCGGCTGCGCAGCTGGGTGGCCACGTCCTGCGCCTCTCCCCACGTGTCGTCCGCGTTCAGCGCGACGAGCACGGCGGTCGGCACCGAGCGGGACGCCTTCGCAAGGTCCTGGCTGAGGATGCGGGAGACGAGGCGGGTCACGCCGATGGACAGCCCGACGCCGGGGAACTTGCGGCTGCCCTTGCTCGCCAGCGCGTCATACCGGCCGCCGGAGCAGATCGAGCCCAGCTGCTCGTGGCCGACCAGCACCGTTTCGACCACTGTTCCGGTGTAGTAGTCCAGCCCGCGGGCAATGCTCAGGTCCGCAACCACCTTCCCCGGAGCGCGCTTCACCGCGGCCTCAATGACCTGCTCGAGTTCGTCCAGGCCTTCTTCGAGGAGATCGTTGCTCACACCAAGGGAACGGACCTGGGCCACGAAGGACGTGTCCTCGGTCCGGATGCCGGCAAGCTTCAGCGCTGCCTGTGCCTGCTCGTCAGTGGCGCCCAGCTCGGTCCTGAGCAGCTCGGCCACCTTGTCGGGACCGATCTTCTCCAGCTTGTCGATGCTGCGGAGCACGCCGGCGGTGTCGTCCAGGCCGATGCCGCGGTAGAACCCCTCTGCGAGCTTCCGGTTATTGATGCGGAGCCGGAAATCCGGGATGGGCAGCGCGCCCAGGGCCTCGGCGATGACCAGGGCGATTTCGACGTCGTAGCGGAAGGGAAGGTCGCCGTCGCCCACCACATCGATGTCCGCCTGCGTGAACTCGCGGGCGCGACCTTCCTGCGGACGTTCCCCGCGCCAGACCTTCTGGATCTGGTAGCGGCGGAACGGGAAGGCCAGGTATCCGGCGTTCTCAACGACGTACCGCGCAAACGGGACCGTCAGGTCAAAGTGCAGGGCGAGTGCGTGGGGGTCGTGCTTGCCCTTGCCCTCTTCGCCTTCGTCGTCCTGAAGCCGGCTGAGGCCGTAGACCTCTTTGTCGATCTCGCCCTTGCGCAGCAACTGGCCGACCGTTTCCACGGCGCGGGTTTCAATCGAGGAGAAGCCGTGCAGTTCAAAGGTACGGCGCAGGGTGTCCAGGACATGCTGCTCCACCAGCCGCTCCTCGGGAAGCCACTCGGGGAATCCGGACAGGGAGGCTGTGCGTGCCATGGTGGAGTTTCTCCTCAGGTAACCGAAGGCCGGAGTCCGGTGCGCAGTATTCCGCGTCGCCATTTAAATCAAAAAGCGGCGGCAAGGGCGGGAGTCCAGCCTGTCATGCATAAACTATGTGCGGCAGTCAGTTTATGCTTTCGGCGCCTGCATCTCTAATGCTGGGGCCGCGACGTGACCGGCCGCCACACTGCAGCTGCAGCCGGGGATGCCTTCAGGGCGGATCAGGCGGGCAGCCCGATCAACGAGGAGGACCTGTGGCGGCCAGCCCACGCGAGACGCGTGAAGCCAAGAGGCGCATCCAGCAAATGGAAGCCAAACGCGAGCTTCGCCGGGACCAGGAAAAGCGCCGCAAGCGGGACAACCTGCTTGCCGGTGGCGCCGGAGCGGCGGCGGTGATCCTCGCCGTCGTGCTTCAACTGACGGTTTTCTCCGGAAACCCGACAGAGGAAGAGTTCGCCGCGGCTGAGGCAGGGCTGGCGTCGCCGTCGGCCTCTGCATCGGCCCCTGCATCGGCCCCTGCCACCAACGCCCCCAACATCCCCAAGCCGGAATCGGCCGCGGGCAAGGTCTTCACCGGCGAACTGAAACTCAACCGCGGAGCCGTGGGCGTGCAGCTGGATGGCACCAAGGCGCCGCAGGCCGCCGCCGTCTTCAAGTCCCTTGCCGACTCCGGCTACTACCAGGGCGTCAGCTGCCACCGGCTCACCACTGCGGATAACTTCGGCGTGCTGCAGTGCGGCTCCAAGACCGGAGACGGCCAGAGCGACCCCGGCTACACCTGGGGGCCGCTCGAAAACACGCCGGCGGACAACAAGTATCCGGCCGGCACCATTGCGGTGGCCCGCACCGGCGGAAACGCCTACGGCAACGGCACGCAGTTCTTCGTCGTATACAAGGACACCGTCATCCCCGCTGACGCCGCGGGCGGCTACACAGTGGTGGGCAAGGTGACCTCCGGCCTGGATGTGGTGACAAAGATTGCGGCTGCAGGTCTTAAGTCGGGCGGAAACGCCACCGACGGCGCTCCTGCGGAACCAGTCACGATAGACTCGTTCTCTCTGAAGTAAGAACCCCGTGTTCCAAGCGGCCACGGGTGCATTACGAGAGTATTTTCCTCCAAGCGAAAGACTTTTAGCGGTGACAGACAGTCAGAAATCCGACGAAACAGCTGCCGACCTGAACGAGGTTCCAGCCCCTCCGGCCGAACCGACGGACGCAGCAGCAGACGACACGCAGGCAGAAGCAGTGCAGGCTGAAGCTGTGCAGCCTGAAGCAACACAGCCGGAGGCGGAGCAGGCCGAGGTAGCCCCGGTGGAGGCCGTGGCGGCTGAACCTGAGCAGGTTGAGGCTGAGCCGGCTGAGGTAGCCCCCGCCGAGGCCGGCGCCGCTGACGCTGATCAGGCTGAGGAAGCCCCGGCCGAGGCCGGCGCCGCGGAACCTGCGCAGGCTGCAGCTGAGCAGGCCGCACCGGTTGAAAAGGAGGCCGCGCCGGAAGCTGACACCGTTGAAGCGCCCGCTGAAGCTGCCGCCGCTGAGGCTGCACCGGTTGAGGGAGAGGCCGCCGCCGAAGCGCCTGCCCCTGCTGCCCCGCGGCCGGCGCCCCGGCCGGCACCGTCACCCGCGGCGTTCGCAGCCCGCCCCAAGGCTGGCCCTGCGGCTGCCGCGGCGCCTGTCCCGGCTGCACCCGCGACGTCACTGGCTGAAGCGGCCCGCTGGGGCCGGGTCGAGGGTGACGGCCACGTCTTCCTGACCATCGACGGCGAGGAGCACCCCGTCGGGCAGTATCCGGACGTGAGCAACGACGAAGCGCTGGCGTACTTCGCCCGGAAGTATGACGACATCGTCGCCCAGATTGTCCTGCTGGAACAGCGCGTTGCGTCCAAGGCGCCCACGACTGACATGCAGAAGACCGTGACTCACCTCCGCGAGCAGCTTGCTGAGCGCAACATGGTGGGAGACATCCGTTCCGCGGAAAGCCGGCTGGACGCACTGTCCACGGAGATCACTGCGCTCGAAAAGGCAGAAAAGGCGCAGCACGACGCCGTTCGGGCGGCCGAACTCGCCGCCCGGGAGGCCATCGTCACGGAGGCCGAAGCCATTTCCGGAACGGATCCGGCGCAGATCCAGTGGAAAACCTCCAGCGCCAGGATGAACGAACTGTTCGAGAGCTGGAAGACCGCGCAGAAGAGCGGCGTCCGGCTGGGCCGCAGCAATGAAGATGCACTGTGGAAGCGGTTCCGGGCCGCCCGGACCGTCTTCGACCGGCACCGCCGAGCCTACTTCTCCCAGCTGGACAGCAACAACTCCGCCGCGAAGGCCGCCAAGGAAAAGCTCATCGCCGAGGCCGAGGCACTGTCCTCCTCCACGGACTGGGGCTTTGCGGCCGGCGAATACCGCCGGCTGATGGACGACTGGAAGGCGTCTCCGCGCGCCAGCCGCAAGGATGATGACGCGCTGTGGGCGCGTTTCCGCGCGGCCCAGGATGTCTTCTTCTCCTCCCGCCAGGCTGCGAACGACGAGATCGACCAGGAGTACGCTGCCAACCTGAAGGTCAAGGAGGCCCTCCTCGAGGAGGCCAACACAATCCTGCCGATCAAGGACCTGGGCGCAGCCAAGAAGGCCCTGCAGTCCGTCCGCGACCGCTGGGAGGAAGCCGGCAAGGTGCCCCGTGCGGATATGGGGCGCATCGAAGCCGGCCTGCGCAAGATTGAAGATGCGGTCCGGCAGGCCGAGGACGAGATCTGGCAGCGCTCGAACCCCGAGACGAAGGCCCGCACCAACAGCGCCCTGAGCCAGCTTGAATCGGCCATCGCCGGGCTCAAGGATGATCTGGCCAAGGCCGAGAAGGCCGGCGACCAGCGCAAGATCAAGGCAGCCCGGGAAGCCCTGGACGCCCGCCAGGCATGGCTGGACCAGATCCAGCGTTCGGCGAGCGAGCTCTCCTAGCCAGGACACCTGCAGGCCCCGTACCGGTTATCCACATAGCCGGGGCGGGGCCTGTACTCGTTTCGAGCCGTTCCGGCAGGATGGCTGAATGGCCTCAATTTCCGGGCGCGCCCCCGACTCCCCCGCGCACCTTCTGGACCTCTACGCCCCGGGCCCGTTGTTTTCCTGGCCGGAACTGCAGTCCATGGCGGCCGACGGCGTGCTGGCCCAGCTCTACCAGCACGGCTACACCGTTCCCGGAATGGCGGCGTCCCCGCAGCTGAGGGCCCGCGCTGCCGCGTTTGCCGTGCCGCCGGCGATCCGGCAGCGGGTCGTGGCCGGGCGCATGACGGCCGCCTGGATCTACGGCTGCGCGCGCGAGCCGGACCGCCTCGCGCTGCTCGTGGACACCAAACGCCGGATCTCCAGCCTCCGGTCCACCAGGGGGTGCACGCTCCACGAGGTCCGGCTCGGCCCGTTCGACGTCGTGAGCCTTGGCGGGTTGATGGTCTCCAGCCCCCTGCGGACTGCCTTGGACATTGCCCTGCACGTGGAGGCCGAACGCGCCGTACCGGCCCTGCGGCAGCTGCTGGACAGACCCGAACTCGATGTCCGGCTACGGCTCCTGACCTTGGCCGTGGAAGCGACGCCCCGGCTGCCCCACAAGAACGCGGCGCTCGAGAAACTCGCCCTGCTAGCTCCGCCGGCGGTTGCCCGTGGTCCGGTAGACGTCGAACACACCGTCGATTCTCCGGACTGCACTGAGCACGTGGCTCAGGTACTTGGGGTCGCCCATCTCGAAGGCAAACTTTGAGATGGCAACTCGGTCGGTCGACGTATGAACGCTTGCGGCGAGGATGTTGACGTGGTTCTCGGAGAGGACCCGGGTGACATCGGACAGCAGGGATTTCCGATCCAGCGCCTCCACCTGGATCTCCACGAGGAACACGCTCGACTGCGTCGGCGCCCAGTCGACGTCGACGATCCTGTCCGGCTGGTCCTTCAGGCCGGAAACATTGGTGCAGTCGGTCCGGTGCACGGAGACGCCCGAGCCTCGCGTAACGAAGCCGAGGATGGGGTCCGGCGGTACGGGTGTGCAGCAACGAGCCAGCTTGACCCAGACGTCGCCCACGCCGCGGACCACCACTCCGGAGTCCGAGAAGCGGGCCTTGCTGACCTGGGTGGGAATGCTGACTTCGGTGAGGTCGTCGTCGGGGGTTTCGTTTCCGCCCAGGCTCTCGATGAGCTTTTCCATGACGGACTGGGCAGACGTGTGCCCGTCTCCGACACCGGCGTAGAGGCCGGAGATGTCAACGTACTTGAAGTCCTCGGCAACGGCGGCGAGGGCGTCATGGGTCATCAGGCGCTGCAGCGGGAGGTTCTGCTTCCGCATGGCGCGGGTCAGCAGCTCCTTGCCGCGGTCGATCGCCTCTTCGCGCCGTTCCTTGCTGAACCACTGGCGGATCTTGTTCCGCGCACGGGCGCTCTTGACGAAGTGCTGCCAGTCCTGGCTCGGGCCCGCCCCTTCGGCTTTGGAGGTGAAGATCTCCACCCAGTCGCCGTGGTTGAGCTCGCTGTTGAGCGGGACCAGCTTTCCGTTGACCCTGGCCCCGATGGTGCGGTGGCCCACCTCGGTGTGCACCGCATACGCAAAGTCCACCGGCGTGGAGCCTGCCGGAAGCGCCATGACCTCGCCCTTGGGCGTGAACACGAAGACTTCCCGGGCGTTGATTTCAAACCGGAGCGAATCGAGGAATTCACCGGGATCGGACGTTTCCTGCTGCCAGTCCACCAGGGAGCGGAGCCAGCCCATGTCGCCGTCGCGCGGGCTGCCGGGGCCGGTGGCGGTGCGGTTCGGCTGGTCCTTGTACTTCCAGTGGGCTGCCACGCCGTACTCCGCGCGCCGGTGCATCTCATGCGTGCGGATCTGGATCTCCACCGGCTTGCCGCCCGGCCCGATCACCGTGGTGTGCAGGGACTGGTACATGTTGAACTTCGGCATGGCGATGTAGTCCTTGAACCGCCCCGGCAGGGGGTTCCACCGCGAATGCAGCGTGCCCAGGGCCGCATAACAGTCACGGACAGAGTCCACCAGGACGCGCACGCCCATGAGGTCGTTGATGTCGTCGAAGTCCTTGTCCCGGACGATCATCTTCTGGTAGATCGAGTAGTAGTGCTTGGGCCGGCCGGTGATCGTCGCCTTGATGCGCGCCGTGCGCAGGTCATCGGCAATCTGGTTCCGGATGACGCTGAGGCTCTTTTCGCGTTCCGGTGTCCGGTCGCCCACCATCCGCACGATTTCCTCGTACACCTTGGGGTAGAGCGCGGCGAAGGAAAGGTCCTCCAGCTCCCATTTGATGGTGTTCATGCCGAGCCGGTGGGCCAGCGGCGCGAAGATCTCGAGGGTTTCCCGGGCCTTGCGGGCCGACGACTCCGCGGAAACGAAGCGCCACGTCCTGGCGTTGTGCAGCCGGTCCGCCAGCTTGATCATAAGGACCCGGATGTCCTTGGCCATGGCCACGACCATCTTGCGGACCGTCTCGGACTGGGCGGCTTCGCCGAAGCTGACCTTGTCCAGCTTGGTCACGCCGTCCACGAGCATGGCAACTTCCGGACCGAAGTCCGCCTTCAGGTCCGCCAGGGTGTAGGGGGTGTCCTCGACGGTATCGTGGAGCAGCGCCGCCGCCAGCGTGGTCCCGCTAAGCCCCAGCTCCGCAAGGATGGTCGCCACAGCCACGGGGTGGGTGATGTAGGGGTCGCCGCTCTTGCGCTTTTGGCCCCGGTGGCTCTGTTCCGCGACCACGAAGGCACGCTGGATCAGGTCGAAGTCCTCTTTGGGGTTGTTCGCCCGTACAGTCCGCAGCAATGGCTCAAGGATGGGCGAATAGGTGGCGGTGCTCCGGCCTGTCAGCCTCGCCAGCCGCGACCGCGTGCGCTCACGCCTGCCCGGGAAGGTGGGCCGGACACCCGAGTTGTCCACGGGAACGCCCGGCGCGGGGCGTCCGTCAGCAACCAGACCAGTCTGCGGACCCTGGCCCGGACTGTTGTCCCCGGCTGCTGCTGGAGCCGACGTCGAACCCTCTTCCAATGAAGCACCCCTCATCAACCCGTTTAATTATCCCAGTCTATTCCCGCCGCGGGCCTGTTCGATAACCGGCTCCGTCCGATGGCCGGCGCCCCGACGCAAAAAGGCCGGATGCCGTCATGATGACGGCATCCGGCCTTTGGCGGTGCCTGCTAGGCCTGTGCGGGCTGCGCGGCGGCCGCGTCCTTGGCGGCGCTGTCCGCGCGGCGGTGCTCCACGCGCTGGGCCTGCTTGACCAGGGCCGGTTCGTTCTGCCGCAGCCAGGCGTACATGGGCGCAGCGACGAAGATCGTTGCCGCGGTGCCGATGAGGATTCCCACGAAGAGGGCCAACGAGAGGTCGCGCAGGGTGCCTGCACCGAGCAGGCCGGCCCCGATGAACAGGATCGCTCCCACGGGCAGGATGGCCACCATCATGGTGTTGATGGACCGGACCAGGGTCTGGTTGACGGCCAGGTTGACCTCTTCGCCGAACGTGCGGCGGGTGGACGAGTCGAGATCCGCCGTGTTCTCACGGATCTTGTCGAACACCACCACGGTGTCGTACAGCGAATAGCTCAGCACGGTCAGGAATCCGATGATCGCCGAGGGCGTGACCTCGAAATCACTCAGCGCGTAAACGCCGGCCGTGATGAACATCGTCACCAGCATGCCCGCAATCGCGGACAGCGACATCTTCCAGGTCCGGAAGTACAGCGCCATCAGGACCGTCGCCAGGGCCACGAAGACCACCAGCCCGATGAGGGCCTGCTTGGTGACGTCCGCACCCCAGGTCGGCCCCACGAAGGTGGAGGTCACCTCGTTGTCGGTGACGCCGTAGGCCGTGGTCAGTCGTTCCTTGATCTTGATGGTCTCGTCGTCCGTGAGCTTGTCCGTCTGGATCCGCATGGTGGTGCCGGCGACGTTCGCCACACGCGGAACGCTTCCGGCCACGACGTCGTGCACAGCCTTCTCGCCCAGTGTCGCGTCCGTGGTCTTGACGTTGGAGACGGTGAACTCGGAGCCGCCGCGGAATTCAATGCCGAGGTTGAACCCGCCCTTGGCCACCGGAATCAGGATGGACAGGGCCACGGCGACGGCGGCAATGAGGAACCAGAGCTTCTTCTTGCCGACGAAGTCGTAGGAACGCCTGCCCGTGTAGAGCTCGTTACCGAATTTCGCAAAACTGGACATTACTTGCCCTCCTTGGCCGGGCCCTTGGAGGAACCCGCGAGCTGCTCCTGCTGCTCCGCGCGGCGGCGTTCAGCGATGGTCATCCTGCGCTCCGCTTCAGCAGCGGCACCCTTGTTCTTTGTGCGCACCAGGGACGGCTTGTCCTCCGGTGTGCGGAGTCTGCCGGCGCCGCGGTAGAGCGGCACCGCGCCGAGGCTCGCGGGGTCGAGGCCCGAGAACTTGTGGCCTTCACCGAAGAACCGGGTGCGGGCCAGCAGCCGCAGCATGGGGTGCGTGAACGTGAACACGACCATGAGGTCGGCAAGCGCGGTCAGGCCCAGCGTGAAGGCAAAGCCCCGCACGTTGCCCACGGCCACGAAATAGAGCACCAGGGCGGCAAGCAGGTTGACGGCCTTGGAAGCCAGGACCGTTCGCTTGGCCCGCTTCCAGCCGTTCTCGACGGCCGAGACGAGGCCGCGGCCTTCCCGGAGTTCGTCGCGGATGCGTTCGAAGTACACGATGAACGAGTCCGCTGTCTGGCCGATGGAAACGATGATGCCGGCCACGCCGGCCAGGGACAGGCGGTAGTTCTCCGTCCAGCCCAGGATGGCGATGGCCAGGTAGGTCAGGGCACCGGCAACCACGAGGGATGCGATGGTGACGAAGCCGAGGGCACGGTACTGGAACAGGGAATACACCACCACCAGCAGGAGTCCGATCAGGCCTGCAAGCAGGCCCATGCGGAGCTGCTCGCCGCCGAGGGTCGCCGAGATCTGCTGCTCGCTCTGGATGTCGAAGCTGATCGGCAGCGCACCAAAACGCAGCTGATCGGACAGGGCCTTGGCCGACTGCTCGGTAAATCCGCCGGTGATCTGCGGGCGGCCGTCGGTGATGACCGCCTGGGACCGCGGCGCTGAGATGACCTTGTCGTCCAGGACGATGGCGAACTGCGACTTCGGGTCCGTGCCGGTTTCGCCCCCGGCAGCGACGTAGAACTGGTTCAGGCGCTCGGTGACGGTCTTGAACTTGGCCGTACCTTCACCGTTGAACTGGATGTTGACGGCCCACTCGTTGGTGACGGCGCCGTGGGCGCCCTGCTGGAGTTGGAACGTCGACCCCTGGATGTCCACGCCTTTGACCTCCACGGGACCAAGGATGTACTTGATGGCCGGGGTCTGGGCGGTAGCGCGCTCACAGGTCACCAGCGGCTTGGCCGGATCCGAGCGCTGCTGCTTGTCCTGCGCCGGCTTGTCGCAGTCGAGTGCCTCGAACTGCTTCTGGATGTCCGCCGTGATCCAGTTGGAGTCGCTGGCGTTCGCGGGCTTCGCCGTCGGCTTGGGCAGTTTCGCCGCCGGCGTGCGGGATTCCGCGGGAACAGCCGCGCCGGGTCCGGTGACCAATACCGGGCGGAAGTTCATGTCGGCGGACGCCTGGATCAGGGCCCGGGTCTCCGAAGAGGGCGTTCCGGGGAGGCTAACCACCACGTTACGGCCCGACTGGGTGCTGATTTCGGCTTCCGCGACGCCGGAACCGTCCACGCGTTGGCGGATGATCGCCACGGCCTGGTTGAGCTGTTCCTCGTTGATGTCGGACCCACCCTCGACCTTGGGTGCCAGGATCATCTGGGTTCCGCCCTCAAGGTCCAGCGCGAGCTTCGGAGCCCAGCTTGCCTTTCCGGCCATGGTGCCGCCCGCAAGGACGGCCGTCAGGACAGCCAGAATTACGCCAAGCCAGACCAGCACCCTGAGGGATGGTTTATTGCGGCCAGTTCGTGCCATTGTCGATCTTTCTATTAATTACGGAGAAGCCGCCGGTGCGGGTATGAACCGCACCGGCGGCAGCCCGCAGCCGTAGATGGTGTGCCCAGCGGGACGCGGCGGACTAGATGTCCTTCTTGCCCTCATCATTGAGGCGCTTCAGGGTTTCGTCCGGCGTCTCGCTAACGGCGGAAGCAGTTCCAAGCTCGGAGGTTCCGTGCTCCTCGGCCGTCAGCGACGACGCGTCATCGGGCACAGCGTGCGCCTCGTCGGCGGCGGGCTCCACGATCTTGGTGACGGCTTGGCGGTGGACCGTGGCCAGGTTGCCGGGTGAGAGTTCCAGAACAACCTTGTTGTCTTCGTCATCGATCGACACAATGCGCCCGTACAGGCCAAAGCTGGTCATGACCTCAACCCCCGGCGCAAACTGCGACTGGAGCGAAGCCTGCTGCTGCTGAGTCTTCTTGTTCCGGCGGAACATCATGAAGATGAAGATGCCGAGCATGACGAACAGCAGGATGGTCATGATGTCGATGCCGCCGCCGGCCTGCGGCTGGGCCTGGGCAGTGATATGTCCGAACACAGGGAAGTTCCATTCTGTACTTGCGTAGCTGGTTGACAGCAACATCCGCTTTGCACCGCGTCGGGCCACACGCGTGACTGACAACAGACGGCTGGCTGGCGCCAGCCACGGAAACAAAGCCCGGAGGTGCCGAGCGTCTTTCCAGTCTAGAGGGAAACCGCGTGCAACGGTGCTAGTGGGTGTTCGGAATCCATTGCGATTCGGTCTCTGCGCCCGTCTCTCCGGTGAGTTCGTCAACAGCGAACACGTCCAGCGGTTCCTGCCCGAACACGCCGGGAGGAACCGAGAAGCCCAGGTGGGTCCATGCCGGCGCCATGGCGATGCGGCCCCGGGGCGTCCGCCCGAGCAGGCCTTCCCGGACCAGGTACGGCTCTGCCACCGTCTCCACGGTCTCCGGTTCCTCCCCGACGGCGATGGCCAGCGTCGACAGTCCCACGGGTCCGCCGCCGAACTTGGTGATCAGCGCTTCCAGCACGGCGCGGTCCAGGCGGTCCAGGCCGCGCTTGTCCACCTCGTACATGTCCAGGGCGGCCGACGCTGCCCGGGCGTCGATCTGTTCGATGCCGTGCACCAGGGCCCAGTCCCTGACCCGCCTCAGCAGCCTGTTGGCGATACGCGGCGTACCGCGGGACCTGCCGGCGATTTCGCTGAATCCGGCCGAGTTCACCTTCAGGTCAAGGAGCCCGGCCGATCTGCGCAGCACGAGCTCGAGCTCCTCCACCGAATAGAACTCAAGGTGCCCGGTGAAACCGAAGCGGTCGCGCAGCGGTCCCGGCAGCAGCCCGGCCCGGGTGGTGGCGCCGACCAGCGTGAAGGGCGGCAGCTCAAGCGGGATGGCCGTTGCCCCCGCGCCCTTGCCGACCACAA
Source organism: Burkholderia sp. RS01 (assembly GCF_039748055.1). Lineage (NCBI taxonomy): Bacteria > Pseudomonadati > Pseudomonadota > Betaproteobacteria > Burkholderiales > Burkholderiaceae > Burkholderia > Burkholderia sp. RS01. The sequence goes on from NZ_JBDLAK010000004.1 coordinate 16,077, forward strand.
TGTCCACCCGGAAGTCTTCCATCGCCATGTAGAGCATTTCCTCGGCGGGGCGGGACATCCGGTGGATTTCGTCGAGGAAGAGAACCTCGCCTTCGGAGAGCGAGGAGAGAATGGCGGCGAGATCCCCGGCGTGCTGGATGGCGGGGCCGCTGCTGATGCGCAGCGGCGCGTTCATTTCCGCGGCGACGATCATGGCGAGGGTGGTCTTACCGAGACCGGGCGGGCCGGAAAAGAGCACGTGGTCCGCGCTGCGGCCCCGCATCCGGGATGCCTGCAGCACGAGGGAGAGCTGCTTGCGGACCCGGTGCTGTCCCACGAAGTCGTGGAGGTTCTTCGGCCGAAGGGCGGCCTCGATGGCCCGCTCCTCCGGCTCTTCTCCCCCGGCTACGAGGGACGGTTCAGCCACGGCTGCCTACCCGGTTGCCGGCGCGGGCACCGTCCTGGCCGAGCCAGCGCAGCGTGGTGCGCAGGATCTCGGCGACATTTCCCTGGTCCGCAAGGTCGGGTGAATCGGCCAGTGCTTTGTCGATGCTGCCGGTGGCGTCCTTCTCGGACCAGCCGAGGCTGGTCATGGCGGCCACCACCTGCGGTTTCCAGACCGATTCCGCCGAGGCGGCAGGGGCGGCAGCTGCCGGAGTGCCGTGCGGAACGAGTTTTCCGGCCAGCTCCAGGACGATGCGGCCGGCTACCTTCGGGCCGATGCCGGGGACCTTGGTGAATGTCTTGCTGTCACCGGTGTGCGCCGCGACGCGGATCGCTTCGGGATCGTGGACGGCCAGGACGGCCAGCGCAAGCCGCGGGCCGACGCCGCTGACGCTGAGCAGGACATCGAAGACCTCCCGTTCGTCGTCGGAGGCGAAGCCGAACAGCGTCAGCGAGTCCTCGCGGACGATCAGGGACGTGAACAGCTTGCCTTCGTCGCCGGTGCGCAGCTTGCTGAGGGTCTGCGGTGTGGCGTTAACGCTCATTCCGGCGCCGTTGAGATCGATCACGGCCGTGGACAGGCCAACGTGCGCTACGGTTCCGCGGAGAAAACTTATCAAGGCCGGGCTCCTGAACTACCGCCGGCAAAGACCGACTATCCGAACATATCTACGAATACCCTAGCAAGGGCCGCGGACAATCAGCGCGCACGGCGCGCCTTTGCCTCCGCGTCGGCCCACGCGCGCTGGGCCGGCGTCAGCGACTGCGATCCCGGTCCGGTGGTGGCCACGGCCGCTCCGCTGCCCGCCCGCCAGGCGTGGGTGATGGCAAGGGCCAGGGCGTCGGCGGCGTCCGCCGGACGCGGCGGTGCGTCGAGGCGGAGGATCTTGGTCACGAGTTTGGTGACGGCGTCCTTGTTTGAGTTGCCGCTGCCCGTGACGGCCGCCTTGACTTCCGACGGCGTGTGGAGCGCCACCGGGATGCCGCGCCGGGCGGCTGCCGCGATGACGACGCCGGAAGCCTGCGCCACACCCATGACCGTGCTGACGTTCAGCTGGGAGAAAACACGTTCCACCGCGAGCACGTGCGGCTCGTAGCGGTCGAGCCAGTCGTCAATGGCGAGGGCTATGACGAGCAGGCGCTGGTCCAGCGACTCCTCGGGGGACGTGCCCACCACGCCGACGGCCACCATGGTGGCGCGGCGGTTCTTCTCGACGTCCACCACGCCGATGCCGCAACGGGTGAGGCCCGGGTCGACTCCCAACACGCGCAGGGTCAAGGCCGGCCCTCAGAGTCACTACAGGACTGCAGGATCACTCGGCTTCCAGTGCGGCCTGCACTTCGTCGCTGAGGTCGGCGTTGCTGTAGACGTTCTGGACGTCGTCGAGGTCTTCCAGCGCGTCCACGAGCTTCATGAACTTCTTCGCGGCATCCAGGTCAAGCGGCACCTCCATGGAGGGCACGAACTCGGCCTCGTCGGTGTCGTATTCGATCCCGGCTTCCTTGAGGGCATCGCGGACAGCCTGCAGATCCTTCGGGTCCGAGTGGATTTCAAAGGTGTCGCCGTTGTCCTTGACTTCCTCGGCGCCGGCGTCGAGCACCGCCATCAGGACGTCGTCCTCGCCGAGCCCGTTCTTGGGCAGCGTCACCACACCCTTGCGGGAGAAGAGGTAGCTGACGGAACCGGGATCGGCGATGGTGCCGCCGTTGCGGGAAATGGCCAGCCGGACCTCGGAAGCTGCCCGGTTCTTGTTGTCGGTGAGGCACTCGATCAGGAGCGCCGAACCCTGCGGGCCGCGGCATTCGTACATGATTTCCGTGTAGTCCACGACTTCGCCGGTGAGGCCCGCGCCGCGCTTGATGGCACGGTCGATGTTGTCCGCGGGGACTGAGGTCTTCTTCGCCTTGGTGACAGCGAGTTCCAGGCTCGGGTTGCCGGCCAGGTCCGGGCCGCCCATCCGGGCAGCAACTTCAATGTTCTTGATCAGCTTGGCGAACGACTTGGCCCGGCGGCTATCAAGGATGGCCTTCTTGTGCTTGGTCGTTGCCCATTTGGAGTGGCCTGACATGCTTTACGCTTCTCCTCTGATCATTCGGATAAAAAGTTCATGCACGCGCTTCTCCCCCGTCACTTCCGGATGGAACGAGGTGGCCAGCAGGTGGCCGGAACGCACTGCAACAATTCTAGCCGTCCCCTGCAGATGGGCTGCGTGGGACGCGTGCGCGGGGTCCGCCGGTTCAACCTGGGCGAGCACCTCGACGCCGGGGCCGACGCGCTCCACCCAGGGCCCGCGGATGAACACCGCGTGGACCGGGGCGACGCCCGCGGCTGTGGCGCTGAAATCCAGGCCCTTGAAGTCGAGATCGGTTTCGAACGACTCACGCTGGCGGCCGAACGCGTTGCGGCGCACGGTGATGTCCAGCCCGCCGAAGGTCTGCTGCGGGTTTCCGGCGAGATCCGTGGCGGGGTCGGCGATGTCGTGGGCGAGCAGGATCATCCCGGCGCAGGAGCCGTACACGGGCAGACCATCGGCAATGCGCTGCCGCAACGGATCCGCCAGTTCAAAGGCACGCGCGAGCTTGTCGATGGTGGTCGATTCACCGCCGGGAATGATGATCCCGTCCAGGCTGTCGAGTTCGGCCGGGCGCCGGATCCCGACGCCGGTCGCACCGGCCGCTTCAACGGCCCGGAGGTGCTCGCGGAAGTCGCCCTGAAGCGCGAGCACACCGATGCGCAGGCCTGTGCCGGCGCCGGAGGGCGCACCTGAACGGGTACCTGAACGCGGGCGCGGAAGCGCGGTGGAAAGGGGATTGGTCATCCAAACAGCATAGTGTCCCGGACGCTGTCCGGCGTCCCCGCCGGTGCCCGACCGCCCGATGGCATGCCGCTACTGGGATATATTACAGAGCATGTTTTCCTTCAGCGTTCCGCTCGGCAAGCTCGTCCGCCGGGTCTCCCGGCTCAGGGGCGGAGGCTCCGCCCTGCCAGGGCTTGTGGTCGAAAAAATCGACCCCGGCTTCATGCAGCGGGCACTGTCCACGCTCCCCCACGGTGTAGCCGTGGTGAGCGGCACCAACGGCAAGACCACCACCACCAAGATGGTGGTGGAACTGCTGGAAAGCCAGGGCCTGAAGGTGTTCACCAACCGCACCGGAAGCAATTTCACCAGGGGCGTGGCCGCTGCCCTCCTCGGCGACGTGGACTGGCGCGGACGGCTCGACGCCGACATCGCTGTGCTGGAACTGGACGAGGCCCACGCCGTGCACTTCGTCAACCGGGTTCCGCCGCGCTACAGCCTGCTGCTCAACGTTCTCCGTGACCAGCTGGACCGCTTCGGCGAGATCGACAAGACGGCCCAGCTGCTCCAGCACATCGCCTCCAAGACCACCGGCACCGTGGTCCTGAACCGTGAGGATCCCCGGGTGGCCCGGATCGCCGGCACGCTGGACGGGCCGGATGTCCGCTACTTCGGCCTGGACGACTCGCTGCTGAGCACGTTTCCCAACGACGACGAACTGCGCGCCGGTCCCGGCAGCCCCGCGCCGGCGCCGGTACGGCAAAAGCCGCCGGCCGACGTCGTCCTGCGGCGGGTGGGGCCGGACAACGCCGATTTTGAGTACGACGGCGGCACGGTCACCACGGCGATGAAGCTCCGCGGCGTCTACAACATTTTCAATGCAGCGGCGGCGCTGACGCTGGCGCGCAGCATCTGCGGCAGCGGCGCGGCGGCCGCGGACCACGCCGCACTTTTGACGGCGCTGTCCCAGGTGGCGCCGGCCTTCGGCCGCGGCGAAAGCCTCGTCGTCGACGGCCTCCCCCTGGACCTTGTGCTGGTCAAGAACCCGAGCGGGTTCCGGCTGGGGCTCAAGTCGTTCGCGGCCGGCGGCTACGCCACCATGATCGCCATCAATGACAACTACGCGGACGGTCGCGACATGTCGTGGCTGTGGGACGTCGACTTCGAATCCCTGCGGGTTGACGGCGTGGACCAGCTGACCGGCTCCCGCGCCTACGACATGGCGCTGCGGCTGCAGTACGACGAGGTGGCCATCGGCGCCGTGAACACTGACATTGCGCCGGCCCTGGCCGCGTTCATTGCCGGGGCGAAGGACAAACCGAAGCGCGTCTTCTGCACCTACACCGCCATGCTCGCCATCCGGCGTGAGCTCTCCAAAATCACCACAGTGGAGGTGGTCTCATGACCCCCGGAACATCAGGCAGCAAGGGAACCATCAGGGTCCTGCAGCTTTATCCGCGGGACATGAACATCTACGGCGACTGGGGCAACGCCCTTGTGCTGCAGCAGCGGCTGAAATGGCACGGTTACGTCCCGGAGCTGCTGGAGTACAACGTGGGGGACGAATTCCCGGACGAAGTGGACCTCATCGTCGGCGGCGGCGGGCAGGACAGCGGGCAGCTCGTCATCCAGGATGACCTGCAGGCACGCGCGGAAACCCTCCGCGGCCTTGCGGAGGACGGCACCCCCATGCTGCTGATCTGCGGGCTCTACCAGCTGTTCGGGCGATTCTTCAAAACACGCTCCGGGTCGGTCATTCCCGGCATCGGCGTCCTTGACGTGGAAACGCACGGGACGGATGAACGGCTGATCGGCAATGTCAAAGTCACCACGGCCGAGTTCGGGGACGTGCTGGGCTATGAGAATCACAGCGGGCAGACCACCCTGGGCCCCGGCGTGGCCCCGCTTGGCACCGTGGCCAAGGGCACGGGCAACAACAGCAGCGACGGCCAGGAGGGCGCCCGGTACCGCAACATCGTGGCCAGCTACCTGCACGGCTCCCTCCTGCCGAAGAACCCGGCGATCGCAGACTTCCTGATCCGGACCGCCGTCGAACGCAAGTACGGGAGCTTTACGCCGGGCGAGCCGGATGACCGCTACGCGGTCCTGGCCCGGGAACACGCGGCCCGCCGGCCCCGCTAGGAGCGGCGGCGCCGGAAACCGTGAGCGGGGAACAGTAGCCGGTCAGCGGTCCTTGGTGATCAGCAGCTCGTGCGCGCCGGCTTCAGCCGCACCCATCGACTCGACCACGGCCCTGGTCCGCTGCCGCGTCGCTGCGTCCGCGGCGGGGCTGGCGCATACGCCCTGCGGCGCATCGGACGCCACCGAGCACCAGCGGTAGGGCGCGTTCACGATGACCGAGGGCGCCCAGCCCAGATCCGATGCGGTCCACTTGCCGGCGGCGTCCTGGCTGAACTGTGCCCGCACCAGCAATCCCTCGTTGTTCACCACGTACGTGGGCGACAGTTCCGTCACGCCGTTGCCGAGGCCGTACACAATCCAGGTCCCCTTGTACTTTTCGACGGGCAGCACGGAGTGCGTGTGGTGGCCGTAGACCATGGTGAACTGGCCGCTGTCCACGAGCGCGTGGGCGACTTCCTGCTGCTGGGCATTCGGGACACTGGCGTATTCGTCGCCGGCGTGCATAACGCCCAGCACAATGTCGGCCCCGAGTTTCCTGGCCTTCTTTGCCTTGGCGATCATGGCGGAGGCGTCAAGCAGGTCCACCTGCCATGCCGCTTCCGGTGTCTGCCCGTTGAGGCCGTACGCGGCTTCGATGACGGCGATCTTCGCGGCTCCGGTCTGCATGATGAGGACACCCTGGGACTCGGCCTCGGTCCGGTAGGAGCCTGTGTGCTCCAGGCCGGAGGCGTCCAGGACATCCAGGGTCCGGACCAGCCCCTCAGTGCCCTGGTCGATGGTGTGGTTGCTGGCGGTGGTGCAGGCCCTGTAGCCCACGGCCTTTGAGGCGGCAATGATCTGCGGCGGCACGTTGAACGACGGGTAGGCAGAGAAGGGGCCCTGCGGAACGGCCACCGGCGTCTCCTGGTGGCAGATGGCGAGGTCGCTCTCCTGGATGTAACGCCGCTGGCCCTCGAGCAAGGGGCCGAAATCAAGCCCCTTGATTCCCGCCGCCAGCGCGTCCACGCGCGCCTGCTCCCACAGCTGGGCATGGACCAGCATGTCGCCGGTGACCAGCACGGACGTGCATCTGACCGCCTTGCAGGCCGGGCCGGCGCCCGGGGTCGGAGTGGGGGCCGGCGTCGGAGTCGGGGTGGGCGTCGGCGCAGCGGCCGCCGAGGACGCCTGGGTCGCTGTCGCCGAGGCGGTGGAGGCCGACTGCCCGCCCGGCGTGTCCCGTTCGGCGATCACCCCGCAGGAAGCCAGTGATGCGATCAGTGATGCCGCCGCGGCCGTGCGGAAGGCACGGCCGGCGGTTCCGGTGCGAATGATCCCCATGCCGCCATCCTAAGGCGGCGCAGCCGCCGGACCGCGCAGCCAGACACGCCGGACATGATTGTGAACCGGACCACAGCATGAAAGTGTTGCTTCATGACTAATCCGCTGCTGAGCCCGAGCACACTGCCGTTCGGCCTGCCTCCGTTTGCAGACATCAATGACGCCCACTACGCCGAGGCAGTTGACGCCGGCCTCGCCGAGCACCTGTCCGAGATCGCGGCGATCGTGGACAACCCGGAACGGGCGACGTTCGAGAACACTGCCCTGGCGATGGAGCGGTCGGGCCGGCTGCTGGAACGGGCCGCCGCGTCCTTCTTCACGCTGGTTTCCGCTGATGCCTCCGATGCCATCCGGGACCTTGAGACGGAGCTGTCGCCGCTTTTTGCCGCCCATCAGGACGCCGTTTACCTCAACCGGGGACTCTACGAGCGGTTCGCCGGCATCCGCACCGACGGCCTGGATGCCGAGTCGGCCCGGCTCGTGGAGGAATACCTCAAGGAATTCCGCCAGTCCGGGATCCAGCTGGACGATTCCGGCCAGGAGAAGCTCAAGTCCCTCAACGCCGAGCTCTCGCGGCTCGGCACGGAGTTCGGGCAGCGGGTCAAGGAGGGCATGAAGTCTGCGGCCCTCCTGCTGGATGATGCCGGGGAGCTGGCCGGCCTGCCCGCCGACGAGGTGGCCAGTGCCGCGGAAGCCGCCCGCGTGGCGGGCCACGACGGGAAGTACCTGCTCACGCTGATCCAGCCGAGCAACCAACCCGCCCTCGCGGCACTGGAAAACCGGGGCGTCCGGCGCCGGCTTTTCGAGGCATCCGTGGCGCGGGGCAGCAGCGGCGGCAGCCTTGACGTCCTCGAGCTGGTGAAGTCCATGGTGCGGCTTCGCGCCGAGAAGGCCGCTCTGCTGGGTTTTGCCAACTACGCCGAACTGGTGGTGGACCGGCAGACCGCGCCGGACTTCGAGGCCGTCCGGACCATGCTGAACCGGCTGGCGCCTGCCGCGGTCCGGAATGCCGACGCCGAGGCCGCCGCCCTGGCGGAAAGCGCCGGCCATCCGCTCGAGGCCTGGGACTGGGCCTACTACTCCGCGAAAGTCCGGCGGGAGCGCTACGCGGTGGACGAACAGGCGATCCGGCCGTACTTCGAACTGGACCGGGTGCTGGTGGACGGCGTGTTTTTCGCGGCCACCTCGCTCTACGGCATCACCTTCCAGGAACGGGACGACCTCGCCGGCTACCACCCGGACGTCCGGGTCTGGGAGGTCCGCAACCAGGACGGCACGGAGCTGGGGCTGTTCCTGGGCGACTACTACACCCGGGAATCCAAACGGGGCGGCGCCTGGATGAACTCGCTCGTGGAGCAGTCAGCTTTGTTGGGCACCAAACCGGTGGTCATCAACAACCTGAACGTTTCCAAGCCGCCGGCCGGTGAACCCACGCTGCTGACGCTGGACGAGGTGCGGACCGCGTTCCACGAATTCGGCCACGCCCTGCACGGGCTATTCTCGGACGTCACGTATCCGCGGTTCTCCGGCACGTCCGTGCCCCGGGACTTTGTGGAGTACCCGTCGCAGGTGAACGAAATGTGGATCATGTGGCCCGAGGTCCTGGCCAACTACGCCCGCCATCACGCCACCGGCGAGCTGCTCCCGCAGGAGACGGTGGACCGGCTCAATGAGTCCAGGCTCTGGGGCGAAGGCTTCGCCACCACGGAGTACCTCGGTGCCGCACTGCTGGACCTGGCCTGGCATGTGCTCGACGCCGGCAGCGTCCCGCAGGACGCCATCGAGTTCGAGGCCAAGGCGCTGGCGGCGGCGGGGGTGGCCCACCGTCTGATTCCGCCCCGCTACCGCACGGGCTACTTCCAGCACATCTTCGCCGGGGACGGCTACGCGGCCGGCTACTACTCCTACATCTGGAGCGAGGTATTGGACGCCGAAACCGTCGACTGGTTCACCGAGAACGGAGGACTCACCCGCGCCAACGGGGACCGATTCCGCACTGAGCTGCTGTCCCGGGGCAACAGCAAGGACCCGCTGGACTCCTTCCGCACGCTGCGCGGACGCGACGCCGCCCTGGAGCCGCTCCTGAAGCGCCGCGGCCTCGAGTAGCTTCCGCCCGGCTCCCAACCAGGTAGCAGCAGGCGTCGGTTTGGGCGCTCAAACGACACCTGCTTCTACCCAGTTGGGGTTAACGCGCGACGGCGGCGGCTCACCGTTGAAGGTGACCCACCGCCGTCGTACTGCTTTTGGAGCTTTACCAGCCGCGCTCGGCGAGGCGGTGCGGCTGCGGAATCTCGTCGACGTTGATGCCCACCATGGCTTCGCCCAGGCCGCGGGAGGCCTTGGCGATGACGTCGGGGTCATCGAAGAAGGTGGTGGCCTTCACGACGGCGGCGGCGCGCTGGGCGGGGTTGCCGGACTTGAAGATGCCGGAGCCGACGAACACGCCGTCGGCGCCAAGCTGCATCATCATCGCGGCGTCGGCCGGGGTGGCGATGCCGCCGGCGGTGAACAGCACCACGGGAAGCTTGCCGGCGGCAGCAACCTCCTTGACCAGTTCGTACGGGGCCTGCAGTTCCTTGGCCGCGACGTAGAGCTCGTCCTCGGGCAGGGCGGCAAGCTTGGCGATCTCGGAACGGATCTGGCGCATGTGGCCGGTGGCGTTGGAGACGTCGCCGGTGCCGGCCTCGCCCTTGGACCGGATCATGGCCGCGCCCTCGTTGATGCGGCGCAGCGCCTCACCGAGGTTGGTGGCGCCACAGACGAAGGGAACCTTGAAGTTCCACTTGTCGATGTGGTTGACGTAGTCGGCCGGGGTCAGGACCTCGGACTCGTCGATGTAGTCCACGCCGAGGGACTGCAGGACCTGGGCTTCGACGAAGTGGCCGATGCGGGCCTTGGCCATGACCGGGACGGAGACGGCGTCGATGATCTTGTCGATCATGTCCGGATCGGACATGCGGGACACGCCACCCTGGGCGCGGATGTCGGCCGGAACGCGCTCGAGCGCCATCACGGCAACGGCACCGGCGTCTTCGGCGATGCGGGCCTGCTCGACGTTGACGACGTCCATGATGACGCCGCCCTTGAGCATCTCTGCCATGCCGCGCTTGACGCGGTTGCTGCCCGTGACGCTGTTGGCGGACGAGCCGGCTTCGCTGCTTACATCAGGTGTAGACACAAAAACCCCTATGGGTAGATAGATGACCTTCGCCGGGAGTGCGGGCGGCACGGAAATGCCGTAATTTGCACACACCGGATTACCGGTCCATTGACCAGGCAGTCCTAATACTAGTCCCACCCCGGCAGCCGGGCTTAATCAGGTTTTTTCGGTGTCCTCGAGCGACTGGTCACGGACCGCCAGCACGCGCTGGACCACCGTGACGAGGCTGGCCAGAGCCAGCAACACGAGCGTCACGAACAGCGCTATGGACGGCAGCCCCAGGCCGGTGAAGCCGGTGACCACCAGGACGGACACCAGCCGCTCGGCGCGTTCGGCAATGCCCACATTGGCCTGGAAGCCCAGCGATTCGGCCTTCGCCCGCACATAGGAGACCACCATGCCAAGAACAAGGCAGACGACGGCGGCAATCGCTATCGCTTCATTGTCGCCGCCCGTAAAAAACCAGATGGCCAGGCCGGCGAAGAGCGCCCCGTCGGCAATCCTGTCCAGGGTGGAGTCCAGGAAATTGCCCCAGCGGCCTCCCCCGTTCTGCAGCCGCGCCATGATGCCGTCAATGACGTCGGAAAAGATGAAGGCGGTGATGAAGAGCGTTCCCCACCAGAGCTGGCCCAGCGGGTAGAAGACCAGGGCGCCCACCACCACGCCGGCCGTCCCGACGATGGTGATCGCGTCCGGGGATACGCCGATCCTGAGGAGCCAGCGGGCAAGCGGGGAGAACAGCGCGGTGAAGAAACCGCGGGCATGCCTATTCAGCATGCGTCTCCCCGGGCCACGCCTCGGCAACCTGCTGGCGGACTTCGTCGAGGGTCTGCGTGATCGCCTTGGTCTGGGCGATGATGGGGAAGAAGTTTCCGTCCCCGCCCCACCGCGGAACAATATGCTGGTGCAGGTGCCCGGCGATCCCGGCGCCGCCCACAACTCCCTGGTTCATGCCGAGGTTGAAGCCGCCCGGATTCGCCACCTTCCGCAGCACCCGCATGGCGGTCTGGGTCAGCTCGGAGAATTCGGCGGTCTCCTCGACCGTCAGGTCCGTGTAATCCGGAACGTGCCGGTAGGGGCACACCAGCAGGTGCCCCGGGTTGTACGGGAAGAGGTTCAGCACCACATAGCTCGTGCGGCCCCGGCACACGATGAGGGACTCCTCATCCGTGCGCGAGGGGGCGATGCAAAAAGGGCAGTCGTCCTGATTCTTGAACTGGTGCTGCCCGCCCTTGATGTAGGCCATGCGGTGCGGAGTCCACAGGCGCTGGAAAGCGTCCGGCACGCCGGCGAGGCCGAAATCATCCGTCACCTCAGCGTCGCCCGGATAGCCCGCCCCTGTGTTCTCCTGCACTGCGTACCCTTCCGCCGCGGCTAGCTGGTCCGGTCGCGGACGGCATCCACGATCCGCTGGACGGCGTCGGCCACGGGCACACCGTTGTCCTGGCTGCCGTCGCGGAAGCGGAAGGACACAGCGCCGGCCTCGGCGTCCTCGCCTCCTGCGATGAGCACGAACGGGATCTTGTCCTTGCTGGCCGTGCGGATCTTCTTCGGGAAGCGGTCCGAGGAAATGTCCACCTCGGCCCGGATGCCGGCAGCCTTGAGCTGGCCGACGACGTCGAACATGTAGTCGTTGAACGCCTCGGCCACCGGGATGCCCACCACCTGAACGGGAGCCAGCCAGGCCGGGAACGCTCCGGCGTAGTGCTCCGTGAGCACGCCCATGAAACGCTCCACCGAACCGAAGAGGGCACGGTGGATCATGACGGGGCGCTGGCGGGTGCCGTCAGCGGCCTGGAACTCGAGTTCGAAGCGTTCGGGCAGGTTGAAGTCCAGCTGGATGGTGGACATCTGCCAGGTGCGGCCCAGGGCGTCTTTCGCCTGGACGGAGATCTTGGGGCCGTAGAACGCGGCCCCGCCCGGATCCGGAATCAGTTCCAGGCCGGAGGCTTCGGCAACCTCGGCCAGGGTGCGGGTGGCTTCCTCCCAGGCAGCGTCCTCGCCCACGAATTTGTCTTCGTTCTTAGTGGACAGCTCCAGGTAGAAGTCGTCCAGGCCGTAGTCCTTGAGCAGGCCAAGGACGAAATTCAGCGTGGTGGTGAGTTCGTCCTTCATCTGTTCGCGGGTGCAGTAGATGTGGGCGTCGTCCTGGGTCATGCCGCGCACGCGGGTCAGGCCGTGCACCACGCCCGACTTTTCGTACCGGTAGACGGAGCCGAACTCGAAGAGGCGCAGCGGCAGTTCGCGGTAGGAGCGGCCGCGCGAGCGGAAGATCAGGTTGTGCATGGGGCAGTTCATCGGCTTCAGGTAGTAATCCTGGCCGGGCTTGCGCACGGTGCCGTCCTCGTTCAGCTCCGCGTCGATATGCATCGCCGGGAACATGCCCTCCTTGTACCAGTCGAGGTGGCCGGAGACTTCGTAGAGGTGGCCCTTGGTGATGTGCGGCGTGTAGACGAACTCGTAGCCGGCGTCCACGTGGCGCTGGCGGGAGTAGTCCTCCATGGCCTTGCGGATGATCCCGCCCTTGGGGTGGAAGACCGGCAGGCCGGAGCCCAGTTCATCCGGGAAGGAGAACAGGTCCAGTTCGGCGCCAAGCTTGCGGTGGTCGCGGCGCTCGGCCTCGGCAATGCGCTCCTGGTAGGCCTTCAGGGCGTCTTTGGTGGGCCAGGCGGTGCCGTAGATACGCTGCAGCTGCTGGTTGTTCTGGTTGCCGAGCCAGTAGGCGGCCGACGAGCGGGTCAGGGCGAAGGCATTGGAAATGAGCTTCGTGTTGGGCAGGTGCGGGCCGCGGCACAGGTCGCACCAGAGGCTGTCCCCGCTCTTGCGGTCCACGTTGTCGTAGATGGTGATGTCGCCGGCGCCCACTTCAACGTTGACGCCTTCACCGGCTTCGGCGGCGTTGTTCTTCTTGCCCAGGAGCTCGAGCTTGTAGGGCTCGTCCTTCATGGCTTCGCGGGCTTCGTCCTCGGAGACGACGCGCCGGACGAACTTCTGGTTCTGGTTGATGATCTTGAGCATCATCTTTTCCAGGGTCTTCAGGTCTTCCGGGGTGAAGGGTTCGGCGACGTCGAAGTCGAAGTAGAAGCCGTCAGTGATGTAGGGGCCGATGCCCAGCTTGGCGTCGGGGCGCAGCTGCTGCACTGCCTGGGCCATGACGTGGGCGGCCGAGTGGCGCAGCACGTTGAGTCCGTCAGGGGAATCGATGCTGACGCCCTCGATCCGGGCGCCTTCGGGAAGGGGCTGGTCCAGGTCCTTCAGCTCGCCGTCAACGCGGGCCACAACGACGTCGCGGCGCTCGAAGAAGAGTTCCGCGCCGGTAGTTCCGGTAGTCACCTTCATCTCTTCGCCATCGACGATGAGGGTGATCTGCTCGGCATCTGACACGGGTGTCTCCTATTCAAAGTTAAGGCTTCGTAGCTTGTGGCATACGGGGACCACAGCCAGCCTCGTCAATGGTATCTGTAACGGGAGAGGCCAGCCAAAGCGGCGCACGGGCGGGCCCGTCAGCCTCCCAGCCCGGTGATGGCCAGATTGCGGCCGATTCCCTCCAGCGGCCCCGGCACCCTGAATTCGTCCGGGATGACCGTTCCGGGGTGGACATCGGACGTGCCCTGGCCGCCGGAGCGGGTTCCGGGACCGGGGTGCTCCGGACCTTGTTCAGCCGCACCCTCTGTGCCGGGCGCGCCCTGCGCCGGGAAGGCCTCTTCAGGGAAGGGCAGTGTGTCGATCCGGCTGAGGTCCCAGGCCATGCTGGCGCTGAGGCTAATCCCCCGCGGGCCTGTTCGCCTGGTGGTTCCGCGGATGAGCAGCAGCCGCGTGCCGAACAGCAGTGGCCCGGCGTGCTCCTGGGCTTCATGGAAGAACACCGAGTCCACGCATCCCGTGCCGTCATCAATGCTGATGAAGACAACCCGCCGGCCGCCGCGCATGGGCGGGGTCTGGGTAGCAATCCGGACGCCCGCCACCAGGACCTCCGTGCCGTTCCTGAGTCCGAGCAGTTTGTCTGCTGTGGTGACACCAAGCTTGTCCAGGAGCGGCCGGTGGCTCGACATGAGGTGATCGCTGACGTCCACAGCCATCAGGTCAAGCTCCGCCCGGACATTGTCCACCATGGTGGGCGGCGGAAGCTCGGCCTTCACGTTCCGCAACTCGACATCGCCCAAAGGCAGCGCCAGTTGCCCCTCGATGACGTCGGGCCCTTTCCGGGCCTGCCGGCCCTGGAGGTTTTGGAGGTGCTGGACCAGGTCTGCACGGTTGGCGGCGCCGCCCGATTCACGGTGCAGCGAATCGAAGGCACCCAGCTGGGCGAGCCGCTTGATACTCGGTTTGCTCACCCTGGACCTGGCCCGAAGGTCCGCCAGGGAATCGTAGGGCTGCCCGGCCACGATCCGTTTCAGCTCCGAACCGGAAAGGCCGAAGATCCCGTTCAGGCTCAGCCTGATGCCGAGCTTGCCCCGGTCCGGCCCTTCAGCGACCCGCTCCACCCGGTACTCGGCGCCGCTGCGGTTGATGTCCAGCGGAAAGATGGGGATGCCGAGGCGGCGCGCCTCAGCAACCAGCAGGCGCTTGGGATACATGCCGGGATCGTGTTCCCACAACCCGGCCAGGAAGGCCTCCGGATGGTGCGTCTTCAGCCAGGCCGACTGGTAGGTGGGCACCGCAAAGGCAGCCCCGTGGGCTTTGCAGAATCCGAAACTGCCAAAAGCCTTCAGGGTCCCCCAGACCTTGTCCACCACCTCCGGGGTGTAGCCCCTGGCCCGGGCTTCCTTGCGGAAAAATTCCTCCACCTTGGGTTCAAGGAGCTCATTGCCCAGGGCACGGCGGAATTCATCTGCCCTGGCCAGCCCGCAGTCCGTCATGACGTGGAAGGTTTTCAGGATCTGCTCATGGAACACGGTGACCCCGTGCGTTTCCTGCAGCACCGGCTTGAGGTCCGGATGGGGATAGACCTCTGGCGCGAAACCGTGCCGGTGTTCCAGGAAGGGCCGGACCATGTCCGATTTCATGGGCCCGGGCCGGAACAGCGAAATATCGATGATGAGGTCATTGAAATCCCTCGGCGCCATTTTTCCCACGAGTTCGCGCTGGCCCGGCGATTCGATCTGGAAACAGCCCAGGGTATGGGTGCTTCTGATGAGCTCGTAGGTGGGTTCATCATCCAGCGGCACGGCGTTGAGGTCTATGCGGCCATCCTCGCTGATGTAGTCCGGACCCTTGCCGTCCGGCCCCACGGGATGGGCCCCTGCGGCCACCACTTCCTCCTTCGAAGGGTGGATGCGGATGATCTCGCGCACGGCAAAGGCCATGGCGCTCTGCATCCGGACACCCAGCACATCGAGTTTGAGCATGCCCATGGGATCCATGTCGTGCTTGTCGAACTGGCTCATGGGTAGCCCCAGGCCGCTGGGCTGGACGGGGGTCCGGTCCAGCAGGGTGGCATCCCCGAGAATCACGCCGCAGGGGTGCATGGAGATATGGCGCGGGAGGCGGTCCAGGCGCTCGGTAAGATCCACCAGCAGGTCAAGCTGCTGGTTTTCCGAAAAGTCCCGTTGCTCCACCCGGCCGGCGAATTCCCGCAGTTCGGGTTTTTCCTCCAGCGCTTCCCGGAATTTCCGGGCAGAGAACCGCCACAACTGCTTGGCAATCTCCCCCACATCGCCGCCGTCCATTCCCAGGGCCATGCCTGCATCCCGCACGGCTCCCCGGGCGCGGTAGCCGTTCTGCATGCTCATCAGGGTGACGCGCTGGGCGCCGAAACGGTCAAAGATTTTCCGGTAAACGTTGTGCCGTTCAGCGCTTTCGACGTCGATGTCGATGTCGGGCAGGGTGGACCGGTCCCCGGACAGGAACCGTTCGAAAATCAGGTCATGCTGCAGCGGATTCACCTGGCTGACGTCGATCAGGTAATTCACCAGGCTGGACGCCCCCGACCCCCTGGCGGCGGCCCGCACCCCCATGTCCAGGATCATCCGCGAAACCTCCGCCACAGTGAGGAAGTAGGAGGCGAAACCGAGGTTGGCGATGATCTTCAGTTCATGATCGAGCCGCGCCCGCATCTCGGCATGCGCTGTGCCCGAAATCCCCGGGAAGCGGCGGGTGACCCCGGCTTCGCAGCGAAGGGCCAGCTCTGCCAGCGGATCCCCTTCAATGCCGATCACTGAGGCCTCGGGCACCACCGGCCGTTTCCAGCCCATGTCGGAAACCGGATCCATGCGGCACCTGTCCGCGAGCGCCTCCGTTTGCGCGAGGAGCACCTGGAGATCCGCCGCCCCGTAACCGGCGGCGTGAATGATTTCCTTCCCCAGCTGAAGCATCTGCGAGGGCGATTTCAGCCACCCCTGGCCGTTGGGCTGGAGCATGGGCGCGGCGGACAGCTCGGGCAGCGACTTCAGGGTGCGGGCGGAATCCAGGACGTCGGCCGTCGCGGCGCCGTCCTCCGCGCAATAGCGGACCGCGTTGGTGAGCACTGCCGGAACACGGAATTCCTGGGCCAGCTTCAGCATCCGCACTGCATGGGCCGTGCTCAGCGGCTCCCCGGGAGCAGTGAGATGGGTGACAACTTCGGCGGCGAGGCTTCCTGCCGGCAAGGCATCCAGCCAGCTCTTGAACAGCGTGCGTGGCCGAAGGTAACGCCGCCCGCCCAACGCCCGTCCGACGTCGGAATCAGGGCCGACCAGGACGGTGAGCACCGGCTTCAGGGTGCTGGGGTCAAGGATCCTGGAGGCGAGCTCCGCCCGGGTGACGGCAACAGGGACCGCTCCCCCGGCCTTGCCGGTGGTGCGGGCGTGCGCATCCGAAATCAGCCGGCACAGCGCCTTGTAGCCGGCACCGTTGGTGTGGCCGTGCGCAAGCACCACCACCCGGCCGGAAAGCTGTGTGCGGAGGTCTCCGTCGTCGTCGAATACGGCGAGGTCCACCCCTACAACCGGGTCGATGCCGGCAGCCATGCATGCCTTGAGGTGCTTGACGGTGCCGTAGAGCCCGTCCCTGTCTGTGCATGCCAGGGCCGTTGCCCCCTCGGCCGCTGCCGACTGGGCAAGCTCATCAGGCCAGGAAACACCGTAGTGGGCGCTGAAGGCGGTGGAAACGTGAAGGTGCGTGAAGGTCATGCTGTCTTATGCCGGAGTGCGTCGTGGATCCGGAGCAGCCTCCAGCGTCCGCTGCCGGTGTGTCGGACCAGATCCAGGGTGAGGGATTCATGGGGTTCAAGGGATTCCGCAGAATCAAGGCGTTTGCCGTCGGCGCGGGAGGGCACCACCTGGATGCGCCAGATCTCGTGGTCAACGAGCCCCGGCCCGCTGCCCAGCGGCGCCCGCCGCTCCTCCGCCCACCACTGCCGGCGCTCATACCAGCGCACCGGTTCGGCGCAGACGGTGTACTGCCTGCCGCCCCATTGGACTTCCACGGGTTCGCCCGCCCCGTTGCAGACGACGTCTACAGACTCGCTGAACGTGCCCACGGGTGCCTCCGGAAACCAACATGAATCTGCTGAATATAAACGGTTATTCGAATATGTATTCGAATACGTCCAGTCTACGCCGGGGCTCGGACAAAACCTAGATGGGTGTGGACTGACGGCGGCTTAGGGGGCAGGATGGTGCCATGAGTTCCAATGACGCGCTCCTGAAGCATGTAAGCATCGCCGCCAATGAGGCAACCCTCGTGGCCAGGTTTGATATCGAGGGCAACATTCCAGGATCGGGCGCCTTTGTCGTAGGGCTCATGGCTGCCACTCCGGACTATTCGCATCAACGGAGGCTGGGAATCGAGTTCATGAACGGTGAAGCGGTCTCCATGTACTTCTTCAACCACGACGAGACGGAGGAGACTTTTGACATCAGCAACGTCGAGCACTCCGGCAACACGATTACCGGCAACTTCCCTGTAAGCACAGTGTTCGGGCTGGGCAAAGGACATCTCATGTCAGGCTTCAGCGAAGCCGACGGCCGGGAATACCAGTCCGGAGTGCCCGTGGAGGAATCGCTTTAACCAGCCCGGGCGGGGCTAAGAAGCCCCGCCCGATAACGCAAGCCCCAGGGCTTAGTTGTTGTCCTTGTGGATTTTCAGCTCGAGCTCAATGAACTTCGAGATCATGGCCCGGTACGTGCTTTCCACGATGTCCGGGTCAATTTCCTTTTTCTGGGCAGCAGCCCGGACGTGCTCAATGACCCGTTCCACGCGACCAGGGGCCCTGACTTCCGCGTCGTCGCCCTTGAGCGTTCCCGCGATCCTGATCAGGCGCTCACGGCGGGCGATCAGCGTGACGATCTGGTCGTCCACCTCATCGACGGCGACCCGAACGGCAGCGAGCTGCTCTTTGTCAGCCTGGGCACTTTTCTCGTCTCCGTGATTTGTGGACATGTCCATGACAGTATCGAACCATGCAGCCCCGAGTCGATTTTATTTCACTGGGAGTGCGAAGCGTGGCCGCCTCCCGCCGCTTCTATGTGGACGCCCTCGGCTGGCCCGTCCACCGGGAGGTTCCGGATGAGGTGGTGTTCATCCAGGCCAACCACGGCCTGGTGCTCTCCCTGTGGGACGCAGCGCAGATGCAGGCCGAAGCCGCGGTGGACGCCCCGTCTTCTGTCCCCTGTATTACGCTGAGCCACAACGTGGGCAGCGCTGAAGAAGTCGACCGCGTGATGGCACAGGCGGAAGCCGCCGGCGCCGCCGTTGTGGCCGCTCCCAAGACGCAGCCCTGGGGCGGCTACACGGGATATTTCGCGGATCCGGACGGCTTCCGGTGGGAAATTGCCTATAACCCCACGTGGACCGTGGACGACGGCGGACGCGTCACCGTCTGATTCCTGCCGCCGTGTGCAGGTGTCAGAACAGTGCCTCGACGGGTTCGATGAGCTCCGGAGAGTTATTGCGGACATTTCCGACGGCCGGGCCGACGGAGTCCACGCGCCAGCCGGCGGCAACGTCCGTCACGCCTGAGCGGACCAGGTCGACCAGGCCGGCGGCGTCGTCAGCCTGCGGATCGATCCAGGCCGCCATCGTTTCCCGGCTCATGGGAAGGGGGACGCGGTCGTGGAGCGCGGTGAGCTCCCCGAAAACCGTGTGCTCGGCACCGGCCGGCGGGGAATCCGCAGTCATGATAGACATCGAAAGCATCCAGCGGGCGGGGTCGTCCTGGTCCTTCGACGGGTCCTTCCACCACTCGTAGAGTCCGGCGAAGACCATGCCGGAACCGTCCCTGGGGCGGACGTAATAGGGCTGCTTGCTGCGGCCCTCCCCCTGCTTCCATTCGTAGTACCCGTCGGCCGGCACCGCGCAGCGCCGAGACTGGACCGCTTTGCGGAAGGCGGGCTTCTCGAGCACGCTTTCACTCCGGGCATTGATCATCTTCGGGCCGATGACCGGGCTCTTTGCCCAGGACGGCACCAGGCCCCAGCGCGCAATGTGCAGCTGGCGGACCGTGTCGCCGTCGACAAGCCGCTCCAGGACGATGGGGGCACCGTCGGTGGGCGCAACGTTCCACGACGGCGGGATCTGAACTTCGTTTTCGATTTCGGCGTCGAATTCTGCCAACAGGTCCCCGACCGCCCTGGCCATGACATAGCGTCCACACATGGCACCAGCATGCCATCGCAACAGAGGCGGGGGAATACCGGCTCCCGGGTTACCGTTGTCACGAACGAACTGACAGGCAAGACATCAACCAGAGGAGAGCTCTGTGGATTTCACTCCCGAAGACGGCACCATCACCATGTTTTCGACCACGTGGTGCGGCTACTGCAACCGGCTCAAGAAGCAGCTGGACGCGCAGGGAATCGGCTACACCGAAATTAACATCGAAGAGGTGGACGGCACCGCCGAGCTCGTGGAGCAGATCAACGGCGGCAACCGCACCGTCCCCACCGTTCTCTTCCCGGACGGCACCGCGGCCACGAACCCGTCGGCGGCCGAGGTAAAGAGCAGGCTCGCAGCCTAGGAGCGCTTCTCGCCAGAACGGCTGAACACGCATGGCGGCTGTCCGGCCCGCTGCCCGTACCCGACGAACCGGGACGGGTCAGCGGAGCAGGGCAGCCGCAGCTTTTTGCAGCGACACCGCGATTCTCGTAAGCGTTGCCGATTCCACCGACCACTGTTGCCAATAGAGCGGAATATCCATGTGGCGCTCGTCGTCCAGGACGACCAGAGTGCCGGCCGCGATAGCGTCGGAGGACTGAAGGTCGGGCAGCATTCCCCAGCCCAGCCCCAGCTCGATCGCGCGGAGGAAGTCGGCGGATGCGGGCACGTAATGCCGCGGCGGCACTGCGCCGCCGCCACCCAGCCGCTGCTCAAGGTAACGGTCCTGCAGGGCATCCTTGCGGTCGAAGACCACCACGGGTACCGCGGACAGGGCGGCGTCGGTGAATCCGTCCGGCAGCCACTGTTCGGCAAAGGCCCGGTTGGCCACCGCCCTGTACCGCATGATGCCGAGGGGCCGTGCAAGGCACCCCTGCACAGGGTTCGGATTGGATGTTATCGCCGCCATCGCCGTGCCTTCCCGGAGACGGCCGATCGAGTGGTCCTGGTCGTCGATGGTGACTTCGAAGCTGGCCCGGTCAATGGCCGCCAGGGCCGGCAGGACCCACGTGGCCAGCGAGTCGGCGTTGACCACCAGCGGTATGCGCGGGCGGGCCCCGGCTCCCTCCAGGCCCAGCTCTTCCATGGCCTCACTTTCGAGGAGTGCCACCTGACGGGCCAGCCGGACCACCACACTTCCCGATTTGGTGGGTCTGGCCGGTTTGGTCCTGAGCAGCAGGACGCGCCCCGTCTGCTGCTCGAGGGCCTTGATCCGCTGGCTGACCGCTGACGAGGTCACATGGAGGACCTCGGCCGCCCGGTCGAAGGTGCCGTGTTCGATCACCGCAGCCAGCGTCCTGAGCTGTTCGGTTGTCGCGTCCATCCTGAAATTTCCTTAAGGTACGTAAGAAAGTTTAGCTGTACTCATGATTCCGCGCCGCCTAAAGTCAAGCAAGTGGAATTCACAACAACTTTCGGATCGCTCCTGGCCGGCTTCGGTGCCGGCCTCTCGCTCATCGTTGCAATCGGCGCCCAGAACGCCTTCGTGCTGCGCCAGGGATTGCGCCGCGAACACCTGGCCCCCATCGTGGCGGTCTGCATCGCCAGCGACGCCGTGCTGATCGTTGCAGGCGTGGCTGGAGTCGGCGCCCTGATCCAGGCCGCGCCGTTCGCCCTGGCAGTGGTCCGCTGGGCGGGCGCCGCCTTCCTTCTCGCTTATGCCGTCATCGCCGCGAGGCGGGCCCTGAATCCCGGGGCGCTCGCCGCTTCCGGCCCGCCTGCCCGGACCACGCTGGCCGCCGCGGTGACCACCGCCGTCGCCCTCACCTGGCTCAACCCGCACGTGTACCTGGACACAGTGGTGCTCCTGGGCTCGCTGGCGTCCGGCCACGGCCAGGATGGCCGCTGGCCGTTCGCCTGGGGAGCGGTGGCCGGCAGCACGCTGTGGTTCAGCCTCCTCGGCTTCGGCGCGAAGTTCCTCGCCCCGGTCTTCGCCCGCCCCGGCGCCTGGCGCGTCCTCGACGGCGGAATCGCCGTCCTCATGACGGTCCTGGCTGTGCTCCTGGTGGTTTCGTGACACTCGCCGCCGCCGGGCGCTGGACACACCGGGACGGCTGAACACACAGGATAGGCACCGACGCTGCGGTGCCTATCCGGTTTGCGCCTAGACCTTCTCGTGGATACGGTCAGTCATCGGTTTCGAAGCCTGGTGCTCCCTGCGGCGGGCAAGGAAGGCCCACAGTTTGGTTTCGTCCGCGTGGGCGGGTTCCGGGGTTTCCGCAGGTGCGGTCTCCCGGCGCCCTTCAGGCTTCCGGGCTGCGTCCTTCTTAGTGCCCCAGCCGAAATCCTCACGCGATGAGTAGCACATCACCGACCTCCTTTACAGCGGCTGTCCTTTAATGGTGCGCCGTTTTGGGCCGAAAAGTCGACGGGTTTCCGGACGATTGGGCCCGCAGATCCGTGGGCGTTACTTACTTGTTTGCAGGCTGCTGAACTCCGCGTGCCTCAGGGATGCGTAACCGGCGTAGGTGCTGACCACGGCTGCTTCGATGGCATCGACGTCCAGGTGGGGCACGAGGTCGTTGACCGCTCCTGCGGTCGCCGGATCCCAGTCCAGGCCGAGGGCCGCGTAACTCGCTGTGAGGACGCTGCGGATCGGTGCCGAGTCTTCCACCACCACCACGGAGCTGAACAGCCAGCCGCCGGAAACCACGCGCTGGGCGGTTCCCACCAGCTTGACCTGGTGCGCCGGGAACTGCGGATCCGTGCCGTGGACGCTGTATTCACCCGGGCAGTACTCACCCGGGATCTCCCCGACCGCAGCCTGCACGCCTGCACTCCGGAGCGCCTGCGCCAGCATCTCGCCGAAGAATGCGAACCGGCCCTTGGCACCGGCGATGGCGTCGGAGTGCGGCTCCACATGGTCGATGATCAGCGTGCCTTCGTGGTACGCAGCCGCCCGCCCTCCGGCCTTCCGGATCAGGGGTTCAAACCCCAAGTCGCGGCAGGCCTGGGCAGCAGCACCGAACCCGGGCAGATGCGCGTCGCGCTGGCCGAATGCCACGGTCGGGGCCGGGCGGTACAGCCGCAGGGTCGGCCCGATCCGGCCGGTCTTGGCCTGGCCCAGCAGCTCGATCCCGAATTCAAGGTCCCTGACAGCCCCCAGCGACTCTGCCTGGCGGACGACGGTCAGCGTCCGCGAGTCAGCCCCGGCCTGCTGCATATTGCTAAGCTCCCTTATGGTCATATTGCAATTCCTGGTGGTAGCCGCTGCCTTCGCCGCGATCGACGCCGTATGGCTCAAGCTCATGAACCCGT
The DNA here is from genome assembly GCF_039748055.1 of Burkholderia sp. RS01. Taxonomy (NCBI): domain Bacteria; kingdom Pseudomonadati; phylum Pseudomonadota; class Betaproteobacteria; order Burkholderiales; family Burkholderiaceae; genus Burkholderia; species Burkholderia sp. RS01. Next base: position 38,748 of record NZ_JBDLAK010000004.1, read on the forward strand.
TCTACCGCAGCCACATCGGTGACTTGCTGGCCGACCGGCCCCATCTAGGTTACGCCGTTGCTTTCTACCTGATTTACATTGCGGGAATCGTCTTTTTTGCGTTGCGGCCGGCGCTCGACGGCGGCAGCTGGCTGACCGCCGTCGGGTTCGGAGCAGCGCTGGGCGCCTTCGCCTACGCCACCTATGACCTGACCAACGCAGCGACGCTCAAGGCCTGGCCCCTGCAGCTGATTCTCGTTGACATGGCCTGGGGCGCTCTGCTGACGGCGCTCGCCACGCTGGCCGGCTGGCTGGTGTTCCACTAGGGGATGCCGGGGCACTTACAGGCCCTGGGGCCGGTCAGGACTTCCGCAATGTCAGGATCTGCTCCGCCCGGCCGAACGGGCCGGCGAGGTCGTGCAGCACCGTTGACGTGAGACCGATCCCGTCCGCGCCGAAGGACACGGCGTTGTCCAGGCCAAGCCATTCGCCCTCGGGCCTGCGGTACATGTGGATCTGCAGGTCGAGGTTGGGGAAAGCGTAGCTGCCCTTGCCGGGCGGAACCCGCGCGGCGATGCCGTTCGCGGTATCCACGAGCCCCATCAGCCTGGCCAGGTCGGTGCTGTCGGCGGTGTCCGTCAGCGGATGGTCGGTGCGCAGCCAGACCTTCCCTGCGCCGGGCCGGTGCCCCTCGGCCACGCGCATTTCGAGCGAGCGGATGTACCCTCCCGGCCAGATGCTTGCGCCGTCGTAGGGCTTGCATTCATCCGGTGACGGAATGACGGCGTCTTCGACGGCGGCGACGGCGGATGTGTCGCTGGTGATCATCCGCCAGGCCGTTGCCCTGATGACTGCCCGTCCCCCCGCCACAAGCTCGGCCTGTACGAGTTCGATGGTCCGGCCCGGGCGGAGGGTCCTGGTGACGACGTCGACCTCGCCGCCGGGAATCAGACCCAGGATCTCGTAGCTGAGCCGCGCCATGCGCATGTCGCTGCGCGGCTCGTGGCGTTCCAGCCGGTCCGCCAGCAGTCCGGAGGCCGGAGCCATGTGCTGTTCGTGCTCGTTCCAGGCCCCCTGGGCGTGGATGGTGGAGCGGAAGCGTCCGCCTCCCAGGTCCTGGTAGTAGAAGTCGCCGTCGGCGAGTTCCGGCAGTGCAGCAGTCAACGTTGACCCTTTCGAAGCTTGGAATTAACCCGGAATCACACTATCGCCTCCGGCGCATGCCTGCAGGGTCACAGTCACGCTCAAGGACGGCGCCAGACCGATGCGGACTCCGCTTCCGGCGCGGTCACGGTCGACTCCGACACGGCTCGCCGTTCGTCGTCCAAAGCGCCACGAAGCAACACGCAGGGCCGTGGCCCGGGCGGAAGGTAACCGGCAGGGAAGACAACCAGCCCCTTGGGAAGAAAACTGCCCAGGTGCCCGTCCGGCGTCGTCAGCTGTTTTGGCGGCGCCGGACGCGCGCTTAAATTTCCCGATCTCCATATGATGTTCTGGGTAGACTCGGAGACTGGTCCTTCTAGCAGCCCTCGGAAGAGGTGTTCCACTGATGCGAGTTATTAGCTACAACCTCCGCAAGCACAAGGCGAGCGGCGAACTGGTCAGTCTGGCCCGTAATTTCGGTATAGACGCCCTGTGCCTGCAGGAGTGCGATTCGGCTGAGCTGCCGGACACGCTGGGCCCGCTCCAGCTGGCCGACTTCACCAAGGGCAACCGGCTGGGCCTGGCAATCTATTACCGCAGCGACCGGTTCACGGCGCTGGAAACCAAGACGTTTGCCCTGCACAAGTCCATGCACGACCGCGTGATGGCGCCGGCCCACGAGCGCCTGATCGGGACGCGCATGGTGGACAACGCCACGGATCACGAACTGGTCATCGGCTCGTTCCACGCGGCTCCGCTCACCGCATCAAACTCGCTGCGCCGGAAGCAGATCCATGCGGCCCATGCGGAACTGCTGAGCATGGGTGAGGGCCTCATGACCCTGATGGTCGGGGACTTCAACTACCCGTTCTTCACGAAGAACCTGCACGCCCGCATGAAGGACTCCGGCTACGCCCTGTCCCTGAGCGACCGCAGGACATATACGCGGTACAAGGTCTTCAAAGGCCACTTTGACTTCGCCACTTCCCTAGGCCTGGACATCGAGAGCGTGGAGACCCTGCCGCGGGGCAAGTCAGACCACCTTCCGATCCTGATCACGGCGGAGTACGGGCAGGACCGGGCACCGATCAAGGCGGCGCAACCCGTTTCATGATGTGACGGCTTCTCCGAGGGGACCCGTGCGCTTGAGCCGCGATTGGATCAAAAAAGCCGTACCGGGCATCCATCTCGCCCGGAGCTATAAGTGGTCCTGGCTAAAGTCCGATCTTGCTGCCGGAGCGGCACTCAGCGCGGCGCTGATTCCTGCGGGGATGGCCTACGCTGAAGCGGCCGGCCTGCCGGCCGTCACTGGCCTATACGCGTCGATTGTTCCCATGGTATTTTATGCCGTCTTCGGCCCTTCTCGAGTGCTTATCGTCGGGCCGGATTCTTCGCTGGCTCCAATGATTTCGGCGGCTGTCCTCCCGCTGGCCGGCAATGAACCGGCGCATGCCGTCGCGCTGGCCGGCGTTCTGGCCATCCTGATCGGCGTTTTCCTCATCGCCGGCCGGATTTTCCGGCTCGGGTTCGTGACCGGCCTCCTCTCGAAGCCCATACGGGTCGGCTACCTTAACGGCATCGCTCTGGCCATCATCGTCAGCCAAGTGCCACGGCTGCTCGGGATCACGGTTCCGCCAGGTCCGCTCCCGGACAGGGTGGCGGCAACGGTGGATGCCGTCCTTCAGGGATCCATCAATCCCCTGGCAGTGCTATTCGGGGCGGGGACGCTGGCGATGATCATCGCCGGCCGCTTCCTACCGTGGAGAGTGCCTGTGGTTCTGCTGGCAGTGGCAGGGTCCATCGCCGTTGCCGCATCGGTTGAGGCGGGACCAGGCCTGGGCATGGTGGGTGCACTGCCGTCGGGGCTGCCCGCACCTGCTTTGGGCGGCGTCAGCATAGAAGAGGTGATGAGCCTGATCGGACCTGCGGCGGGAATTGCGCTGATTGCCTTCGTCGACACGTCCGCGCTATCCAAAAGCCTGGCCAGGCACAGCGGGGGCCGCAGCGTCGGCAACCAGGAAATGGGTGCGTTAGGCATCGCCAACGCAGCAAGCGGGATGTTGGGCGGGTTTCCCGTCTGCGGGAGTTCTTCACGGACGCCCATAGCCCTCGACGCCGGGGCACGCACTCCGTTCAGCGGCATCGTGGCAGCCGGACTGGTGACTCTCTTCATGGTGGCTGCACCCAATGTGACCGCCTTCCTGCCGACAGCAACGCTCGCTGCTGTCGTGATCGTGGCCGCCGCATCACTCGTGGATATCCGGACGGTTCTGCGGCTGGTGAGGATGAGCCGGACTGAAACGCTGCTGTTGCTCGCGGCGTTTTTGGGCGTAGCGTTCGTTGGCGTCCTTGAAGGCATTGTCCTCGCCATCGCCCTGTCCCTGATCGCATTTGTCCGCCGTGCGTGGGATCCCTACCGCACGGAACTGGCCGGCCTTGACGGCATTCCCGGCTATCACGACCTGACGAGGCATCCCGAGGGCAAACGCGTGCCCGGCCTGGTGGTGGCCCGCTTTGATGCTCCGCTTTTCTTCGCGAACGGGGAAGTTTTCGCAGACCATATACGAAGCCTCGTAAACAATGCGCCCGGACCGGTGCACTGGGTGATCGTCGCAGCGGAGCCGATCACGGATCTGGATACCACCGCACTGGACGAGCTCGTCCGGCTGGACGATGAACTGGCCCGGCTCGGAACCAGCCTTGTGTTCGCAGAGATGAAGGGTCCGATCAAGGACCGCATGATCAAGTTCGGAGTCCGCAGCAGATTCGGACCGGACCACTTCTTTCCAACCATCCATAGCGCCGTGCGTAGCTACAAAAAGACGATGGGACTGGAATGAACCCCTGCTACTCCTCCGCCGTCAGAGGAACCACCTCGATCCGGGCATCCGGTCCGATCACAACCAGCACACGCTCGCCGCTGACGCCCGCCAGTGCCTTTGCAAGTTGCCCGGGGTCCGGCTGGCCGGGTTCGCCGGGTTCGCCGGAGCCAGTCCCGCCGGCGTCGGCCCTTTTCCAAACGGTGATTCTGGCCCCGCTCGCCTCGCTGATGACGCGGGACAAGGGGGCGGGGTCGGAGCCGGTCACCAGGATGACATGCCCGATCGTGCGCCGCGGGGGCGGCGGTCCCAGCGGCAGGGCTGCGCGCTCCCGCCTCCAGACGCCGTAGTGATAGCCCGCCACGAGGCCCGTGGCCACGAGCAGCCCGAGCGGTGCCCGCACCCGCCCGGCGAGACTCCCCCGGCCCGCGCCGTCCAGCAGATATTCGAAGGCCTGGTAGCCGATGACCAGCAGCGTCACGAGCGCCACGACGGCGCTGAGCCCGAAGACCGCGACGAGGTAGATGCGCCGCCCGCTCGTGCTCTTCCCCGACGGCGGAGTCCCGCCGTCGGGGACGGCTCCATCCGGGTGGCCGGTCGGATTCCAGACCCTCCACCAGACGGGCCCGCCGGTGGCCAAAGCACTGATACCGCCAAGCAGCAGTGTCCTCGTGTCCGTCCCCGCGAGCGTGGTCTCGGCCAGCCCCAGCGTGGCATTGACGATCACCCCTATCCCGGAGGCGGCGGCCGCCAGGGCGGCTCCGGAGGCCAGCAGCCTGGCTGCCTGCCGCATCTGTCCTGACCGCCTCTCGGCCAGCGTTGTGTGGTACGCCCAGACGATTGATCCGATCGCGGCTGCCGCCAGCGCTGGCCCGAGCGGGTCCAGGATCCGGTTAAGGGGATCGGTTCGGTCCAACACCAGACGGAGCAGCACGAACAGGGCGGTGACCGCGCCTGAGATCGCCAGAATGCACCCGCCGAGGACGCCGAAAACGGCAACCGCCACATTGGCCAGCCCGGTGGTCAGGAGCCGGCCCCCGCCGCGGATCCAGTGCCACCACCAGGCCAGGCCTCCGCCTGCCGTCCAGACGAGCGACTGGATAACGGAGACCCACCATGGCCGGCCCAGGGACGGCGCCGCCGCAAACACCTGCAGGGCAGCACCGAGAAGGCCGCTCAGGGCTGTGGCCGCGCCGCCGGCGCCGAGGAAGAGGCCGAACACCGATCCGACCAGCGAGGGTACGCCGCTGAGCCGCCGGGGACCTTTGACCGGGTGCAGCCACATCCGGCGGTGCCACGCCCAGACGCCGGCCCACGCGATGCCTGTTGCCAGGGCAGGACGCCACTGGGCGGACTCCCCTGCGACAAGCTGCGCGCCCATGCCGAGAAACGCCGTCGAGAAGGTGATGAGTGCAACCGCATAAATGCCGGCGACGTAGAGTCCCCAGGCGAGGGAGGCACGCTCCGCCTCCTCGCTGAGCCGCCGCCACACAGTCCACCACAGGACGGCTGCCAGCGATCCGCCAACCACCGCGAAGGCCAGGGACCTTGCGAGGCCTCCGACGTCGTTCCCTGCGAGCGCCGTGCCGGCGCTCAACAGCCGGTCCAGCAGGCCCGCCAGGCCGGACGCCCCGATGAGCATGAGGGCAAACATGAGCAGGAAGACTATGAGCCGCCGGACCGTGGGCAGTGCTTCGTGCGTTGGCTGGGCTGCCGCGGGCCGGACGGCGCTCACGGCTTCCCCAACGGATCCGGACAGACGGTGAGCTGCCACGGGGCGGTCTTCACGAGCCACTTGCCGTTGACTTTGACGAGGTCAAACACGTCCTCGGTCTCGTACTCAGGGTTCCCGAAGGGCCCGTTTCCGTTCGAAACGGTCAGCACCACGTGCACATCCGCGGAATCAGGGCGTTCGGTGGTCGATAGCAGCGTGACCCGCAGGCTCCGGGTCGACACGCTGTCGACCGGTCCGCACTGCCGGCCCGAACTTTCCGCAAGGTAGCTGGCGGCGCCGGCCTCGTCGCCGTCGAGGACCGCCTCTGCATAGCGTTGCACGACGCCCGCCGGCGTATCCGCCGACAGCGGCTCAGGCTGGCCGCGGAAAAAGACCGCCGCCAGTGCCAGCACCACGAGGCCGGCAATGACGGACAGGATAACAATCAGGATCCGGTCAGGCCGCCCCGCAGGTGCGCTCATCCCAAGAGCTAGGTGGGGCGGTGCTCGACGGTGAAGTCGCCGCCGGGATACATGATGGTCTCGTGCCCGTCGTCGAATCGGACGAAGTACGGCGGGGTTCCGTCGGGACCGCGGACTTCGAGAATCTCGCCGTGACGGTCGGACGACTCCACCGTCCTGCCGTGGATGACGATGCGGTCTCCTTGGCTTGCCTGCATGGCAATCACCTCCCAGCCCAAGAGTACGATGCTCTTCGGCTCTGGGGAACAGCCTGCGAGGACAGGATCACGAGCCGCCGGCGTCAGGCCCGGCCGCTGGCGTGCAGGATGCAAAACGGAGTCCAGGGCCGGGCTTCCAGCCGCCCCTCGGCGATCTCTTCGCCGCACACCGCGCAGATGCCGAATGTGCCGTCATCGATCCGTTCCAGGGCGGCCTCGACCTGGGCGAGGCCGGACCTGCTCTGATCCAACAGTGCCGACGCCTGAGAGAGTTCGAAGGCGATGGTGGCACCTTCGGGATCGTGCTCATCGTCCACGTTAGAGTTTTGCCGGGCCTCGTTGGCCGAGGCGATGTCCGCGCTGAGTGCCGGGAGCAAGGCCAGCTTCCGGGCGCGTTCCTCTTCAAGCAGGATCCGGAACCGCTCAGTGTCCGCCATCTTGGCGTCTCCCGTCCCGGTGGCCGCGGAGAAGCTCAGCGCCCGTCATGACGGAGGGGCCGCCGGTGGTCCAGCAGCTTTTCGCTCAGCGCGGGCCAAGACGCGGCGAAGGCGGGGTGGAGGTTGATGCCGGCCACCTCATGGATCGGGATCCAATCCAGTTCAATACTTTCGGGGTCGCTGATGGCGGGTTCAAACGGCTCCACGACCTCCACCGCCACGGTGGTATAGGACCAGTAGCCGACGTCGAACACCGAGGTGAAGAGCACCCTGACGTTCTGCTCCGGGACGGCGGCCTCCTCATAGGCCTCGCGCAGCGCACCCGAGACAGGATCCTCGCCCTGGTGCAGCGCGCCACCGGGGAGCCCCCACGTCCCGCCGTGGTGGCTCCACGTGGCGCGGTGCTGGAGCAGGACCCCCTTTCCGGCGTCGTGGGCCAGGAGCCCGGCGGAGCCGAACCGGCCCCAAAACTGTCCGCGGTCCCCGTCCACCCAGGCATCGCCCGGGTCGCGCGGGCCCAGCGGACGGCGGGGATCTCCAGGCGAGGTGGGCACAATTTTCTCCATCGTCCCAGTCTGCCCCATCGGAAAATGCTGTGACAGGCCGCTGACGCAGCACCAAGGCAGGGAGCCCGGCCTGCCTCGGCAAGCGGGGCTCTCTGTCACGTCAGTCGTGCTTGAACGCGTCCTTGACCTTTTCGCCCGCCTGCTTCAGATCGGCCTTGGCCTGGTCGGCTTTCCCCTCGGCTTCGAGGCCCTCGTCGTCCTTGGCCTTTCCGGCACCTTCCTTGGCCTTGCCGGCCAGCTTTTCCGCCGTGTTGTCGATCTTGTCGTCCAGACCCATGGCACTGTCCTTCCGTCTGCGCTGCCCGCTGGCTGCAGGCCGGCTCGTGTTCCCAGTGTAGGATCGCCGCCCGGCCGGGTGAAGGCACCCAAACCTTGGGGTTGGGGAATCGCGGACCCGGCAGACCCCCTGTTTGGGGGGTCTGGGCAACACCACCTGTTCAGGTCTGAAGACCGGGTTTTCCCAAGACGTGCGGGCCAGAGTTGCAGTGTCCTGAAGTTGCAGGTAGCCGCGAACCTTCACTGCAGGATGGCCGGGTCCGGGCGCACTCCCCCCAAAGCGCCGGACCCGGCTACACCCCTCCCGCACAGAGGCCGCACCCGACGGCATCGGCGGGGGCGTGCGTTCAGCTCCAGGGACTCCAGCCAGGGCCCCGGGCTGCCAGAAGCCTGTCGGTGGCCGAGTCCGGCTGCCCTTCGAAGTATTTATCCAGCACCCGGTGGAAGACCGCTTCGCCCGGTGCTGCCCGCAGGAACAGCGTCATCGATGAATGGAGCTTCAGCGAGTCGATGCCGCCGAAGACCTGAGTGGCGTTCCGGGCGTTGAGGCCCGCCACGATGCCCGCGCATTCGATGAGCCGGGGGCCGAGCACCGGATGCCGCAAGTAGGCCCGGGCCTCGTCGAGGGAGGCGATGGCGTAGATCCGGGACGTGGCGCTCAGGCCCAGCCCGGCGATCTGCGGAAAGACGAACCACATCCAGTGGCTGCGCTTGCTTCCGCTCCGGAGCTCGACGACGGCGGCATCGTATGTGCCGCCATCGTTCTGGGCGGTCACGAACCGCTCCAGGTTGTACCGGTCACCGTTGGGGTCATCCGGGGCAGGCCCGGCAGGATCGCCACTCATACCCCATGGTGGCCGGGCTGTCTTTCGGCGGTCAAGATCCGTGATGCGCGACGGCGGGCCGTCGCCTTCAGCGGACACGTTTCGTTCACGCGTCCGTAACCCGGCCCGAAAGCACGCATCTCACGGTGCCGGGCGGGACGCTGCGCGTAGATGGCTGCCTGGGGCGGCATGCGGCACCACTTTTGCGGCGCTTCAAGAGGTCCCGTTAACAATTCGGAAACAGAACGGTCATGCGGGCTTTACCTGACGGCGTTTTCTGAAACGTGGGGGAAACTTTTTTCGCCACGGCCTGAAACAAACGTCCACCACTATCGATGAGGGGCTTGGGACCGGCAGCAGCGGTCTCCTGTACGGATGACTTGTTGCGAAGGGAAGACGCGTGGAGATCACTGCGGCAAATGTTTGGATGATGGTGTCAGCGGCGCTTGTCCTTCTTATGACACCTGCACTGGGCCTCTTTTACGGCGGCATGACCCGAGCCAAGGCATCCCTGAACATGATCATGATGAGCTTCATCTCCGCCGGCCTGGTTGGCGTTGTCTGGGTCTTGTGGGGTTACTCCATGAGCGTGGGCGAAGGTTTCCTGGGCCTGTTCGGAAACCCGTTCACCAGCTTCGGACTGGAGGGCCTGCTCGGCACCCCGGATCTGATCAAGGCAAGCTTCGCCGGGACGTTCGCCATCCTCACGGTGGCCCTGATCAGCGGAGCCATCGCCGACCGTGCCAAATTCACAGCCTGGGTGGTCTTCGTGCCCATCTGGATCACGCTCGTCTACTGCCCCCTCGCCTACATGGTCTGGGGCGGCGGCCTCATGAGCCAGGGCGGAGCCGTCAGCGCCGTCTTCGGACAGGTCATTGACTTCGCCGGCGGCACCGTCGTCGAAATCAGCTCCGGTGTGGCCGCACTGGTTCTTACCGTGATCGTCGGCAACCGCCACGGCTTCCGAAAGGACCCGGGCCACCGCCCGCACAACATTCCGTTCATCATGCTCGGCGCTGGCATCCTGTGGTTCGGCTGGTTCGGCTTCAATGCCGGTGCCGCCACGACAGCCGAACAGGCGGGCCTGATCTGGATCAACACTCTCGCGGCTCCCGCAGCGGCGATGCTCAGCTGGCTCGTCACGGAGAAGATCCGCCACGGCCACCCCACCTCGCTCGGAGCCGCGTCCGGTGCCGTGGCCGGTCTGGTGGCAATCACCCCCTCCTGCGCCAACATCAGCCCGCTTGCCGCAGTGGGTCTTGGCCTCCTGGCCGGGATCGCCTCGGCGCTGTTCGTCGAACTGAAATTCAAGTTCGGCTTTGATGACTCGCTCGACGTCGTCGGCGTTCACCTGGGCTCCGGCCTGGTCGGCACGCTGGCGCTGGGCTTCATCGCCCTTCCCGTCAACGGCGAAGGCGGCGGGCTCTTCTACGGCGGCGGATTCCAGCAGCTCATCGCCCAGACCGTGGCGGTCCTCATCACGCTCGCACTCTCAGGCCTCATGACCGCCGTTATCGGCGTCGGAATCCACAAGACCATCGGGTTCCGTGTCAGCCGCGAGGCCGAGGTCACCGGCGTGGATCTCTCCGAACATGCCGAGACGGCCTACGAGTTCGGCGGACTGGGCCCCAGCCAGTTCCACCCGCTGCGGCAGCACATCCACACGGCGTCCGCCGTGCGGCCCGCAGATGGGTCGGCTCTGGAGCAGGAAGAGATCCAGGCGGACGCCGCGGCAGCCGATGAAGTCCAGCGGGTCGCCGCCCCGGCGTAGGACTAGCCCAGCCGCAGCTCCGGGCGGCCTTTCGCCACCTCGTCCAGCACCACACGGATCACCTCACTGGCCGCCGATCCGTCCGGTCCGGTGTCCGTCGCCCCCGCCATTACCGTCCGCGCGCGGCGGGCGAACCCGTCCCAATCGCCGCCGCCTGCGCGGAGGGCCCGCAGGGGTGCCATGAGGGCCGCGCGGCGCAGCCAGGCGTCCGGCTCCCCTGCCCACCGGTCCAGGACCGCGTCGGCGCGGGCCCTGGCCTGGGCGTCGAGTCGCTCCATCAGCGGACCGACGACGTCAACGGCTAGCGGATCAACCAGAGCCGGCACGCCCGCCTCCCGAACGAAGCCTTCGATCCGTGTCAGGTCGGAGTTACTCAGCATTTCCACCTTGGACTGCAGGAGAACGACGGCGGCCAAGCGGCGCTCGTACACCGGCACCGACCACAGCTCCGCACTCAGGGCCGTGACGTCATCGTGGGTCAATCCGGAGTGGCGGCGGAGGGCATCGCGGACCGTGCCGCGGACCGCCCCCACGGACGCACCATAGAACTGCAGATCGACGCCGAGCCTGAGGCGCATCTCGTCTGCCCGGTACCACGACGCCTCGCGCTGCAGCGAGTCGTCGATGAATTCTCCAGCCGCACTCACCTCCCTATTCTTTCGGCCACCATGGCTATCGACAAGAATGCTCCAGCGGAGGAGGCTTTCACCGTACGCGACTCGTAGTCCGGACTGGCGTGAATTGGGCCAGCCGGCCCCGCTGGCGGTTCCCGTATGAAGGCGTCCAGCACTGTCCCAACCCTGCTACGAAAGAAGGAGCGCAAGTGTCCCAAAACGTTGTCTCCCAGCTAAGCGTCAAGTCGCACAACTCCCCCGATGAACAACGCCGACCGGACAAGGCCGAAGTGGACGTCGTCACTGTCGGGGACTACACCATCGGCAGGTTCAAGTTTGAGCCCGGCTGGCGTTGGTCCGAGTCCATCAAGCCCTTGGCAAAGACCGATTCCTGCCAGAACAGCCACGTGGGATTCTGTGTTTCCGGCAGCCTCGTCGTCGAGACGTCGGATGGAAAACGGATAAACATTACCGAAGGCGATTCCTACACCATCCCGCCGGGCCACGACGCCTGGGTCGAGGGGAACGACTCCTTCACCGGCATCGAGTTCCTGAGCGCTGCCACGTTCGCGAAAGCCACGGAATAGCCGAACGGTGCCGGCAGGCCAACCTGCCGGCACCGTCCCCGCCGGCACAGTTTGGCCTGGTCTCTCCACCCCCGATTTCCGTGCAGCGGTCCCACGGACTCACTCGTCGGCGTGCGGCGGCGTTTTTTGGTCCGCGCGCTTCGGTCAGGACGCAGCCAGCGCATCTGCTCAGCCTAGGCAAACGGGCCTCTGGTGCGCGCAAATGTGGCGTGCCCGCGAAATTGTTTCAATTCGGTGTTCCTGCAGGTCAGCCGCGCCGGCGGCGGCGTGGCGGTGATTTGCACGACGCCAGCGGTTTGCGGACAAAGATCACAATCAAGTAACGTTGGCGCCTGGCCCACAAGGGCTGGCCCGAACGGGCCCCGGATGCCTGAACGCTGGGCCCGGATGCGCTGAGCGGCACCATGTCCGCTCCGGCCCCACCGACGGGGGCCCAGAAACGCTTCGCGCTTTCTTCATCACCATCGTTGTGGCTGTCGCATGCGTGGCAGTCCTATGCCCGGAGGGTTTTTTGATCAAGAAGAATATAGCCATAGCCATTAGCATCGGGGCTCTGTCCCTGACCGGATGCAGCATCGCTCCCACCTCCCAGAAAGCGGCAGCCCCGGCGCCCGCGCAGGCGGCGACGGCCGCCACAGTTGGCGCGTCAGCCCCGTCGTCGGCGGGCCGTGCATCAGCTACTGCCGCGAGCACGTCCGCCGAGGCGAAGGCTGTGGCCGCGAAGGCCAAAGCCACCACGCAGAAGGCGGCGGCAGCACAGAAAGCCGCCGCAGCACAGAAGGCCGCAGCAGCGGCCGCCCCTGCGCCTGCAGCGCCGGTTGCCAACACCAAGCCCGTGACCGCAGCTCCGGCACCCGCCGCAGTACCGGCCGCCGCGCCAGCCGCGGGCACCGCCGCTGGCGCAGCGCAGGCCGCTGCCCCGGTAAAGGTGGCCCCCGCCTCTACCCCGGTGGCGCCCGCCGCAACTCCGGTGGCGCCCGCCGCAACCGGCAGTGGTACGCAAGCTGCCACCGTTCGCGGCTGGGGAGCCGTCGTCGCCGGCGACGAATTCTCCAACACCGGCGCGCCGGACCGCACGAAGTGGGGCGTCTACAACGGCACAGGCCATGCGGGCAAGGGCGTCCGCAGTCCGGCGGCCTGGGCGGTTGCCAACGGCGTCGCAACGGTCAGCGGCAACTCAGCCGGTACCACCGGCGGCATGTCGGCCAAGTTTGCGAAGCAGAAGTACGGCAAGTGGGAAACGCGCATGAAGACGAATGCACGGGACCCTCAGTACCACCCCGTCCTGATTCTGTGGCCCGACAACAGCGACTCCAAGTGCGCCGAGATTGACTACGCTGAGGGCACGTCCGACACAGCGCAGATGAAGTTCTTCCTGCACTACGCCTGTGGCGGCGGAAATTTCCAGACGACGGCAGCAAAGGCCATCGATACCACCCAGTGGCACAACTATGCGGTGGAATGGACCCCGGCCGGCATCACCGGATACATCGACGGCGTGAAGACCTTCACTGACACGAACCCGGCACACCAGCCGACGGGCACCATGCACCAGACGCTCCAGCTTGACTGGTTCCCGACCGGCGCCCGCACTGCACCCTCGCAGATGCAGGTCGACTGGGTGCGCGTCTACAAGTAGACAGCACCGGGGGCACCCCGATGGCGTCAGAATGCCACGACCACCGCAGGGCGGCCGCAACACGCGGCCGCCCTGCGGTGCTTCTCGTTAAGGGCGCAGTGGGCTGTCTTCGCGAAACTGCGCGGCCCGCAGCGTAGGTGTCCGTCCCGACCGGCCATGGCCGGGCGCCGCGGCGGGTGGGAGACTCAGGTTCATGCGTGAACTCGTCGTCCTCGGCACCGCTTCCCAAGTCCCGACGCGTACGCGGAACCACAACGGGTACCTGCTGCGCTGGGACGGCGAAGGCCTCCTCTTCGACCCGGGGGAAGGCACGCAGCGGCAGATGATCCATGCCGGCGTATCTGCGAGCCCGGTCACCCGTATCTGCCTCACCCACGTCCACGGTGACCACTGTTTCGGACTGCCCGGCGTGCTGTCGCGGATGGTGCTCGACGGCGTGGCCCACCCGGTCTACCTGCACTATCCGGCCTCGGGGGCGGACGTCGTACAGGCACTGGTGTCCGTCGCCCCGCCGGGCCTCGACCTGCGGATGCTGCCGCACGGAGGACGCGGGGAGATCGCGCCGGGGCTGGAGGTGCTGCCGCTGCGGCACAGAGTCGAAACCTACGGCTACCGACTTATCGAACCAGACGGACGCACGCTGCTGCCGGAACGTCTGGCGGCGGCCGGCATCGGGGGCCCGGCATCAGCCAATTGCAGCGCGAGGGTATCCTGCGTGGCGTGCGCCTGGAGGACGTCAGTGTGCCGCGGACCGGGCAGGGTTTTGCCTTCGTCATGGACACCGCCCCGTGCACAGGTGCCGAGGAACTCGCCGACGGCGTCGACCTGCTGGTGGCGGAGTCGACCTTCAGCGACGACGACGCCGATCTCGCCGCGCAGTACGCTCACCTGACCGCAGGGCAGGCTGGCGCGCTGGCGGCAAGCGGCGGCGTCGGGACCCTCGTTCTCACCCACTTTTCCTCTCGCTACCCGGACGTCAGCCGGCTCGCCGAACAGGCAAGGGCGCGCGCAGGTGGGGCCGCCGTGGCAGCGAACGATCTGGACTGGATCGCGCTTCCCAAACGCGAGCGCGCCTCCTCGTAATGCTCAGCCCATCAACTTCCGCACGCCGGTGACGGATCGAACAGTCAGCCGGAAGTCAGCTGAGCGAAATGACGAGGTACAGGGCAGCGAGCGCCAGCGCTGTTGGCGTCATGACGAGCCGCTCGGGCTTGCTGCGGGAGATCCCGTTCAGTATGACGCCGAGGATGAAGTAGGCGGTCAGCAGACGCGCCCGCAAGTACTGAACCTCAGACGTACTTGCTGAACCAGGCCAACGTGTCGTTCCAGGCGGCGGTGGCCTGCGCCTGGTTGTAGCGCTCTCCGGTGTCGTTGTGGAACGCGTGGTCGACGCCGGGATAGACCTTGAGTTCGTGGCGGACGTCAGTGGCGTCCAGGGCGTCACGGAGCTTCGGCATCGGGCCAGTGATCCTGTCGTCGAGTTCGGCGTAGACGCCAAGGACCGCCGGCTTGATGGTCGGAACCTTGTCCAGATCGGGCGCGGGTCCGTAAAACGCCGAGGTTGCCTTCAGCCCGGTCAGCTCCGTCGCCGACTGCCACGTGATGCCGCCGCCGAAGCAGTAGCCGGTCATGGCGATTCGTCCTGCGTCAACGTAGTCCTGTGAGTTCAAGTACTCGAAACCGGCCCTGAAGTCGGAGACGTGGCGCTGCGCTCCTGCTTGGGTCAGCGCACCCGGCACCGCATCCGGATCGAGACCGGCGGTACCGCCTTCCCTGCTCAGCAGGTCCAGCGCGAGCGCCGCATAACCCTCTTTGGCGAATCGGCGGGCCACGTCCTGGATGTGCGGGGTCAGCCCGCGGTTCTCATGGCACACCAGCACGGCAGGCCCCGGCTTATTCCCTTCGGGCCGGGCGAGGTACCCGCTGATGTCGGTTCCGCCCGAAGGGAACGTCACGGTCGCCGTCACCAGGCCTGCGGCACCCTCCGGAACGGACAGCGGGCTCTTGGCTCCCGGAACCGCACCTGATGATGCCGTGCCGGTCCCCGAAGCGGAGGTGGACGGCGCCGGTGTCGGCATCGGGTCGGTGGCCCGCGGAACCTCGTTCGGCGAGCACCCGACCAGCGTCATCGCGGCCGCTGCTGCGGTCATGCTCCCGGTTATGAATGCCACCCGTCGCGTGAACGTGCGCTGGCTCATGGCGCCGGCGCGGTAGTCGTCAAAGAATTCCTCGATCAGGTACTTCTCAAACTTGCCAAGCTGGGTCATGACAGGCCTCCCGGAGTTTGGCCACATCCTCCTCCGAAGTCCGCCGGCGGGCAAGAGACTCGGTGGTCAGCAGTTGGGCGAATCGTATTCGTAGGCGCCTGAGTCAGCGTCGGCGGTTCCTTGGCAGTCCCCGTTCTGGGGCACCGCACCGCCGTCGAGGTCTGTCAGCGAACTGCTCACACCTGCACGGTCAATAGCGGGGCTGGTGGCCGTCAGATGCAAGTCCGCCGGGGCGTTGACGAAGCCAGCCGGTGCAGCTGTGGATGTGCTGTTCAGTGTGAAGTTCCTGGGCCCGTTGAGGACATTTTGCCGTTCGGTCCAGCCTGAGCCGTTGATCCACAGCGAGTTCTTGACGCCGACCAGGATATTGCCCCGGATCACGGTGGAAGCCGGGCAGGAGGCGTGGCAGACCATGGCTTGGGAGTCCGGGCCGTTCAGGTAGACGGTGTTGTACTCAAACACCGTGCCGTTGGTTGGTCCGAATGACGTGGTGGCACCTCGGGCGATGAAGCCTTTGGCCTGGGCGCAGTTGGTACCGCAGGTGGAACGAACGAGGTTGTAGCGGTAGGCGTTGTTGTCCGCGGTGCCTGCGGAGGACCGTCCGAGTTCAGCGAACGAGTTGTTGTCCACGCCGATGTTGTGGTGGATGTTGTTTCGGTTGCCGTTGAAGATTTCGATGGCCCCGCCGTCGACCTTGAAGTCGAAGGATGCGGCCGCGGAACCGGAAACGGTGTTGCCGGCAACTTCGTTGTCATTGCCATTGATCAATATGCCAAAGGCGCCCGAGTCGTCACTGCAGTTAACCGCCTGCGGGGTTCCGCAGTTGGTGCCGGGGGTATTTACGTTCATGATGTTGTTGTTCGTCAGGGCGTTGCCAGTATACGTGCCGAAATCAGAGCCCGTGCTGATCTTCACACCCACTGCGTTGCTGGACGCGCTGGAATTCCGGAGAGTGTTGTGGTCACCGACGACGCTGTAGCCGGCATAGCCGCAGGAAACCGCTCGCAGGCCCTCCACAATGGTGAAATCGCCGTTGATACGGACACAGTTCCCGGATTTGCCGCCGGTCACCGTCGGCGCACTACCCGTTCCGTAGCTGTTCATCGTGATCGGCGACGCCGACGTGCCGCTTTGCGCGGTGACGACCCCTCCAGTAAATGTGTCGCCGCGGCGAAAACTGACCGTGTCCCCGGGCTTAAGGATGGCCTGATTGACTTTGGTGAGGGACTTCCAGGGGGTGGCGGCGGACGTGCCTGTGTTGCTGTCGCTTCCGACGGCACTGACGAAATATGTAGTGCCGGCGGCAGAGGCCGGCGAGGAGATACCGGCAATCATGCCGACGGACAGAAGGAGGGACATGAGGATGGCTGTGTACAGCGGCTTGGCTTTCATGGGTCACCTTGTAGCTTCGGGCCGGGTCCGCCCCCGCCCCGTCAACGAGGCAGTGGGGGCGTTCTCAACGGGCGGGCGGATGTGAGGACATCAGAAAGTGGACTGCGAGCACCCCAATACGGCTGAGTGGCAGGCCTGACTTTGAGCCTCAGTCGGATAGCCAGCCTGCCCCTTCTCCCCTGTGAAAATGCTGAAGACACATCGCGAATCGTCTGATGCGGTCCCCCAGCGGCAACCTTTCCCCAAGGAAGACACTGCAGAGTTTCCAGTGGCCGGCACGTGCCTCACTTCGGACAGAAAGGACGGCGATGAACATCAGGCGGACCACCCTGTCTGCAGCGGCACTGCTTGGAGCCCTGGCGGTGGCCGGCTGCGCCCCATCAGCTCCCTCCCCGGAGCCAACCTTTACCGTGACAGCGGCACCCCCCGCCGCGCCTGCAGCCCAGAAATTCACGGCAGCGACCAGCGGCAAGGTCCTGGCGGCCCGGATCTTGGCGCGTGCCCGCCCCAAGGATGCTGGAGTCAAGATCACGGGGATGGAGTGCAAGAACTTCCCCAATATCAGAGTGGGCACACACACCGATTGCCAGGTGATGGTCAACGGCGGCAAGCGCGGCTACCTCGTCACGTTCACCGAGCGCGACGGCCACTACGTGGTCAAGCCGCAGAAGCTCACCTGGTAGCCACGGGAGCGGAGCGGCAACCTATGGCGGCGAGTGGCGGCGCTGCCGGCTGCGTGAAGGCGAACTGCAGATCAGGATTCCGACCACGGAATGAACGGCGGCGCGGTCTCAAACCATGCCCTGCCGTGCCGGTACCGGAAGGCCGGCCCCGTATAGCCGGCCGAACGGAGATCGATAATGTCCTGCACCCCTGCCTCCGGGCGTCGAGGCTTGGCCCACCACGGGCCGTAGTCTGCCGGATCGGTTTCACGAGCAGGAGGAACCTCTGGAAAGTCTGCGTCGATGCGTCCGCGGATTTGCCGGACGGGAATCCCGGCAAACGTGTGCCCGGCAAAACCGTAGAGGAGCTGGCGTCTGGCGTCCGGGTCTACGTATTCCGGCAAGCCGGAGCCGGCGTCCCACAGCCAGGTTTCCTCAGCCCGGGCGGTGAATTCCCCGGGCGTGAGCTCATTGATCCGATCGATGCCGTGCAAGGGGCAGTAATCGGAAGCGGGTATGTCTTCACCTTCCATGAGGTCGTCCTCGGAGTCTGGGAAGGACCGGCGGAATTCTGCCAGGCAGTTACAGCCGGGAGCTTCCGCGACGTCCATGGGCACCTGCCCGGCGTTGTTCCGGGCGTAGGGCCACCATGACACCGTGCCGACGCCAGATGGGATTTCCCAGACCATGCGCCGTCCTACGCGGCCCATCGCGAACAATCGCCAAGCCTGCTTGACCCCGCGTGAGCCGTGTGGATAGGCATCAGCTCCAGCGAGGATGACGGGTCCGTTGCCAGTCGCGCATTGGTTTCTACGTCGAGACGTTCATCTCCGTACTGAAGCTTTGCGCGCTCCAAGCCCTCGAAGATCGATGTTACTGAGGCCGACGTTGCCGACGGCTTCGCCGCAAAGCTCGATTGCCAGGTTGATTGCGCGGTCCGGCTGATATGTCAGCGCGCTCCCAATGAATTGGCAGCCCAACCGCGTGCAGTCCGTCGCCGCTGACGCACTGGTGCCAATTGAAATAGAGACGGCCGGCCCCGCACGTTTCACGCACAGGGCCAGCCGCGGGAATTACCAGAGGGCCGGAATACTTACAAGAAGTGTAGATTGCCACGCTACTTGGTCCCCAGGGCCGTTCCCCTCCCCCGCGTTCACGCCGGGGCATGAGCTCGGGCAAATCTTATCATGGTCAAAATAGTTGGTCCTTTATACATCGGACCCGGACAATAGTCGGCCGGACCGGGCTTCCCAAGCCGCACTGCCACCAGGAACCGGCCCCTCAGGCATCCACTCCGACTCGACATAGCCGCGGTTATCAGTGATTGACGGGTTCAGATCGAAAAGGGCGTCGGTCCTCGTAGTTGCACGACGCCTGCAGCAGTCCGGTGGACTTCCCAGAGTTCATGGCGCCGTAGCGGAAATACAGCTTGGCCAGGGTGGTCCTTTCGACGGCGGCGTCGTCGGTTGTACGCACCAGCGTGCGGCAGGGCTGGCCGGAGTCGTACGGTAGCCGGATGGAACGCTTTACAGGCTTCATCGCGGGTCTGGGCACCAGCGCGGGGCGCCGGCTGGTGGTCGGGCACTGGATGGACTCGCCGCTCGGCGCCTTCACGGACGTCATGACCGAGGACCGCGACGGGCTGCGGACGCTGCTGGCCCCCAACCGGGCGGTCGCCGACTATGTGTCCGCGACCTACCGCTTCGATGAGGTGGTGGTGGCGCCGCTGGATGCCAGCCTGAGCCCCGCTGGGGAACGGGGCGCGCAACCGGGGGACGAACCCGGGACCGCCGCACTGGTCCTCCGCGTTTCCGGCGGCCCGCTGGAGCTGCGCGCCGACCTGGGCCCCGTGACGGCGCTGGGCCGGATGCTGCAACTTGTCCCCGCCCGGATCGCCGTGCACCCGGTGTGGCTGACGGCCGTGAACCGCGCCGCGGGGATCCTGCTCCCGGGGGTGGCCACCGCCGACTCCGCCGGAGGCGGACGCCGGGAGTACTATGGCGTGCGCTCCATCCGTGGCGTCGAGCGCGCCGCGGCGAGCTGGAACGGGGCCGACCTCGGGCCCCTCGCTCCGGTGGACCCGCCCGTGCGCTTCGGCTTCAGCTCCTTCCCCAGCACGCCGCAGGCCGTGGCCGTCACGACGACGATCCTCCCCGCCCGCCGCTGAGGCGGGACCGGTAGCGGAAGTGGGTAGCGGCGTTCGTTGCCGGAGGCAACAAGACCTTTCCTGCTCAAGCTCGGGCCTTGCCCGCCCGCCAGCCGCACAAGACCGTCCTTCACCACGGCACTCAACCGGCGGAAAACGGACGCTCATAACGCTGCGTTGCCGAGACTCCCGGATGGGGGGCTGCCCCCGGTTTAGTTGGGTCGACACTACTAGACGGATGGTGGGCAGGCTCCATGCCCTCGACGATTCGTGACGTTTTCGCGGACCCTGATCGTTCGCGTTAGGACGCCACCGACCGACCAAAGACGCCGATGGAACAGTCATCCTTAGTCGCGTTGCGCACTCTGACGTCTATGAACTTCCGCCACTGCTTCTTGTGTTTTGAGTTCTGACTCAGTCTGGCGGGCGCAGATCCGACAGCCACAATAAGCTTCTCGCAGGCCGCCGCCAGCTGACGCGTGCGAGCGTTGAAGAGGCTGTCCCCAGCGCCATCACTCATGAGAATGAATCCGGTCACTCCCTGCAGCGAGCCCCGAAAGAGTCGCATCGACCCGGCGGCACCGTGAGAAGTCACGAAGGTGGTCTGATTGGCGAACTCGCTGTTATCCGGAGCGGAGATGACACGCAGGTCACCGTCCTTGAGGTATCCAATTACGCCGTCGCCAACATGTGCACCAAGAAACTTGTCGCCAGAAACCGCAACGCCGAGGAAGGTCGAGGCAAAATCGTGAACGTCACGACCGTGTCGTTCGGCGAGCATGTTGACCTTGGCGAGAAGTCGTTCTAGGAGCTCGATCTTGATCTGGCCGCCGTCGACGCTCGCGACAAGCTGTTCGAACTGCTCGACCAGCGCGGCGCATCCTTCGTCTGCCACCGCTTGCGCGCCAAATTCGGAATGCGAAGCGGACCCAGCGCCGTCAGCTAGACAGATCGCTTGAACGCCGCCGCGTGAAAGGTACTGAGTCCGATCCTGACCGCGCGTTCCGTCAAGCTCATGCCCTCGGCCACGCACCTGATGATGGAACTCATTGAACACTTACAACTCCGCCCAGCCAGCCAAGCCCTCAAGATCAAGCTTGACTGTGTCTCCAGGGGTGGACCTGGAGACACGGGAAACAGACTTCGACAGCCACTCGAAGAACTCCTTAAAGCTCAGGCCTTGGAGCCGAAGCGGCAGACGGTTCGGGCTGAATCGGGCCAGCACATTCATGTCGGCATCAGCCCCGATCCCGATCGGGAATACTGTGAGCTTCTTCTGGGCGACAAGTTCCGTCACGCGGTGGACTGCGCGTTCGAGTTCGTCAGGACGTCCGTTCGGCTTACCGTCGGTCATCAGAACGAGCCAGGGCTGGTAGTACAGGACACCAGCGTTGGAATAAGTGGACTTTCGCTTCTCGAGCGTGTCGAGGGCGAGGTTGACTCCCTCGCCGAGGGCCGTGCCGCCCGTCGCATCGATGGCATCGATTCGGTTTAGTCGCTCGATACTAGCGAAGTCCTGAATCAGGCTCACAGCAGAGTTGAACTCGACGATGCTCACTTCGGCGGCGTCGTGGGCGTCGTCATCTTCGTCAATCGCGTCGTAGAACAGGTTGACGCCCTTGACAAGCTCGCGGATGTTGTCTCCCATCATCGATCCGCTCGTGTCGAGGCAAAGCGCGACGGGGACGCGCGGAGTCGGGTTCTCGACGAGGTCGTCGGCGCCGATGTTGAGTGCCATGGGATTACCTTTCATTTGATGTGAGCGCTTAATAGTGGATCAGGAGCTCAGCCACGTGACGAGGCGCTGCCAGAAGCTCTTCTTCGGCGGCGCGGCTGAGTTAGCGGAGGAGGGCGACGAACTCGGGGCTGTGCTCGGCGGGCGCGAAGCAGTCGATCGCAGTGGACATGGTTTCTTTGTCGCGGTCTGATGAGACTTTGGAATATCGAGCCCTTTGGATCGGAACCACCGCTCGTGATCGAAAGTGATGAAGGGCTGGTGACACTCGGCACAAAGCCGCGCCGGGTTGAGTTCCGCTGCCTTCTTGACGCACGCAGCGCAGCGCCCGTAAGAGAGTTCGGTCTTCGCTGTCAATGTCTTGCAGTCCTTGCACGAAACCGGTTGACAGTTTGAGCATCGACCATCGACCAGGTACGTCTGGGCAACTTCCCTGTTGCAGTTCTCGCACGTCGCGTAGTTGCGCTTGCGGTTGCAGTCCCAGCAACGACCGTCCTTCAGTGCGTCAGCAGGCCTTGGTTTGCCGCAGTCGGCGCATCTAGATTTGCTCTGATTGCAGTCGTAGCAAAGGCTGGGTTCGTAGTAGGACTGGCTCTCTTCGTCCCACCTGCCGACGATTGCGCTCGGCCGCTTACACTGCGGACAGTCGCAGATGGGTGTGTCAGGACGGAATGCACGGAATCGAAAAGGGTAGACATCGTTCGACATAGGGTCGAAATCGTCGTTGCCACCGAAGAAGTCGCGGTATTCGCGGAATGCCGCGAGCCACTCGTTCGCTGTCGGGCGACGATCGAAGCGCGAGCCGCCCTGGCGCTGGAACGTGTGCCAGAACAGGCGTTTGATTTGAAAAGGGAGGTGGCTCCACATGAACTTCCAGTTCCCCTCGGGCTGGTCCTGGTCGGACGCTCCCTGGAACTGGAATGCGAACATTCCTTCCTTGATTAGGGCTGCAAAGTCGCCACCATCAGCTCCGGCGCGCGCGTAGGGGAACTGACCCGTGATGAGAATCATGAAGAGCATCGTTGCGATCGCAAAGCGTTCCTCCTCGACGGTGCGCAGCGCGTCAGCGTAGTCGCCCGTGATCGTGGACGCCGTGAACATCGCGGTTCCCACGGGGCAGGGGTACCCTTCCACTTGCCATGAGTCGGCATCGATGATCCAAACGTTCTTATGCTCGTCAACCATGAGATTCTTCGGATTGATATCACCGAGGAGGATGTTCAGCGAATGCAGGTAGGCAACCTTTTCCAGGAATGAGACGCAAACATCTACGAGGTCTGCTTTGGTCCAAGTCGGATACATCCTTTTGAACCGAGCAGGACGCATGATCGTCGCCTGGAGCTCCTTCCCAGTCGCTCGGGGCATGGCGTAGCCAACGAAGTCACCGTCACCATTTGTGATGATGTGCGAGGGAAAGCCAATGCCTTGCGTTTCAAGTTCGTGCGAAAGAAGAAGTTCGAGCTTTGCCTTGCGATGTTCGGTTCGATGGTCCTTATCGAAGATCTTGACAACCTGACTGGGATTATCTCGCACGGCATAGACCGACCCCTCACCGCCCTCGCCAACCAAGTCGCCCAAGACGAGCGCATGACGCGAATGCAGTGACACTGCGATCACCTGGTCACCCGACTTGGGGATGACGGCGTCTCCAAGCAGCTGATCCTTCGGCTTGAGCGTCGTCACACGCTTGAAAGCTCCGTCCGCTCGTTGCGAAGCGGGCCTCGTTGCCGCCCTGGTGTCGCGCCTGCCTCCAGGCCTCGCGTCGACGTCGGCGACGCCAAACGTGTGCTTGAACTTGTCCAGCAGAGGCGCCAGCGCCTCCACTTCGGCATAGTCTTTGGCCTTCGCAAGCCCCTCATCGACGTGCCGCGTCATCCGCGCGAGCTTTCTAGCGCCACGTTCGTACAAGTCCTGGTCGGTATCCACTGCAATCCGACCATCCACATCTACTGTGCCTGCCACAAGCTGACGCTTCGCCTCGGCCGCGAGCAGTCGGATGCGCAGCCGCAATGTGATGTCGTTGGTCAGCAGGCACATGTCGTACCGGTCGCTGAAGTGCGTGAAGAGATCGACGAATAGGTCGTCTGCATAAGGGTTCGATCCGTCACCAAGGTCCTTGCGAATGAGTCCGTGGGCTGCCGCGGACTCCAGCGCCGTGAGCCATTGGCCAGCACGACGCACTGCGGCCGCGCGCTCCTCAGTGAACAGCGAGACATCCAGGCCGCTCTGCTTGGAGAGTTCATCGATCACCTTGGACGGGACGACGATGCCGTTGCCCTTTCGGATGGCGACATCCTTGCAACGCTCGAAGAGCATCTTCAGACCCGCTGAGCGTGCAGTATCGGTGTCCATGAAAACGTTCGTATCGATGAAGAGCCGGCGGCCGGTCTCGACGAAATCCTCAGGCGCAAGAACGGATGCGACGAGGTGTTCCGCAGAGCGTCGAGTCGGGGTTTCACCAATCGGTGGGCGTGGTGTTGGCAGATGTCCTGTCGCGGGCACCAGTGGCCGTGGATTCGCCACCTCACTCCTCTCCTTGACCGCTAGCGCGGAACGTAACGTTACTGTGGAAGCCGGCGGCCGAACGAGAAGAGAACTCGGTGAGCAGTTCTGCCGCCCTTTCCTGGCTCACCTGACGGGCACGCTGGAACGCAACCAATTCTTCGGCGGGGATGCGGTGGTGCGTCCCAACTTTCACAGCTTCGATGCTGCCTGATTCGATGAGCTTCATGAGCGTCGCGCGAGAGACACCGAGCAAGGTCGAAGCTTCTGTGGTCGTGTATAGCTCCTTGACGGGAACGACGACGGCACCCGATCCATGCTCCGATTCAAGGAGTCGCAGAATATTCTCTGCACTCCCGCGCGAGATCGTAAGGGTTACTTGTACGTGATCGCTAGTCCCTCGGAGCGCGCGGCGTAGCACGTCGATCGAGTCTTCTTCCTGCCCGGCCATGCCGCCTCCATTGCCATAACTGCCCCTAACTGCTGTAACTGTAACATATGTGCTGCATCTGCAGAGGGTGCGGCGAGAAAGTCTGCGAAGCATCGCGCACTTACTTTGCATGAGCAATCGCAACGCCAGAGAAACCCCACCCGAAGCGCCAGTCACCCTTCCGCGTCATGTGGACGTCTACAACGACAGGGACGTGGACCTGGTGGCCGCCAAGTGGGTGGCCCAGCGCAACCACAACGGCCTGTACTCGCACCTGAAGCCGGCCGCGGATGTGTTCAGGGAACGCATGAAGCAGGCAGTGCTCACCCACGACGACCTTGAACGCGGGCAGCTCGAGGAGTTCCGCAAGACGGCGGCCGCGTTCACCAAGGCGTACGACTTCTTCTCCCAGATCATCGACTACGGCGACACCCGCATCGAAAAGCTCGCGATCTACCTCAAGCTGCTCGCCCGGACGATCCGGCCCGAGGCCGACGAGGGCGGTCTGGACCTGGCCGACGTCGTGCTCACCCACTACGCCCTGAAGAAGCAGGAAGCCGCGGACCTTAAGCTCACCGACGGGGACGGACCCGGGCTCAAGGGCGTCACCGCCGCCGGGTCCGGGGTCGTGCGGGAGAAGAAGAAGGGCACCTTCGGGGAGCTCATCGAGCACATCAACAAGCTCTTCGAAGGCGTCGGGATCAGCGACGAGGACCAGATCAACGTCATCTCCTCCGTCATGCGCCACGCCGAAAACAACGAACAGCTCCAGCGCGAGGCCATCGCCAACGGACCCGTCGACTTCGCCGCCTCCCCCACCCTGCCCGAGGCCATCGAGGAAAACGTCTACGTCGCCGGCGAAGGCCACCAGAAGGCCATCAACGCCCTTCTCGAGATGGCCGACAACGGCGGGCTCGTCGACGTCCTCCTCCGCGGCGGGCTCCAGCAACGCCTCCGCGATCGAGCCCAGCAGGAAGCCGCCGAGGTCGGCTGAGTCTCCCACAATGCAGGAAGGCCCCGACTCCAAAAGGAGCCGGGGCCTTCCTGCGTCGAGCCCAGTGCAGACAAGTGTGAAATCTCTTTGGCCAACTATCTTGGAATCTCACACCAGGCCACCGGGAGGGGGCTAACCGAGGCTAGTCACGACTAAGTCGCGAGTACGTTTTCAAAAGTCGCGCAAACTCTGCAAAAGTCGCAACTAGACATTCAAGTCACAGCAACTAGACGTTCAAGTCACAGGCATCTCACGATTGGCAACCTAAGGACCAAAGGACCAATCAAGTCGGCTTAGGTCCAAATTACTTGCCAAAAGGACCAACTAGGCGTATTGCCCAGGGAGGTTGATCAACCGGCTGACGGGTGGTTTGTTCCCGATGGCGGTGTGGGGCCTGTGGTGATTGTAGTAGTGGATCCAGTCCGGTAGCGCGTCGCGGCGTGATGTTTCCATGGGGTAGAAGCCCCTTCATGGACAAGCTAAGTGGTCCTTTATGACCCCGCGCCCTTTTGCAGCCCTGATGCCGCCGCTGGGTAGCGCCACCTCAAAGGGACCTAAGTCGCTCTATATGGCGGCGCTGTTCTTTGTCGTCCTGTTTGACGTGAACACTGACCAGGACACAGTTGCCGTCTGGCTTGTAGTAAACGCGGCCCATGTCCTCGCTGCCAGCGATCCCGGTAGCAAGCTTGGAGACTTCTCGCCATCCGCGCATGCCTTCAAGATCCTTCCCCACGATCTGCCCCATATCAATCTGCACGAGTGCCCGGAGCACCGACGCGGGTGCGTCGATATTGGCCAATACTTCGACACTGTCGAGAACGAAGGAAAGCCGCGCAAACGCCGTGTCCAGGAACCCCGGAACGCCGCGACGAGGCGCGACATGAGCGGCAGCAGCTCGACGGCGCTCTCGTTCCTGTCCCCCGATTTCTTCGAGCCTCTCCTGAAGGCCGGCTAATGTCGCCTCCAAGGTCAGGATCCTTGAATTACTTCGCTCTGCCTCATTCCGAAAGTTTGCGAGACTGTTGTGGAGATCGGAGTTTTCGGCCAGAGCAAACTCGAGAAATTCTTCGGTCTCCGACTGCTTCGCTATGAAGGCCTTTGTGTCGGCTGTGTGCTCCGGGGCGCGGCCCAACTCGACAATCTGAATGTGCAGGGATTTTTGATGCTCCAGCGCCCGATCGAGATCTCCCGCCAGTTTGGATTCGCGGCCGGTCGCCGCCTCCAGCCTCTGGCGGAGGAGTGCAGCTTCGCTCTCTGACGCGTTGAGGCTGGCTCTGAGGTCGACCGTGAGTTCCAGCAGTTGCTCGACCTGAGCTGCGAGGTCCTCAATACGCGTGATTACCGGGGTTGGTGCAATATCAACAGTCAGGGCGGCCGACGTGGGCGAGAATACCGTCGAGACTCGGGACATGACATCGTCATGGGTTCCCTGTTCCCGGAGACGGGCGAACCAGTCATAGAACTTGCCGTCACTCGCCGGCCGGTGGCTGACATCCCATCGCTGTACGGAGACGCCTCCCGCTTCCAGTGCCTCGACGACGGCGGCCGCAAGTCGCTCCGAGGCGTTGAAGACCAGGTAGTGACCAAAGCGATTAGTCTCAATGTCCCACTCACCGCGGAACCCTCTAAACTCCTGCTGCGCTGCCGCGTCATCGATTTTCGGCGCATACGGGACAGCAACGCCGGCGAAGAGGAACCGGTTACAGTCCTCGACCTCCCACGAGGCTCCAGAAATGTTGACCAAGTTGTCTGCGAACACCGGGTAAACTGCTCCGGCGTAAACGATGCCGGCGTACCCGTCCGGGGTCAGCCGAACGGGCCGTCGAACGGATTCCTCGACAACGGACGCGCCATCCACTACGCGTACAACGACTTGCTGTGCCGCCATCCTCAGGCCACCGAGGCGCACCTACAAGCAGGGTCGCCCCACTGACGCTTACAGACTGCACATGGCGTGTAGTAGAGATGTTCGATAAGTTGCTCTCCGGTGGCTTGGTCTGAATGCCTCGAAAAGGCCGAAGGGTTGTGCTGATACAACACGTCCCCGGGAACCAGCCGTGTGTCCTTCTGGTCTGCAACGTTGGCACGGGCTACGAGACCGTCATTTGGCACCCAGACGTCCATGTCGGCAACATCGACGGGGCCGAGGTCATTGCTTCCAGGGAGCCCGATGCCAAACTCCAAGTCGAAGTAAGATGCGCCAGCCTGGTCGCCGTGCTGCTTGGACATGGCACTGACAGACAAAATAAGGTCGTCATCAACCTCGACTTCGAGTTCGAGTCGCTCGACCAAGGGTGGTGCAGTCTTGTCCACATTAATGGTCACGATGCCAAGCGACGTTCGAGGATCACTTGCTTGAGGTTGTTCGGCAAGCTCGGAGGGCGCCACGATGGAGAACTTCGCTACGCCGTCAGTCGGGTCCGTGCAGTACAGGTGGAACCGTTCCCGGCGCACCTCGCCATCAAGTGGCATCGCGGTTCCGGCCCGTAAGAGTGGAAGCCTCGACCCACGTGCCATTTCCAGCTCAATCTGCTTTGCCAGGACCAGCCGCTGCGAGTCATGGGCGATCCACGCCGCTCCTTGGGAAACAAGCGTTGCACTGTTCCCTGGGACGAGGACCCGCTCCGGCCCGAACAGTTCGTGCAACCGGCTGCGGATGCTGGGCATCGCAGCCATACCACCCGCGACCAGGCAAAGCGACACCTGGGCGGGAGCCATGCCGACACTTTCTAGCAGCGACTCAATTTCTCGAATGCCTGAGGTCACGAGTGGTCGGGTGATCCCATCCAGTTCCTGCCGGGACAGTGAATATTCTAGTGTAGTGCCGGAGACGGGGAAGTAGCTCGGCCTGTAGAATGTGACGCTGGCTCGCTCTGAGAGCTCGATCTTGTTCCGTTCGGCGTCTTGCAGCAGGCGTAGTCGTGCGTCTCGGGTC
The DNA here is from genome assembly GCF_039748055.1 of Burkholderia sp. RS01. Lineage (NCBI taxonomy): Bacteria > Pseudomonadati > Pseudomonadota > Betaproteobacteria > Burkholderiales > Burkholderiaceae > Burkholderia > Burkholderia sp. RS01. Next base: position 66,859 of record NZ_JBDLAK010000004.1, read on the forward strand.
GGCTGGTCCGATGCGGAGATACCCTGCTGAACGGAGAACTTAGCGACTACCTCGTCGCGGATGACTTCATCAAACTTGTCGCCACCCACGTTGTCCGTCCCACCGTTGCGGAGTTGAAGGATGCGACCGGGTTCGATTCGGCACAGTGTTAGGTCGAGTGTTCCGCCACCCCAGTCAACAACAAGTACATTCCGTCGCATGAGTCCCCGGATCTCACCTTCAGGGTCCGAGGCGCCGCGCAGGTGGCCGTACAGCGCGGCGAGCGGTTCGTGAACGAACTGAGCCACGGACATTCCTTCCCGGGCGAACGCCTCACGGAGGGCCGCGCGTCTCGGGCCGTTCATATTCACAGGGATAGTGACTACTGCGCGATCCAGCTCTCCCAAGACTTGACGTTGGCGGCTTTGGCGCGACTCAGTCCGGACATGTCGAATCACGTCCGCAACGATGTCGACAGGGCTGCGGTCGACACCACCGACGCTGACGGCCTCCTGCCCTAAGAGGAACTTCGGCGAACGCACGGTGTTGCCGTAGACCCCAAGCCCGACTTCCTCTAACGCATGGCGCGCTTCTCTGCCAACGATAACGTCCTCGCCCTCGTAACGGACAACGGAAGGATGGGGGCGGCCCTCCTCATCAAAGACGTCGATAACGCGATCACCGACCACCACAGATACCAAGCTGTTCGTGGTTCCGAAGTCAAAACCTACAGTCACTGCACCCCTCCATCAAGATCTTTGAGGCGCGTGACCTCACCGGTAATTGCGCTCAAAGCCCGGTCAACGAACTCCTCCGCCACACCTGTGCTTCCATTGCGTAGCGCGTGAAGTCCGTCGCTGAGAAGCTCGACCTGGGTTGTTAGTCGCCGGATAACCTGCGTTCGGAGTGCTTCGTAGTCATCGACATGGTGGCTCTTGTCCACTACACGGCTGCTTTGCTCTGCGGAGAGTCGTTGGGACAGATGATTGACGTCTGCGACCAATTCAGCCATGCGTTTTCTCGCATCCTCCAGCTCAGCCGATTGCTTTTTACTGAAAGCTTCGGCCTCTATGGCACAGAGTTCTTGCGTCCGAATCCGAGCAAGTGCGTTGTCTGTCTCTCGCTTCGATTCACGTAGACGAACTTCAAAGTGCCGTGACAGCTGGCTAAAAGCGTCGGTATTTCTGGCAGCTACGAGCATTGCAGCTGCTTTGGAGGTGCTCCGCACAGGTTCCGCGTTCCAGAACAGTGCGGTCATATCCTCAATAAACTGATCTGCCGTTCTGTGTCCATGGAGAACGTGGAAAAGCTCAACTGCCGTGACCGCGTTCCATCGCAGCCGCTCCCGCGTCGCTTCACTGAATTCGGACGGCACTTTAAATCCGAGTGCATCGAACGTGAGTGCCTTAACCGCCTCATTCACTTCATGGGCAGTAAGAAAGTCTTGGGCCTGCGGCTCAACCAGCCGTTCCATTCGCCTCTTAAAGAGCTTGTGGCTCCCGAAAGCCACCAAAACCAAGTCCAGGATGTGACGACGGACACGCGGCTCCGCACCAAGCTCCGCCACGGCGCTTAGTAAACTGAGCGGCACCGCAAGGAACGGATCGTCAGCGGCCAATCGCTGAACAGTGTCAATCTCAGCTTGCTTGGCGTTGGGTTGCAGGGAAAGCTCCTGCAAGTCCCGGCGCACAAGGCTCAGTTTGCGACCCTCTTCCCCGTACGCGAACTCAATTAAACCGAGGACAGTCTTGGGCCGCTCCTTTTTCTTGCTGCTGCCCTGACTACGCGTCTGCGCCCCGGTCTTCTCCCCACCGCCCTGACTACGCGACTGCGCCCCGGTCTTCTCCCCACCGCCCTGACTACGCGACTGCGCCCCGGTGGCCGTGGAGTCCTGGTTCGCGGTCGAGTCAGGGGCCTCCTCAGGCAGAGCCCCTTCGGATGCGGTGTTTGTAGTCACTATTTTGAAACTCCTTGAAATTGAACTCGTTCTCGAAAGCCTGCGTACCAGCCCTCGGTGAGACGACTGTGGCGAAGGTGTTCTGCATGGTGCTTGGCTGAGGCGATGTCCCCTGCAGCATATGCATGCTCTGCAGCGATTATGTGCAGCTTGAAAGCGTCGTTTGGTCGCTGTGCACCTATGTTGGCCGTCAGGTCAGCAATATCGCCTACTGCGGTGCCGTCAAGCGGCAGAGCGCTCCACCCCAGGACTTGTTCGATCACTGAGTCGCTGAGCGCCGTGTCCAAGCTTGTATGCGACGACTGTGACAGATCGCCGGGCATCCAAATTTCCCCCTTTACAAGCGCCTGAAAGCGGAGCGAAACTTCGGCGACGCGTTGACTCTTAGTCTTGGTCATGGCGCGTTCAAACTGGTTGTAGTGGAAGGCAACTATGCCGCAAATAGCCTCAGCTGGCGGACGATCAAAACTTCCCAGGACTCCCACAGCCTGGTCGTATTTGCCCTGATAACCACCGCCATCATGCGATTCGTCGCGGACTCCTAACTCGGTGACACCTTCGCGGGCCAAGACGCCGTATAAATAATTCGCCAGGCCGGAAAGATACCTGCCGGACGTCGGGTATCGTTTCGAGCGCATAATAAAGTCGTCGATGGCGCGAACACTCAACTCACCTCCGTCGATCAACCGTGCCAAGGCAGCATCCACGCCATTGAGATCGTCCTCATCAGCGAGGGTGAACTCGAATTGGAAGGACTGAACCACATCTCGGTTCGCTAGCGTCACATCGACAACGCCACTTCGCGTCGACGACAAGACCTTGGCAGCGCTGGCAGCGGATGTACGAGCGCCGTTTAGGGTGATCGTTTCAGCGCTGCGAATCGCCCAATCTTCAGCCGCCGTCTCGCCGGTAATGGTCAGGCGGCTCCTGCCACATTCCCGTCCCTTCAACACCAAAACGGGCCGCTGTATGCGATGTCCCTCAAAGGTATGCACCCGCAGGTCAGGTTCGGTGGAGAATTCCACACCACATGTCAGGCAGGGAAACAGGTCCGGCAACACACTAACGAGGTGGCCAGTTCCTTCTCCTGTCGGCTCATGAAACTCCATGTATCCGGTATGCCAAAAACCCATGCGTCCCCCTACCTGTCGCCGACCGCGACCGCGATGTATCCGGCTGGCAGTTTCTTAGGCATCGCGGGCACAAGACTGCAGCCGATGACATTTATCGAATCAACGAGACCCGGGGTGCGCCATGGCACACGGCATCCTTGCTCGGCGACGAACCCACCCACGCTTTTCCCTTCCGACGACCCCCAACGTCGACCAGCCATGGCTGGGCAAGCCGTTTTGATATTCCGCGATCATATCGCTGTTGTGAACCGCACAACCGACGCCACGCTCCGAGAACCTGCCGGCGAAACAGAGCGTCATCATTGGCTGCCGATGCCGCCTCTCCGTGCATGTAAGTGGCAGGTTCGGCGCCTTTAACGAGGAGGAGATGAAGCCACCCCGGCCCCTTCGGTCAATGAGATTCTTTGCAGGGGTGGAGGAGCGAGGCAACGGTGGACTTGGCCATCCTGCTCAGGTGTCGCCCTAGGCTGACGGGTCTTCCTCGTGTCGCAACTCTAGGGTGAGTTGATCGGCAGCGGCGAACTCGCGTACTCGGAGTTGAACGGTCCGCTTGCGTATGACGTCTTCCGATTTTGAGGAGGCAAGAGTCCCGAATGGGTCTTGCACGGCTCTCACGAAGGGTGGAGCGTTTTCGAGATCGGCGCGAAGATTGCCGACGAGGTAGAGCCAGAAGTGATTTCTTAATTCTCCCCCGGCCGTCTTCCACTCGTTCCAACTCATGGCTTGAACTTGTGCGTCGACTCCGGACGACTTCAGTTCAATCATTCGATCGATTGAACCACCTTGGATGGTCAGAATGTCGAAGCCGGGGTAGAGCTCGCTGATGCCCTGCTCAGCGAGCTGGTCAAACACTTGGCCGACCACGGTGGACTGTTCGATAGCGGCTACGATCATCTCCGGCGAGCTGACGTCGACGATGAGCACGTCCGCATTCTCAGGGGGCGTCTCTCCTGGGAGTACGACGGTCTTCTGCCCGACGAATCGTCGCTCCTCAAATCCGAAGGTTATACGCATGCCAAGACGGTCAAGTTCGTTCAGGTCGGTGCCGGCGGCTGCCCTTGGCGCGCCTGAAGAATCACCCGCTTGGTCGCCATGTCCGTCACCTGCGGCTCCGGGTTGACCGTTTCTTCCTTGGGTCTCGTGTTGGAGACCTGTTCCCTCGATGCGGGTGAGTTCTCCGTCTATCAGGAGGTCCTCGAAGCGGTGCAGCGGGATGCGCGGGGCGGCACGGGTCGCCGCGGGAAGGGTTCGGTCTGCGTGCCCGGTGGCCGCTTCTGTTGACGCGCCGTCTGTCGTGTCGAGCTCGTTGCCTTCTGCGCGGTTTGCCAGCTGATCGGCCTGATAAGCGCCACCTCCGAGATCGGCAAGGTCTTGCTGCACCTCCTCCAGCTTCTCCGCGGCGCCGGCCAGATCGAGCAGTTGCTGTCGCTGCGCGGGGTTCGCGTTGATGAACGATAAGAAGGTCTCGACAGTGTTGACCTCCAAAGTCTCCGCAAGCGCCATAGCCAAGGTATGAGCGTCCTCCGCTATCGGAGGCCAGGCAGGGCCGGACCAGACGGCGAAACCTTGAAATCCTGGTTCCTCGGAGCGCCGCACGTGGTACGTCCGCTGGGGAATGTCACCGAGGTTCTGACCGCGGAATGAACAGCTCAGACTGAGCGACTCCACGGGTTCCAACTTCTCAGCGAATTCAGTCAAGGCTCGTTGGTCGGCCCTACTCCGGTCAGCTCGATCGGCACTGAGGCGGGCGAGTAGCGGTGGGATCAGGTCTCGGAGTCCTTGGCGGAAACTGCCGAGGCCGGATGCTTCAAGAGCAGTCTCGCCCGGCACCGCCGACCACTCCAACGCGCTCTCAAGGAGTGGGGTTCCGAAGAGCTCGCGGAGCGGACGAAGTGCTCCCGGCTCGGCCTCAAGAACGAACAACGGCACCTTGTCCTGCACACCGCTCCGTTCTCGGCTGCCTGACACCGACGCGTACACGACGTCTCGGGCGGCGAGGAACTCGTACCCGCTCGCCGTGCGCGCGGCGAGCGGGGTGCCACTGAGTGGCACCCCTTTGTTCACCGTGCTGCCGACCAGGAGTTCGAACATCTGGCGGTAGATCGGCCGCAGTTCTGAGCGCAGTGCCTGGTCGGTGATACCCGACGGATAGATGTGCGAGATGCGTACGCAGAGATCGTGTGCATCCTCGACAGTGAACGCGGCCGGAGTGAGCTCGCCGCGGACTTGTAGTTCGTCGAGGCAAGCGCGGAGTGTCGACGTCGGCACCCCCGTCGGTTGTTTGAGGACAGGAAGGTAGTCGTCGGCGTCGCGCCCACTGCGGCCCAGACGACGAACGAGCTCCTCGGATCGACGCCAACTTTGGTTTGGACGCCGCGGGCCATGGCTCGTGGGGCAAATCGCGTGGTGACGAAGTCGGTAGAGCCATAGATCTGGGCCAGCATTGACGAGTTCTTCCGACGTTGCTCGCGGTGGAGCCGTGCGCGACGACGGCCATTTGCCGGCTCCGACGAATGCCAACTGGGCTTGGGTGTGGCGGGCGTAGGTGTTCCAGTTGCGAACGAGGTGGTCGAGCAGCTTCTCGGCCACGTCGTTGTCCCTGCGGAGGGCGACCCTGGCGATCTCATCGAGCCGATCAAGATTGTGAACCTGGTAGAGATAGTGATCCGTCCGCTCCCACCGTGGATCGGACGAGAGTGCCCCGACGAGATCCGCTTGGTATTCGGACCAGACCTTGTCCAGGCCTGAGAATGCCCAACCACCAGGGAGACCGAGACCCTTCGTGTTTGTCCACCCGGTCCCCGTGTCGTCAACGTCGTGAAAGTGGATCAGTCTCAAACCGCGGCTGACTCCGAGCCAAGCGAAAAGGTTGCGCCACCGATCATCGACGGTCGTCTCAAGTGCTTCGTCGGTGTCGTCATCGAGGTCGACTTCTCCCTCGTCGGGATCGATTGCCGCTGGACTCGCGTCGTCTTCCTCGTTGACCCCGATGGTGGACGAGAACTCGGCGAACACGTCAGGCGATGCAAGGAATCGGACTTGCATGACCTCGCCCGCAGCGGCCATCGCTTCAACGATCGCCTCGACCGAGTCATCTCCAACCCAGTCTCTTCCGAAGTAGACCTGATGGGCCGGTGCCCAGGTCAGCTCGCCGGTGGCATCGGCTCGACACGGAACGTCAAGGCGGCTGAGATTGAAGAACGCTCGGTCCGAACCCAGTCGGCCCATGGGGAGGGGCTGGTCGGGTTTGGTGGTTTTTCCGGCCAACCGACAGATCGTGGCGAGTGCTTCGATGGTGCGGTTTGACTCCCGCAACTCGGCATCGGCCGCGGCGGTGCGCGTGAGACCTGGGAGGACTGCGGCGCGCATGACCTCCTCGAAGCGGAACTCTTTGATGTCGAAGAGCGCGTCCCAGGCCTTCATCTGGCGCTCCAGGACCGACCTCTGTTCGGTCCTGCCGAGGGTGCCCCAGCAGACCGCATGTGCGAGGAACTGCAACTTACGAAGGGGAAGTTTCTCTGCGGAAGAGCGCGGCGGGTAAAACGCACTTTCACTTTCCAGGGTTATCCGCCTGACGGTGCCATCGTCGTTCTCGCCGACAGGGAAGACCGGTTCCAGCCGGGCGCTTTTCTCCAAGGCCTGTCGATCCGCCGCGCCAGATCGTTCCCAGAGGAGCGCGCAGAGATCAAGTACAGGGTCAACCCGATAACGAGGGTCGGGGCCTGGTCTTAACGCTGTCTTCCCTGTGTCGAGGTTGTGCGCGAGGGCGCGTAGTGAGTCAATCGGGCTGAGTGCCACTGACCCGTAGGCCGCACACACCCTGGCAAGCGATCCTTCACAGAACTCGGGATCAGGGAATTGTCTGCCGTTCACAACGCAGTCCGCCTTGAGCAGGTCAGCGAAGTCGGACCCCTCCGCGTCGAGATCGGGCGATGGAAAAACCGCCTCATTGAGGGCGAGTTCATTCGGTCCTGATGGCAGGAAGCGGGCACCTGTCATTGCGCTAGCAATGGCCTCGGCGAGGAGTCCGCCGGCCGACCCGGCGTCGCTTTCGTCTCGATCCAGAACTCGCAGGACGTAACGTGGGCCACCCTCGGCAATGAGGTGAGGCATGAGCGTCTGCACGAATGTCTCGGCTGCGCGGCGTACGAGATACCCGTTGTAGTTCGACGCGGTGTGCGTAACTTTAACGTGCTGGCGGGAAAGATCGGTCGTGAAGGCGCCGTTGACCAGTAGCGAGCAGGATAAAGGCTCCTGTGTAGGCAGGAAGACGTGAAACCGGCGGTCTTCCGTCTTGATCTGGGGGTCCTCGGCATCCCGGACTGCGACTGACACCTCGGTGACGTCCACGCCTTCCCATGCGGGCCCGGTCAAGCCATCGCGGTGGTCGCCGATGCGCACGTTGCCGTCGTGAGCGACCCAGTAGCGGTCACCCGCACCTTCCCGGTTGACCAAGTCGACTCTAAAGAGGCCCGATTCGGTCAGGCCGACACACCGCTCGACGCCAGCGGAGGTCACTCGGTGCCTCTCCAAGAGCCACTGACGGTCTGACTTCTCGCTGGAGGTCGCAACCTCAATGACCACTTCTTCAAGGTGCTTGAGAAAGAGCACGCTGGTCATCGGAAGGTTCAATAATTGATGCGCGAGTGCTGCCTTCTGTTCGGAGCTGACGCGTTCGTGGAACGGGAATCGAAAGGCGCTGTGATAGCCGGCTGCACGGAGCTCGTCCCAAGTTTTGTGCACCTCGGCGATCGCCCACGGGAACCGCATCGCCGGCACCCCGCGGACCTTGCCGCGGTCATACTCCTTCCAGAGCAGAGACACCTGCGCTTCCGCCTGCTCCCGTCCCAGTCGGAAACTCACCGTCTCTGAGTAGGCCTCGGGGCTGTCAGTGATTTCGAGGACCGACTTGAAGCCCAACCCCTTATGACCGATGCTGGCACGCTTAGGACCGTCTGACTGGGCCTTGGAACTGGCTCCAAGGCCGCACAGTCCCCGAATATCGGCCTCGGTGAAGGGGCGCCCCGTGTTGGCAACCCACAGCTCCTCATCGGTGAGTCGAAACAAGGCCCTGTCCTCGGCCCTCGTAACGCCACCCAGTGCGTCATCGGCATTCTGAAGGAGTTCGTACACGAGACGCCCGCGATAGTCATGGGCGACTTGCGCCTCTTGGCTGACGTCCTCCTGGAGCCGGCCCTGTGACTCTCGGTACACAGCGAGGTTCTCACGGCAAATGCGCTCCAGGATGTCATCGGGCGGGGTCGTCGTCGCAGTCACGTAGTTATTCCACCACATGGGTCCGACAAACCGCCCAGCACTTGATCAGCGGCGGCAGCAGATCCGGGCCGTAGACCGGCGGCCGCCCAGGTCTGGGCTTCACGATCTTCAGGACCAGGGCCTCGCGGGCGTAGTCGCGGTGCAACCGGTCAACTCGACCAGCTCGTTCAGGAGCCGGCTCTTCCCTGCACGATCGGCGCTCTGGTGGGCGAGGGCTTTCTTCTTTGTAACAGCCTGGCGCTGGCCCATCGTTAGCTCCATGAAAGCGCGCACAAGCCGAATCCGCCGCCACCGCCGTGAACCACGCCGCTACGCGGAGGTTTTCAACCGAGGCAACGAGTCCGGCTACGCGGAGGTTTTCTATGAGTCAACGGGTTGTCTTGCCGCTATGGTGTGTGCCGCAGTAGCATGTCGAACGAGCGCTCATTAGGACCGGGACCATCGGAGTCGACGGGATCCTACGGGGCGTCGAGGCTAATGCCGACTTCCCCTGAGTTTCGCACGAAGGGGAAGTGTGCCCAATTCGACATGATCAGTAGACTCGGGGAATGCTTGCGACCTACCGGCTGCCCCTATTAGACGCTCGGAGCTTTGCCGCTGACGAGCGCGTCGCTAAATCCGTGATGCTCCCCCGAATGTGGCGGGATGGAGACTTTGTTCGGGGAATGGGTAGAGTCACGAAGCGCCCCAGCAAAGCCATTGAGCGATGGCCACACGAAAATGCTTTCGCCGATCTCAATCGGACGCTGACATTTCCGCCATTCGAAGTACAAGCCCTGAATCGTCAAACCGAGCACTGTCATGTGTATGCAATTCGAAAGCGCGCATGGCTCGCCCTTCCTGGGACAACTGCACTATTGGACGTTGACCTTGGTTTGCGGATTGATCTGGTGGGTTCGGGTGGGCAGGCCTACCCCCGTAGTGGACAGTTCGATCTGGAGGAATTGTTTGACCTGATCGCCTCAGGAGCCACCCTGCCAGTACACCTTCGTTCAGACGAACCCGGGCGTACGCACCCCCTCTTCAAGCTGGGTAAACCGCTCGCGAGACATTATGCGTTGAGTACGTCAAATGAGCGCGGGGGTGATCCGTTGGTCGACTCCGGGCTGATGGCGGTCGTGGTGGAGGCGCCGGGTCTCACGGCCCTACTTCCCAAATCCTTCCGCGCCAAACGAATTAGAGGGAGCCAGATTCAACTAGCTAGCCGCGATGTGACGCTGCCGGATGGGAAAAAACTACGGGTGCACGTGCTATCGAGCGAGTGGGGCGCGAAGGCTGTCCGTAAGCGGATCCGAGAGTTGCGAATACACCTCCTGCGACTGCACTCGGCCTCGGAGTTGATGGGCTGTATCGCCTCCTTGACACAGCATTCCCTGCCGATTGCCGAAAAGAAGGGGGAGTATGGCTTTGACGCGCTGCAGTTTGCGCTTCGTGAATGTGTGAAATCCCTGCAGGATGACAAGGCCATCGGAGACGCATCACCAGAGTCCGTGCTCCGCGCAGTGTCCTCGAGAACCTTTGGTGACGACCTTCAGCTAAAGTACGAACGCATGCTGGGGGCGATGCGCCCGAAGGTTGGTCGCGAGATCAACCGGTTCCTTGAAAGCGTGCTCGTGGACAAGCAGCCCACCGTCGGCATGGAAAGAGCCAATCAGATACACCAGCAGGCTCCAACGACCAACCACCACCATTACTACGAAGGCGTTAATACGATGAATTTCCAGTTCCATGGCCAGGTCACCGCCGGCGCGATCGGCCCCGATGCAAAGGTCGAGATCGGTGTATTCGGCAATGATACGAAGGTAGAGGGTGACATCGTCACCGCGGATACTTTGACCATCGGTAACAAGGAGTTCGATCGCGAGACTCTCCTGAAGGAACTCATCCAGCTTCGTGATCACTTCCGGGCAAGCAACGACGAGGGTGCTACTGAGGCCGCGGATCAGCTAGCCCTGGCCGCAAGTGAGGCTGAGAGAAAGAACTCGAGCGGGATGATTCGACTCCTCAAGAGCACCGGCACTTGGATCGCTGACGCCGCTGGGTCGATTGGTGCGGGTGTAGCTCAGGCCGCAATTCAAGCAGCTATCGGCCTCTCCTGACATCTAAACCAACCGTGTAAGGGGCATGCATCGGGCAGCATCAGGGGTCGTCCAGATTTCTGAGAGTGGGTGATATTGCCTTGCGCGTATCCCAGCCCTGCCTGCCCCGGTCGAACGTTCGCTCCGGTTGTGCCACCCTGTCCTCCGGCGCACAGTCAGTGCAGCCCCCGGCGCGACGGCGGCTGGCCACCGTTGTGTGCTGGTCGTGCCCAAAGGCGCACGTCCACCACCACGGGTTGTTGGTGGCGACCGTCTGCGAAGGCTGCATCCCGTTCCTGACAGTGTTCCAGTCAGTCACTAAGTCCGGTTCCTTGGTCGCGATGTCGTTCACTCCCCCGAGCAACCACCAACCTGTGTCCACAGAGCACGTCCTGTTCTTCTGCCGGCATCTGTAGTCGATGTCGGCCGGGAACTCATGTCCGTCATTGCACAGCCACCACACCCTCCGCCCGCTGCCCGGCGTGACCATTTCCGGGGTGAGGTCACCGTTTTTGTGTGGATGCCACCAAGCTGCGACATCTGGTCGAAGCGTAGCCAGATCGTTGACCCCCGGCACTACTGTGCGGCCGTGGCAGGTCGGGCAGCGCCCCTCGGTTTTTACAAGGTTTGCAGGCGTGCGGGGGAAGGGATGCCCTTTGTCGCAACGCAGGTGGATGTTGTCTTTTGAGTTTCCAGCTGAAACCTGTGTGATTTTCCGGTCTCTGTTTGCCTCGTCGTCCCAGAGGGCGGCCAACTGAGGATGCGTAGTGGTCAAATCGTTAAGACCGGCCAGGACCGCCTTCGCTGCACAGAATGGGCATCCGGTGCCCTGCAGGGTCCGGTTCGGGATCCATGCGTCGTAGTGGTGACTGTTGTCGTCGATCCAACCGACTTTTATGTTGGCTCCCGGAGTAACCATGAATGGAGTTAAGTCGCCGTTCGCGGCTTGATCCCAGTCAGCGGCTATTTTAGGCATGAGGTCCGCCAAGGAATTCAGCCCGGCTACGACTCGTTGGCCGGTGCATATGGAGCAGCGGAAGTCTTCGCCCTCGATCCGGCGAGCGTGGTGCTTTAGTGTCCTTTGAACATGCCCGTTGTCACACATCAGCAGCGGGGCCTTGACGGGCGAAGACTGAACGACCGTGTAACGGTCCTGCCACCACTCGTCGGCGTTCGTTCCGGCCGTCCGAAGGCAGGCCATGGATCGGCGAAATGGCTCCAGTGGATAGCGGGCTAAAGGGAGTTTGAGCGAAGGCTCCGGCACGATGATGGGCTCGAACCCATCCACGGGGGCTTCGTTGAAGAAAGTCGTCCGGGTCCATGCAATTGTCTGCCTCAGTAGGAGCCACAGCCGATCGCACAGCTCCGGGCTGAGTGCCGCACCGGAGTCCACCAGGACGGTCCACAGCCTTGCGTATCGTTCCGCGAACGAAAGCGTCTCGTCGAGAACGATGGAGTGTATGTCAGGATCGGTGAGCGCAGCCAAGGCTGCGGCGGCTACAGGAAGATCGCAAGGACGGGGGATCCCCCAGTGTTCTCGGCCGCGGGCCGAGTCGATCCGGCGTACAACCTCGTCGATCAGCGCAACTGAAATCCGACCTTCGGCGAGGAGCTCCGCAATGCGGAGGTCAGCGTCGATCACGGGCTGGCTAAGTTGCGTCAGAGCGTAGTCTCCAGGGGGATGGGGTTCAAATGCCGAAGGTTTTTTCGGTGAAGGGCCGGGTGCTATCCATCTGCGGTGTCGTTCGCAGGTATACCTTCCGCCGTTCCACTCGTGCTCGACGGCAATTCCTCCGACGCACTCGCTGCACAGGTGTGAGGAAAAGGGGCGGTTGTTCACCGGAGCTACCCGGGCCAGTGTGCCGGGCGGCAGAACGCACATTGCCTCGCAGATGCTGATCATTCGTTCGGTGGTCTGCCGCGGCGTTGCGTTCTTACCGATGACCCGGGTGGCGTCGCAGTAGGCGAGGTGGTTGATGACTCGTTTGGTGGCCTTTAGTTTGCGCTCGAGGCGGCTGGCGAAGCTGTACACGGTTTCTCCGGGCCACGCCTTGATCCGCAGCGCCACCGGCAGGGCGTGGATCGGTTCAGTTTCCGGCATGGCCTAGTCTTCTTCGGTTGCCAGCTCCCTGCAGCGGCGCCGCCGGCTCCGTGTTCGTGTTCCCGGTTTCTGCCGCGTAGTCACGAACGGACAGTTCCAGGAGTCCCCGGGTGATCGTCTCCTGTCCTGGTTTGTCTTCCAGGATGAGACTGGCGGCGGCGTCGAGCAGGACGGCCTTAAGGGTTCCGATGTTGCCCCCGGTAAACCAATGGAGCCAGCCGGCCTCTGCGCTCAGTAGTTCTGGAGTTGTTGCGTAGAGGGGTAGCGCTTCAGCGAATCCGGCTACGATTTTGGCCCATTCATCCGTCATCTTGTCAGTCATCTTTCCGGTGAAATCGATGACCTCGACGTTGAAGACGCGGCGCTTGAGCTGCAGTCCCTCGTCATTCTGCAGAAGCTCGGAGTCCTTCAGCTCCAGCCCTGAATAAACGATGGTGCCTTCAAAGTAATTTGTCAGGTCCTTCAGGTTGTTCACGGCGGGGCGGGAGAGTGATGCGGCATTGCCCAGCATTTGAACTTCGTCGAGGACGATCAGTTTTGTGGATACGGCGGGCAGCGTGGCCTGCAGCATGGCTGCCAGGTCTGTTTCGGTGTCCGAATTCTTGAACGGCAGCGCGAGGAACCGTGCGATCCGCTGGAGGACGCCTTTGACGGTCCGGGTGGCGGGTATGGAGACGTAGATGGCCGGAACGGCCCCCTCTGCGATGGCCCCGGGATAGTCCTTCTCATAGCGGGACAGATAGTACTCAATCAATGCGAGGCAAGCCGTGGATTTGCCGGTGGAAGCCGGTGACGAGAGCATTACGCCGCGTCTGCCGATTAGTGATCCGTCGTTCATCATGTGGGCCTTGGTGAACTGCCTGATGAGGTCAAGGACTGTGCAGGTCGTGATGATCATGCCTCCGGCCATGTATCGGATGCGGGCCCGGTTGAATGCCATCCTGTCTTCAGATTCCAGAGCGTCATAGGAGGGCCGGTCGATCATCTGGAATTCTTTCCGGCTTGGGCCGAGCAGATTGTTCAGGGACTCCCACCTCATGAGGGACTTGTCGTCCTCGATGGGCCCGCTGAGCCGGTGGAGACCGTTCGATGTGACGGCGTCCACTCCGGATGGGGCGGCAGGATCGTGGGGCATCTAGAGGCCTTCTTCGTCGGGCTTCCGGTTTTCCGGCGCGTCCGCCGCGATGTCCCCGGACCGGTCGTGCATGTGGTCCATAGTGTTCACGATGTCGTCGGGGTCAAACAGTTTGTAAGCACTGGCGCTGGCGGCGCCGGCCCACATTTCGGGGGTGTCTTCGGGCTCCACGACCGTCCTGGGTTTGGGACGTCCGATGCCTTGTTCGTCGGCCAGTTTCGCTTTTTGCTCGCGGTCCGCCGCCGCACGGGATTCCTTTTCTGCCGCTGCGGCGGCGCCCTTTGCCAGCCGTCTGGATAGATCGCTGCGTTCCTTAGCACTAATCTGTAGCCCCAGCGCGGCGATGTTCTCGGCACTTTCACGGGTCGCACGTGAGAAGGGCGAGTCGAACGCGTCGGCGTTCACCCAGGGGCATTCGATGTACTTTCCTGCGTCTTGGAAACAGTCCAGCTCGGTAACGTAGACCCAGACCGCGGCGGGGTTGTCCGGTTCGTAATGGACACGCCAGAGGTCCTTGGCCAGCTTATTTCCCGACGGTTTGCCGCGGTATGGATCCAAGGCGGCGCTGTCGTACCGCCTGTTGTGTAATGGAAATCCGACGCGGCCGATCTTTCTCTCCTCAACTGGCAGCATGCTGATGTAGGTGTTCCGGGTGATGGGGGTGAATAGGCATCCGGTACGGTATGTGAGGGCCTCGTACATGGTGTTGGGGCTGTATCGACGGCCGGGGTGCTCGGGGTTTCGCAGCGCATCCGTCTCTAGGTTCTGCCAGACCTGGCGGATCCACAGATCCAGAACGTAGGCGAGCGTGTGGATGCTGATCAGGTCTTTGCGCTTTTCAACGTCTTTGCCACGGGTATCCGGGTTGCCTCCCGTGAAGCCGGGCAGGTGCCTGACGAACATGTCTTTGATGGTGCGGTGTGACCGTTCGACGATGGCCTTGTCGGTCCCGGTTCCGGGTGCCGCGTTCGTTATGTCGATGCAGAGCATATGGCAGGCAGCCAGCACGGCGTTGGACTGAAAGTCGCGGCCGAGATCCATGACGATGCGTTGGATTCTTATGATGGGCCGGCCTGTGTCCTTACCGTCCAGGTCCGCTTCGATAAGTGCTGCCGCCCACGGCATGGCCCGGATCTCGTTCAGGTTGAAGGGCAGGGCGGGACCGGGCCGCAGTTCCGGGATCGACAGCGCCTTGGCCAGCAAGTAGACCAGGTCGATGCCCTTCACGCCAACCGTAACCATCGCCGCAAGGATGCTGTGGGTCGCGACGCAGATCAACGTGGTCAGGGTGGGCCGGACGGGTTTGCCGTTGTCGTCGAGCACCATCATGTCGATTGGCGTGCTGTCGATCTGGGTTTGTTCCCCAGGGGCGTACGCGGGCCGTGCAGCGACGTAGCGTTTCGGACTTCCCTCGTTGGTGCGGCGATTGTTGGCGCTGCCTGTGGTGTAGCGGCCCGCGGTAAGTATTTTGAACTTGCGGCGCAGGGTTTTCTCGGAGGGCAGCAGGCCCATTTCGCCCGGGTACTTTTCAATCCAATCACCACGGACCTCGGCGACGAGCTGCTGGGTCGTGGGAGTTGAATCGTTTTTCTTTTCTTCCACCCGCCGGGCCATCATCGTGAACAGCCGGGAGTCGATGCCGGCGAACGGATCCTGAATACGGGTGGAGCGGCCGTCCACCAGTCCGGCGGAGTCCTGTTTCTTCAGTTTGCCTACGAGCTTTTTCAGGTTGGAGCGGGATGTACCCCGCATGTACAGCGGTGCAAGTTCCCGGGCCTTCCTGTCGAGCCGTTCATTCTGGGTGGAGTTCTCCGGGTCGTACTCGGGACGGTACGATTCTGCGTCGAGGGGCTTGCCATAAGCGACTTCCTCGACGTGGCGGGTCAAGAAGTCCTTCTTCCACTTCGCCAGAGGCGTTAGGTGCTCGTCGGCCGCGCGCGCCATAACAACATTTTCCAGGGACAGGTCCGACAGCCCGCAGCGGCGCATCACCGCCGTGTACTTAATGGTCAGCGTCTGGCCGGTCAGAGTGTTGAACAGTGCAAGGTCTGATCCCTGTTGCCCTTCCATCATGTAATCGACCCCATCAATCACGATCGGCCGTGCCGGGTCATGTTCCAGCGGGTTGCTCATGACTTTTCACGGATCCAGATCCGGGTTTCATCACATAGTGAAGTGCTGCCGTCGTAGTCAAGGACCCGGGTGAACATGAGGTGGAAGATAGCCGGCAGGTACCGCCATTCGAGGTCCGCATCCAAACCGCGTGCCAAGTGCATCAGTTCAATGGGCGCTGTGGCAGCGGCGACGATACGTTCTTCCAGTTCCTCGTCGGGTGCGGCGTACCGGTGGCGGTATCCGGCGAGCCACACCAAATTCCGCTCTTCGTATCCGAGCAGGGGTTCGATCACGGTGTACCCCCAACCGAGCCGGTCGCAAACCTGGGCTGTTCGATTGAACTTGACGATGTCGCGCGGGGTGGTGAACTTCATGCTGCGTACATCAATGACGATGGTCGCCGCGTCGCTGGTCTTAACCGCGTAGTCCGGATAGTGGGCCATCTCCCCGCGAAGCAGGAAGCAGCACGGCTGCGAGGCAATCGCGGCGATGGACATCGTGTGCTCAAGCTGCATAAGCGCCACGTATTCCTCCATCGACTCATACCAAACCTGTTCGCCGGTCTGCCCCACGACGTACAGACCTTCATGGTTGATCCGCTGGGGGTGCTTGTAACCGGTGCGAACGGGAACAGCTCGTGAGAGGTCACCTGTGAACGGTGTTCCGTCCACGACATGCACCTCGCCGTCACGCTTCGATTCCGGGTAAAGCCAACGGACTTCTTCAAGACCGTCCTTGATACTGATACCCCTGAAGGGGTGCGACGAAGTCGCCTGGTTCTTTCCTATCCGCCGGATTTCGAGGCTGCCTCGGGGCGCTTCTTCTGCTCCAGAATCATGCATTGAGTCCTCGTTTTCTGGACCTGTTTTCCAAATGAGGCGCGCCACAGAATATGGCGGCGCCACGACAACGCCCCGACTGACTAAGGCCTCAACCCTTCAGCCGCTCTGGTTGGGAAGTGGCTGCTTTTCCTAGTAATCTCCCCGCACGGACGGCCATATCTGGACGACCCAGCGGTCAAACAGGATGGCTAAATCCTCGAGCAGGATGAGGTCCTCCTCACCGCTGTCCCTGCTTCTGTAACCGCTGCGAGGTTGCCCAGGTAACTTATCGACGAATTCTTTCTGGATCTTGCTGAAGGCGCGTTCAACAACCGCATAGGCCCACAGTGTCTTTGGGGTGGTGACGAGGGTGATACCGCGTTTACGGCAGAGGCGACGGGATCGGTAGTCCTCGTCGTCCGTCAGAATCCTGGACGGCCGGACGGGGGGACGTCGGGCAGCAGCCGCCGCGTGCGTCGCATTATTGAGGAGGGCCGGCCAAGGAAAGTTCATCCGCTGCAATTCCCCGCGGCATAACAGCTTCCCGACGGGTCTGTTCGCTGGTGGGGCCAGCGCCTGGGCGATGAGGTTTGCGATGTGCGGGCGCGCATCCCGCGCCTGGACGCTCGTTGCCGGTATCGACCGGTTTGATTTGTCAATCATGATGCTCAGATTCGCCACCCCGGGCTGCCCGGTTGAGGTTTTGACCCTCACAGCAGAAGTTAGCGAGCTGATTTGCGCTTCGCTGCCAGGCAGGAAGGCACGTAGATTGAAGATCCTGTTAGGCATGGGATAAAGCATCGAGAGCGGCATCCGTTCGCGGGGGACAAACTTGGCCACCACGAGCAGTGGCACCGGCGAAGGCCCGGACGAAGACGTGTCGTTCAAGTACGAGCAGTCCTCCTGGCCCCGTTTCCGGAGACGCGCATTCCTCCGGCGGTGCTGATGGTGGCAACCGCTGCGAGGAGGAATCCCGGAGGGTTCGAGGTCGCTCATCCGCCTGTGCAGGATGACGGCGCATCTTTCTATTCTGCGTTCCCACCGACGTAGGACGTCGTGCGCATATTCGTTGAAGTTCCGGAACGAGTCGCTCAGGTTCTCGCTCAGTACCACGCTTAGAGTCTCGTCTGGCATGTTTATCTTCGGCGTCGTGCCGCTGCCCTTGACCTGGATCCACCCTCAATATCGGCGTCGACTTGGCACGGGCGGAGATTACCCAAGCCGACGCGACTACATATTTGCGTTCCGCAGAACGCACAGTTTCAACGACACTTCTAATCAGGGTTTGGCAACACTGCCAGGACCTCTGTTGTCTCGACGCGACCGACATTTCAGTTAGGCGTCTTCCCCAAATCTACTCCGCCCTAAGGGCGTGTCAAGAGCCCAGAGGGCTGGCTGAAAGTGCCGGTAACCTCCAAAATCACTCTGCGAAACCCTCGAGATTGAGGCGTGAGACTTGAAGACTGTGGCAGTCGTGTTTCCGGTGCATAGCCTAAAATCAGGCCATGAGTGCCCCTCGTTTCCAGCCCCGCCTTATGGCCGTCCCGACGGACCGGCCATACTTCGGCAAGGTAGCGAGGATCTCTTGGCTCGAAGGGAGCACGGAAACGGAAGATAAGCGGATCGCAACCGCCCGTCTACAACATGCCCTTGCAGTGACAATCATCGGCACGCTCCGGGACAAGGGATACAACGTCCGCAGCTACGCAAAGCTTGCCGGCGTTAGCTATGACCGGATGGCAAAGGTCCTTCGGGGGGAAGCCCTGATGCGACTCGAGGATATTGCGGACGCCGAACGACTTCTGGGCCTGGTCATCCCGGCGTTACTGGAGGTCAACGAGACCCGCTCGCCCGAACAGATCGCCGCCGACCAAAAAATCGAAGCCGCGCTGAAGCGCCACGAGGCGTTCAACCTCATGAGGGAGGCTGTGGCTGCGGAACTCAAATTGGCGAAGGCTGCGGAAATCGAATACAACGCCAGGAGGAACGCGTCGCCACCGGATTCTCAATCATCCTCGGAGCCGGGTGCAGCTGCGGAACCCTCCACCGAAGCGCGGAATCCGATAGCTTAATCCCGGACATTGCTGACAAAGCGCCGCAGCCGTCTGCACATTAGTTCCTTTACGTAGGCTCGCGGCCGGATGCTTCAGGTGCCTGGATCCATTGCCGGTTCGATGAATGTCCCCGTATTTTCATTCCCCTTCTCAAATTCGTGGCTGTCCGCCTGGTCACTGACGATGGCTACTGGAATACCCGGGCCCACCATCAGCTGTATGCGTTTCGGGTGAGCGCCCGCCACATCCACCCACAGCCATGAATAGCTCCCTTTGGCGTACGCGTTCAGGAGAAAATCGGCTAGTTCGTCGACGTTAACCGCTTCTGGCATTGATATTGTCTGCCCCGCATAGAGGATGTTCGCCATGGCGCCCAGCCTAGCCCCCCGCCGAGCATGGCGTCCGGCGCGGATTCAGCCGAAACGCGCTTAGGGGGCGTCTGGAAGCAGCAGCCGCATTCGATCCAATGACAGTGATCGCGGGTGCCGTCCAAGATCATGGAACAGGGTCATTTGCGGGCATTCGTTTAGAAGATTGAACTGGGCAGGATGGGCGCTAGAAGCGACTTTGGATGATCATCCGGCGAGTTAGGGGGTCGGCCTCGCCGCATTGGAGCCAGCAGTGCGTCGGACAGCCGGGCCAGCAGACGCCTGTAGCGCGTCGCCGGTGGTCGAGCAGTACCTCGGCCGCCTTCCGGTAAACAATAGGGCCGGACGCTCGCGCCCACGGGTGACGATGTCGAGTGTCCCTTCATCAAGTTCGAAAGGGGTTACTTTATGCTGTGTGGATGCCCGGTCCCCAGCCCCTTGCCGTCTTCGGCGACTGGCATGGCGATACCGGCTGGGCTCTGACAGCCATACGGTCTGCAGCTCGTGAGGGCGCCCGCACGGCCATTCACGTCGGCGACTTTGGTCTTGACTGGCCTGGCGCCAAGCGCGGTCGTTACGAGGCCAAGCTGAACAAATACCTTGCGGACTTAGGACTCACCCTTGTCGTCTCCGGCGGCAATCACGACAACTGGGACACCCTGGAAAAGCTCGACGTCGACTCAGACGGGTTAGCCACTTTCCGTTCGAATATCCGCATCCTGCCTAGGGGCGGCCGTACCGACCTTGAGGGGCTGACCGTCGGCGGGTTAGGGGGTGCGTTCAGCGTCGACTACCAACACAGGACTGAAGGCAAAGACTGGTGGCGAAACGAAGAGCCGACGCCAGAGGAAGCCGCCGCACTCGTAGCTGGCGGCCCCGTAGACATCCTAATTACCCACGACGCGCCTGCAGGCGTTCCCCTCGAGGGCGACTTCCACCTCAGCGACGAACTCAACAGAAAGGCCGACATCACCCGCAACCTCCTCAGAGAGGTAGTCAATTCGATGATTGTTCCGCACCTGTTTTGCGGCCACTGGCATCAGCGCCGCATACACGAACTGAATCACCCGAATGGAACCACCACCCGCGTGGACGTCCTGAACATGGAACACTCTCGTTTCGGCAACGGCGTCCTCGTTCTGCCGGGTCGGTCTCCCCTGCGCATCGAACCACTGGAAATTCGGGGGACATAGGGCCAAGTTGCATGCAGACCGGAACAACACCACCTTTACGGCGGCAAGACCCGCGGTCCTATTCGTCGTCTTCGGCTGCCAAGTGCAGGACGGTGTCGGGCGTGGGTCGATCCAATCTTTCATCCAGGACTTTTCGCAGGCGGGCACCAGCCCGTTGGAGATTCCGGGACTGTCTGGCCTCGTTGTCTAATTCCGGCTGGGTCTTACGCCCGTGGCAACGGCATGGACAATGTTTGCGGGCTTCCCTGTCGAGACGTGCGATAGCTTTTTCAACCCAACCTGCAACCAGAACCGGGTCGCCCTGCTCCTGTGCGAGATCAACCACCCACTCAGGGGTGGGCTCGCTTTCCAATTTGCGATCAGTCACAAGCCGCAGACGGGCCGCAGCCCGCTGCACGCCCCTATACGCCTTCGCATCCTTGGCCAGTTCGTCAAGGGATAACGTCCGAGGGTCCCGACGACCACAGGGACAAAGATCATGGCAGGAAACCGAGGCAAGGCCCTGAAATGTTGCATCGGGGCCAGCGTGCCGACCAGCCATCACAACTCCCCAAACCAAGAGCCGTCGACCGACTCCAAACGGTCCGCGGAGCCGCGGGCCATCCATTTGTCAGGGGCACACTCCTCGGCGACCTGCAATTCAGCAATGTCTGCCATGGATCGATTCTAGGCCGGTGGCAGCTATTCGTCTTGGTGTCGTGGCTAACCCCTTCGGACGTCGGACAGCGGCGCCATCCTCCCGTAGGCTTCAGTCGAGACTTGGCTGGGATGTCTAGGCAGCCACGAGTAACGACGACTGGGAGAGGGATCCGAAACTACATGACAACGGCCCAACGCGAGGTTGAAATCGCTTCGAAGTTGATTCGACTTGATACCAAAAGGAGAAGTGCACTCAGTGCGTGCGGCGATTCCCTCCGGTGGGACTTCAAGTGGGCTGATCTACAGGACGATTCCCAGACCATTCTCGACATGATTGCGCAGAAGATCGCACTGCTCTGGGACAAAGGCCTCGTAACTGAAGCTAATACCCCAGTCATGTCCCAGCGCAGGGAGGAGTACCTCCCCGGCCTCTCCCGACTTGCCACGCGCAATTCCTTGGAGATGGAACAAGAAGTCTCGGGATTGCCGATGTGCCAAGTAGTCGAATATCTAGAGCTGCTGGCCATCCCATCAGCACTGCCCGACGAGATCGGCCAGCTGACGGTGATGTCCGGGCTTGCCCGACTTCTGATCATGCGCACGGTCGCCGCGGCTGCCTGCCTGGACACGGATCTGCAGGAGCCTGCTCCTTTTTCGCTTCGCCCGAACGAAAATGCTGACTGGCATCCCGCCCCGGCCGCCGGAATTCACGATCACGCCCCCTGGGTCACCGGAGTAGCGCAGCTTCACGCCTGTCTGGCGGGTTGGGACGCTGCCTGGACCCTCCCACCGCGACCGCCCCTCGATTCGGACGTCGAGCCGAGATGCGCCTACTTCGCCCCGCTGGCACTGTTGATGTTCGGCTGCCTTTCTTGGATAGATCCAGCCGTCGGTATTGCTCGATGGATAAATTTGGGCATGCCGGTGGATGATCCGGTCCTGAAGCTAGTTAAGCGGCAGTGGGGCAAATGGGCTCTGGCTCATGCGCTCGGACAGGATGCGCTCAGCTTCTGGACCTACGGTCCTGGCTACAAACTGGCTAGGGGCCTAACTCATGAACAGACAAACCTTCAAGAGTCCGCGAGGGCTGGCCGTTCATTCCTGGCGTCATCGGACTACGGACGCCGGCAACTAGAATTTGCGGGCCAACTCCACATGCAGACTCATATCCACTGGCAACTTGGGCGCCTGGACAACCCAAGGCCTTCGCGGACTGTGTTCGTCAACGGGAACCGCGCCGTCATCGCTCTCGACGAATACAGCGGCTGGTGGGAGGCTCTCCGAGAAGAAGGCAACAACCTGCCGCCGCTCCGTGACGACGATGAGCGCGTGGTCCAAGTCCTTTCAAGGGGGATAGGACTCCTCGGGGAATTTCGATACTCAAGGGTCACCGGGCGCTGGTACGTCGGCTCACACGAAACACACTTGCTTGGTTGGACGGCACCTTAGTCCGCCCGCCGGACCGACCGCGCAACAACGGCTCTAAGCATGGGAACCCCCGACGCTCTCGGCGACGACGAAATCTAAGGGCTGACCCGCCACGCTTCTGGCCGAGCTCAGCGCTGGCCGGTCATGCCCCGAATATTGCCAGTCGGCTCCCGCTGCCCACGCGGATAAAATGATGGCTCCCGCCCAGCCACACAAAGGATCACCCGCGCAAATGACTCATGAGGAACCAGGGCTCTTTGACCTGCCCGAGGCAGCACCCACATCGGCAGTCATCGAGGATCCTCTTATCGCGCCCGAGCAGATCGCAAGCATTCGCAAAGCCTTTGACAGCGCCGGAATCGCCGACATGGCCGAGCGTCAGGAGGTCATTCAGAGCTGCGTGATTCGGAGGATCTCCAATATCAGGGAACTGTATTCACGCGAAGTGCGGCAGGTGCTGGCGCGCATCGAACGGTGGGGAAAAAGTCAGAGGCCAGCTCCGGCTCAGCTTGGGACAACCGCGAAGAAGACACCTGGATCGACAAGCTCTAGGGTCCGCCCGGCGGAAACCTCGCAACTCGCCGGTCAAGGCGCGTGGCATGACCCCAAACACGCATCGCAACGTTGGTAATGTAGACCAGTGGTGTCTCAAAGTTTGGTTGCAAGTCTCATGGGGGAACTGGTGTGGAGCAAGACCGCTGGATCGAAGTAAGCGATTCGCAGTTCCCGCATGAGATCGAGGGCCTTGCGTACCTCAAGAGCAAGATCCCGGCGCAGAGCCCCTACCGGGTGTGGAGCAACTTCGAGTTCCGTGACGGCCGCGGTGGCTGGCATGAAGTCGACGCCCTGATACTCGGCCGTGGCGGCCTGCACTTGCTGGAGCTCAAGTACTACTCCGGCCGGCTGACAGGCAATGACACGCAGTGGCTTCGTGACGGGCGACGCGCGGAACCGTCACCCCTTTTGCTAGCCCGGCGGAAGGCCCAGTATCTGGCCTCGAAGCTCAAGGAAGCTCTCCGTGAATGGGCGCGCGAAAAGGGCATCCAAATTGAGGACGAGCGAAGCGTCATCCCATTCGTCAGTCAGGCAGTCTTTCTTCACCACCCGAGGTTTGTCAGCGAGCTCCCGGCTTCCTCGGCGCTCGGTCTCTATGGGCTCGATGAAGCGGAAGCTGTCAGCCATCTTCCCGGCATCAGCGATCTCATCGGCCAGGAGCCACGTGCCAATGCCGCCATCGGTCAGAACCAGGAAGCGATCCTTGTAGACCTCATGGCCCGTATCGGCCTGGTCCAGCGCCGCGAACGGGAGGCCGGGTCGTGGATTATTGAGGATGGGGCCCTCGACGAGGGCCCGGGCTGGCAGGACTGGAGCGGCTATCACAAGGTCTCCAAGCAGGAAACAGTCCGTATCCGTTTCCAGGTCACGCCGCCGGGAACATCGCAGTCCGTAGCCAGCCGTAACTACAAGATCGCCGAACACGAGTTCCGGCTTATGAGCCGACTCTCACACGACGGCCTGTTGAGGCCTCGCGATCTGGTCGATTCTGAACTCGGTGTCGGACTGGTCTACGACTATTCCGATGGCATGCAGCGGCTGGACCTCTGGCTCGCCGGGCAGCCTAACGGGCTGCCCCTGGATCAGCGCTTATCCATCATCCGTCAGCTGGCAGAAGCCCTCGACTACGCCCACCGCAACCAAGTCGTCCACCGTGGCCTGAGTCCCAAGGCCGTCTGGGTAAAGACGGTTCATGGACAGCCCAAGGTCCTTATCGGCGACTGGCAAAGCGCTGGCTTGGCCTCAGGCCAGGTCCTCACCGGGCACGCCGCCGACGGCGTCACTTCGCTGCTGGACCGCAGGCCGGACCCCAATCAGGCAGACGCCTGGCTGACTGAAGCTTTTGAAGCCCCTGAGGGACGCTGGCAACCGGAATCAGCAGACCGTATCCGCGTGGACGTCTTTTCACTTGGCGCCCTGGCTTACTTCATCCTCGCGTCGCAACGTCCCGCTGATTCATCGCTGGTCCTTGCGGAGCGGCTGAGGAACCAGCGTGGCCTGGACCTGTCCCTCGAGCTGCCCTCGATCTCACCAAGCATTCGCGAAGCCGTGCTCGGTGCCACCAGGCCCGCCCCCGGCGAGCGGTTCGACGGCGTCGGTAAGTTCCTGGACGCATTGTTCGATTCCTCTGTGCCATCCGGCGTGGCAAGTGAGGACGTCGACGCCGTCGACGCCGCTCCAGGCACGGTTTTGGCTGACGGACGTTTTACTGTCCTTCGCCGGCTCGGGCGCGGCTCGACTGCCGTCGGGCTGCTCGTCAAAGACTCGGACGACGACGGCGCGCACCGCGTACTGAAGGTCGCGGTGGACGCCAAGGCGGCACAACGGCTCCACGAAGAGGCCGCGGTGTTGCGTGCACTCTCTGGCCCACGCCTCGTCAAGATCCTCGACGGGCCACTTCCCCTGGGCGACCGCTCGGCGCTGTTGTTGGAGAGCGCAGGCGATCAAACGCTCAGCGAGCTGCTGCGAGAACGTAAACGTCTCTCGCTGGACCTGTTGGAAAGGCTCGGCCGGGACCTGCTGGAGGCACTCGTCCAGCTGGACAAGGACGGTGTTGACCACCGGGACATCAAGCCGGGCAACCTGGGCGTTCGTGCGGAGCGCAGTGGCAAACACCTCGTGCTCTTCGACTTCTCCCTGTCCCGCGCCGCGGCCTCGGACATTGCCGCCGGGACCCCTCCATATCTGGATCCGTTCCTCGGCGGTCTCCGGACCCGTTTCGATTCCGCCGCAGAACGATACTCTGCCGCCGTCGTGCTGTTCGAAATGGCGACCGGCCACACGCCGTTCTATGGTGATCCGCTGGCCAACCCCGCGTCTGTGCCGGACGAGGCCAGCATCGAAGCCCATGACTTCGACCGGGCCATTGCCCCACGCCTCGTCTCCTTCTTCCGCACGGCGCTGGCCCGCGATGCCAAGCGGCGCTATGACACTGCTACGGAGATGCTGGAGAACTGGCGGGCTGCGTTCCCGACGGATGCCACCACGGCCCCGGAGAACTCGGACGAACTCGCAGCCCTGGCAACACCGGCCACCCCGCTGGAGCAGTCGGGCCTGTCTGCTCGCGCCCTCTCCGCGCTGGAACCACTTGGCGTCAGCACCGTAGGGGAACTCACGGCGGTTGATCCGGTCCGGCTGAACGCCCTGCGGGGGGTAGCCCATGCCACCAAACGCGAGGTGTCCACCCGGGCCATGGCGTGGCGTGAGAAGTTTGGCGAAAAAGCCAAGCAGGGAACCGCGGGTACTGCCCCGCTCCCCTCGGTCCTTGCCCTCGCCGAACGACTCATCGAGGCCGCCGGCACACGGAAGGCTGTACAGTCCCGAGCGGCCGCTGGCCTGATCCTCGGCACGTACGGCGACGTGGACGCCTTTGCCACCCAGGCACAATTGGGCGCGCATCTGCCGAACCCAGTCACCGCCGCGGGCGCCAATCAGCTCGTTGGGAAACTCCAGACTGCCTGGGCCGAGGACACACCGGTGTTGGGTTTCCTGCGCCACCTTTCCGCTGTGGTGAACCAGCGCCTGAATGCGCTCGGTGGGGCCGCCACCATCGACGAACTCGCCATGGAAGTGCTGGCCCAGACCACGGTCGAGTCCGAGCGCACTGGCGAGAATGAACGCATCGCCCGGGGTCTGCTGCGGATTATCGTGGACCGCCAGCGCGCCCTCAAGCGCGCGGACTCCAATGACGAACCCCTGGAGCTGCGCCGCCGGGACGGCAACGTAATGCTGCTCGCCCGTGAGACCCCACTGCTGGATGCGGCAGAACGATTGGGTCGCGAAGCCGACTCGCTGCTGGCCGAGTCGACGGCGCAGCCCGCCGTAGTTCCTGCCGAACGCGTCCACCAGCGGCTGTCCGCGCTCCTCGACGCCGCGGGCATCGAGGACCCTTTGCTGCGCGACCGCGTCCGGCTGGCGCGTCTGGCCGCCGGGTTGTCCCGCCTGGCGGCAGCGTCCGGCAGCGGAGAACTGCACGATAGGGACCTGTCCCAGGTCGAGGCGCTGGGGCTGGCTCTGCGCGGCGTGGCTGGCCCGCAGCGCCTCTCGCCCCGCGAAATCGTTGACCGCGTCCGCGTCCGCTTCCCCGCCGTACCGGCTCTTCCGACGTCGGGACGCCTCGCCGAGCTGCTCCGCGAGGCTGGTCTGGAGCTGACCCACGACCCCGCATCCGGGACCTACGGCACCCCCACCATCGCGGAGCCGTTCCAGGGCAGTTCCTCCAGGCTGGGCACGGGAACGCATACCGGCGGCCTGTTCGCGAGCGAACCCACCCCGGAGTCAAGGCTGCGCGAAAGCATCAGCCAGCGGTCCTTCCTGGCTTTGGGAGCCCGAGCCGACCTTTGCGACACGCTGGCCGTGCGGCTGGAAACGGAGTTTCACGCCCAGCGGATTGATGTCACCGCCCTGCTGCTGGACGAGTTGAAGTCCCTGAGCCTGGAGGCCGGGTTTCCGTCATGGGAAGCACTGGTTCGTGCCGACGCACAGCCCGAGAACGACCGGGCCACCCGCGGTGTAATCGCAGCAGTGAAGCGGGCCGTCCCGGTGGTCGAGGCCGCCATAAGCGCGGCCGCCGCAGACACCGGAGAGAAACCCAGGCCGGTCGTCATCGTAGAGGCCTCTCCCCTGGCCCGCTACGGACACACGGACATCCTCCGGCACTGGAGCGACCTGGCCACCGGCCGCGGCCAGGCGGTATGGGTGATCCTGCCGCAGGTCGGAGCGAGCCGGGGGCCACTGCTCGACGGCGTCTCGGTCCAGACTTCCCCCAACCAATATCTCCGTGTCGACACCGCTTGGATCGACGCTCCTACAAACCTCATCCCGGCAGCCGTCGAAGGAGCCACCGTATGACCATTGGCAAGGATCTCACCCCCAAGCTGCAGAAACTGGTGCTTCGGGTTGAAGACGACCTGCGCACCCGGTTGGACGAAGACGCGGAGATCAAGGCCCGCTGGCAGTCCGAGCACGCGGACGCGTTGCGCGCCGAACGCACCTCTTCTGCATGGGTCAGCTGGCGCGACGACCGCATCACACAAGCCGCAGTTGGCTGGGTCCTGAGCACGGTGTTCCTACGCTTCTGCGAAGACAATGCGCTGCTGTCCAAGGTCTGGATCGCCGGTCCCGGCGCCCGCCGGCAGGAAGCGTTCGACGCCGAAAACGCTTACTTCCGCGCCCACCCGGAAAACACCTGGCGCGAGTGGATCCTGGAAGGCATCACCCACCTGCGCTCCTTCCCGTCCACCGTGGCACTGGTCGACGAACACGCGGCCCTCTGGCAGGTCTCCCCCTCCGGCGCCATGGCGAAGGAAATCCTGGATTTCTGGCGCGCCACCGACGAAGACGGCGTCCCGCTCTACGACTTCCAGGACAGCGGGCTCTCCACCCGCTTCCTCGGCGACCTCTATCAGGATCTCTCCGAGTACGCGAAGAAAACGTTCGCGCTCCTCCAGACCCCCATATTTGTCGAGGAGTTCATCCTCGACCAGACGCTCACCCCGGCGCTGGCCGAGCGCCCGCTGGAAGGGTTCAAGCTCATCGACCCAACCTGCGGGTCCGGGCACTTCTTGCTGGGCGGATTCCAGCGGCTGCTGGACGAATGGAGAAGCAAGGCCCCTAACTTGGAAGCCCGCGACCGGGTTCAGAAGGCCCTCAACGCGATCCACGGCGTGGACCTGAACCCGTTCGCAGTGGCCATCGCACGCTTCCGGCTCACTATCGCTGCGCTCCAGGCCACGGGAGAGCTGGACCTGGAACGCGCCCCCGACTTCAGCTTCCACGTCGCCGCCGGCGACTCGCTGTTGCACGGCCAAGTGCAGCGCGAGTTCCGGTTCGAAGGCTTCGACGCCGATGCGGAGCTGTCCGGATTCGCCTATGCCACCGAAGACCTTGAGCAGCTCAAGCGCATCCTAAAGCCGGGCCAATACGATGTAGTGGTCGGGAACCCGCCCTACATCACAGTCAAAGACAAGACCCTAAATGCCGCGTACCGCAACCTATACGAGACGTGCAAGGGAACGTATGCCTTGACCGTGCCGTTCATGGAGCGCTTCTTCGGTCTGGCGAAACACGGTACCGATTCACAGCCCGCGGGATGGACCGGGCAGATTACCTCAAATTCCTTCATGAAGCGCGAGTTCGGGTCCAAGATCATCGAGGAGTACCTCACCCGTCAAGATCTGCGCCTGGTCGTCGACACCTCGGGCGCCTACATCCCCGGCCACGGCACGCCGACCGTCATCCTGATCGGCAAGCACCAGCGACCCGCCAGCCAAACCGTCCGCGCCGTTCTTGGAGTGCAGGGCGAGCCAGGGCGGCCGGAGAACCCCGCCACCGGCCTAGTCTGGCGGGCGATCGCCGATCGCCTCGATCAGCCCGGCTACGGCGACCAATGGATCTCTGTCACTGACCTCGATCGACAGCGACTGGCAACTCATCCATGGAGCCTTAGCGGTGGAGGTGCTTCGAGTCTCTTGACTGAACTCAACAAGAGCAGAGCTCACCTGTCCGACTGGTCCGTCAGCATTGGTCGGACGACCGTGGTCGGCGAGGACGATGGCTGGTTCACAACCGACTCGCGTGCTAGGTCACTCGGCCAGCTTGATCAAGTACGCAACATTGTAGTTGGGGAAAACGTTCGAGATTACGGTCTCACAGGCGGAGCCCTCATATGGTGGCCGTACGACGATGTTTTCAAACCATCCTGGATTCCTGAGACGCACCCTGTCGTAAAGAGTTGCTTGTGGCCATTGCGCTCGGTTTTGTCTCAACGCGTCATTTTTGGGCAATCCCTGGCTGACAGAAAACGGCCTTGGTACGACCACCTCGAGTGCTACTCGTCGAAAATGCGGACGCCCCTGTCGATCACTTTCGCATTCGTCGCCACGCACAACCACTTTGTGCTCGACCGGGGTGGGAAGGTCTTCAAACAATCCGCCCCGGTCATCAAGCTGCCGGAGGGCGCATCCGAAGACGAACACCTCGCCCTGCTGGGCGTGCTCAATTCCTCATCCGCTTGTTTCTGGCTCAAGCAGAACAGTCACAACAAGGGAAATGGCGGCATTGGCGGCGGCATCGGTGACGAGTCATGGGAACCTCGATATGAGTTCACGGGCACAACGTTGCAGGACTTCCCAATGCCTTCATCGCTCCCGCTGAACCGGGGTCGCCACCTCGACGCACTCGGGCGATCTTTGGCCGCAGCGTCTCCCGCCTCCGTTTTGGAGAGCGCCACACCGACAGCTTCTGCGCTGTCGGATGCCCGGAAGTTGGCCCAGAACCTGCTTGGTCAGATGGTGGCGGCCCAGGAGGAACTGGACTGGGAGACGTACCGCCTCTATGGACTGATCGATGAGGACTTTACGTACAAGAGTGAATCGCTGCCCGAGATCGAGCTCGGCCAGCGGGCCTTCGAAATCGTGCTGGCACGACAGATCACCAGCGGCACCACTTCATCGGCGTGGTTCTCCCGCCACGGCTCCACACCGGTAACCGAAATCCCCGCCGAATGGCCACAGGACTATCGGGCACTCGTCCAACGTCGGCTCGACGCCATCGAGGCCAATCCGAGCATCCGTCTGCTCGAGAAACCCGAATTCAAACGACGGTGGGCAACCGAGCCGTGGGAAAAGCAGCAGGAACAGGCCCTGCGTGGCTGGCTCCTGGACAGACTCGAGGACCGCTCGTACTGGTTTGACGCACACGACCGCCCGGTCGCTCGCAGCATCTCACAGGTCGCTGACGTGGTTTCCCGCGACGCAGATCTGGTCAGCGTCCTGGCGATATGGGACGGAACTGTCGACGTCGACGTCGCCAAAGCCCTCACCAGGCTGTTGACGGACGAGGCTGTCCCCTACCTCGCTGCACAGCGGCTCAAGGACTCCGGTCTGCGGAAGCGCGAAACGTGGGAGGAAACGTGGGAGCTGCAGCGCCGGGAGGACAACGGGGAGGACGTGGGTAGGATCCCGGTGCCGCCCAAGTACGCCACCGCCGATTTCCGGAAGGCTTCCTGGTGGCAGGCCCGCGGGAAGCTTGACGTGCCCAAGGAACGCTTCATCCTGTACCCGGACGCCGGGCGTTCCACCGACCCGACGCTGCTTTTGGGCTGGTCCGGCTGGGACCACGCACAGCAATTCCTTGTCTTGGCTACGATCATGGACGAACGGATCAGCGAAGGTGCCGATGACGGCCAATTGGTTCCGCTCGTTGCCGGCATGGCGGAAGTGCTGCCCTGGGTCAAGCAGTGGCATGCCGATCTGGACCCGACCTTCGGCATGAGCATGGCCGATTTCTGTTCTGCCCAGCTGGAGGAACGAATGACCCAACTCAATGTATCGACCACTGATCTGAAGGCCTGGCGTCCCGCCCCGGCTACGCGCAGCCGCCGCGCCATCAAGGAGAACGCATGACCATCCTGCTTCGCGACGTCTTCGACATCCCCGAACGCGCGGGCGTCGAGGACTATGTCCTCCGCCTCACCGACGCCGTCAGCGGCGACGGCGCCCGGCACGCCCTCGACGACTACGTGGTCACCCCGTCACTCGTGGACGCCTTCGATTCCGCGCTAGGACTGGTGTCCGATTCGCTGACCACAGGAATCAACCGCGGGTCGTTCCTGACCGGGTCCTTCGGCTCAGGTAAGTCGCACTTTATGGCTGTCCTCCATGCCCTGCTGCGCCACGATCCAAAGGCCCGATCTGTCGGCGAACTCCAAGAGACCGTCGCCCGGCACGACGCTGTCCTGTCCGGCAGGAACATACTGCCACTGGCATTCCATTTCTTGGACGGCCAGTCGATGGAACAGGTCATCTTCGACGCCTACGTCCGGCACATCCAGACCGCTCACCCCGGCGCGTCCTTGCCTGCTCTCTTCGCATCCGATGCCCTCCTTGAGGACGCGGAGAACCTGCGCCAGCAAATCGGGGACAGCGCGTTCTTCCAGGGTCTTGGAGGCTATGCGGCCGACGACGAATTTGACGAGTTCTCCGGCCTGCTCGGCTCCAGCGGCTGGGACCTGGACCGCTACCACGCGGCTCGCACCGCCTCCGTACAAAGTGTGGAGCGGCAGTCGCTGGTCGGTGATTTGGTGGGGACGTACTTCAAGGCGTTTGTCCGGTCGGGCGCGTACGTTGACCTGGATACCGGTCTTGCCGCCATGTCCTCTCACGCCAAGTCGCTAGGGTATGACGCCGTCGTCCTCTTCCTCGACGAACTGGTCCTCTGGCTCGCCTTTGGCATGCACGAACCCGAGTTCTTCCGCCGCGAATCCCAGAAACTGACCAAACTGGTGGAAGGTTCCTATGGCAGCCTCGAGGCCCCCCTGATCTCATTCGTGGCCCGGCAGATGGACCTGCGCAAGTGGTTCGCAGACGCCGGTGCCAACGGTGTCCAGCAGGAGGCACTCGAATCCGCGTTCCGGCACCAGGAAGGACGCTTTGCAAAGATCGAACTGGGCGATGACAACCTCCCGTTCGTCGCCAGCAAGCGCCTCCTGAAGCCCACGGACGACGCCGCCAGGCAGTCCGTCGACGATGCGTTCACCCGGTTGGACCGCAATCCGAAAGTCTGGGATGTGTTGCTCGACGGGGTCAACTCTGATGACCAGCACCGTGGTTCGGATGAGAAAGCCTTCCGGCTCACCTACCCCTTTGCCCCCGCTCTGGTCTCCACCTTGCGCTCCTTGGCCAGCGTCATGCAGCGCGACCGCACCGCGCTCAAGGTCATGCAGCAGATGCTGGTTGACCGCCGGAACACCATGAGCATCGAGGAGGTCATCCCTGTCGGGGACAGCTTCGATTACATCGTCAAGGGTCAGGCCGGGGCGGCCCTTGACGCGCAGGCTGCGGCGCTCTTCCGTTCTGCCACCCAGCTGTACCAGGACAAGCTGCTGCCCAAGATTCTCTCCACCCACCACCTGGCCGCATCCGACCTGCAGGATCCCTCCCGGCTGACGCCCGCATTCCGCGCGGATGACCGGCTCGCCAAAACACTGCTGCTCTCAGCTGTGGCCCCCAACGTCCCCGCCCTGAAGGCGCTGACCGCGGCACGGCTCGCCTCGCTCAACCACGGCTCGATCGCGTCCCCGCTGCCGGGTGGCGAGGCCAACATCGTGCTGGCCAAGGTGAAAAATTGGTCCCGCGAGGTGCCCGAAATCCATGTGGGTTCCGAACCGTTGAACCCCATCATCCGGGTCCAGCTGTCCAATGTGGACTACGAATCGATCGTTGAAAAGGCCAAGGGCGAGGACAACCCCGGGCGCCAACGCGAACTGATTCGCAAGCTGGTCGCTGAAGGGCTCGGTCTGGAACTCGGCGACCCCGATGCCTGGAATGTTTACCGCCAGCCCGTCGTGTGGCGTGGCTCCAAGCGCGAGGTCGAACTGGTCTTTGGCAACGTGCGCGACGCGGGCTGGCTCACGGATGAGCATTTCCGTTCCGGGGCTGGTGCGTGGCGCTTCGTCATCGACCACCCCTTCGATGAACAACAGCACACCGCCACCGAAGACATCGAGCGCATCGAGAACTTGCGCGCCCGCAATTTCACTTCGCGAACTCTGGTCTGGTTGCCACGTTTCCTCTCCGCAGAATCCATGCGCGACTTGCGTCGACTCGTAGTGCTCGACTGGTTGCTGGAGGGCACCGGAGACCGGTGGAACAGCCACGCCAATCACCTCAGCGAAGTCGACCGCCAACAGGCCCGGGGTATCCTCGAATCTCAGCAGGCGGCCCTGCGCGAGGGATTGCTACGTATCATCCAGCAGGCTTACGGAGCAGCGACCCCCGCACGCGGGGCCCTGCTCGAGGACCCCGCGCACGTGGAGGTCCTGTATTCACTTGACCCGGAATACGTCCCGCAGCCCCCCGTCGGGGCCACCCTCGGCGCAGGCTTCAGGCAACTCGTGAACCGTGCGTTCGAATCCGCGTACCCGGGTCACCCGCGCTTCGAGCCGGAAGACATCGAGGTCAGGGTTGCCGACCTCAAGGCTGTCGCCTCGGCTTTGGAGGCCGCGGCCGCCGAACCGGAGGGTCGCGCCCCTTACCCTGGAGACGCACGGACGGTCCGCCGGATCGCCAACCCGCTCGAGGTTGGGCTCGCGGGGGAAACCCACTTCCTCTTTGGTGACGGACGTTTCGGTCCTTGGGGCGTCGCGCTTGAGCGAGGACTCTCGCGTGCGGGCATCGGCAACGACGATGCCGTCACGGTTTCGAAGTTGCGCGAGATCATCGACGGGGTCGAACCGGCCCACGGGCTGCGCAATGAAGTCTCCGACCTGATAGTGATTGCGTGGGGTCTGCTGCGCCAGCGTGCCTGGTTCAACCACGGCGGTGCACTGCCGGCTGCTCCGTCGCCGGGATTGCTCCAGCCAAGCATGGAACTGCGGCCGCAGCCCATGCCGACCGAACAGGAATGGGAGGCCGCCAGGGCCACCGCGGGCCGCGTGTTCGCGATCGAGGCCCCCAAGTACCGCACCCCTGCCGCAGTTGCCACCCTTGCTGAGGCTACGCGCGCGTTTGCACGCACGCGCGTCGTCGACGCGGACGCGCTGGTTAGTGCGTTGGAGTCTGCCGCCACGCGGCTCAAGACAGATGGGGGAGATCGTTTGGTGCTAGCCGGCGGGATTGCGAAGGCCCTCGGTGCTTTGCAGCACCAGAACGGCGTGACACTGATCCAGACCCTCGCCGGGCTGGACCTCCCGGCCACCCCGCAGGAAGCTGCGGCGTCCTTGGCCTGCGCAAGGGACGTTTCCGCGGCTTTGTCGGACTTCTCGTGGAACCGGCTGACGCCCGTCCGCGAGGCCGCCGCCGGCCAAGGTAATCGCGCCGATGGCGCCCAAGCCATCCTGGACCATCTCACCACCGCACTAAACGGCCAGGAGCACGCCTACCCATGCGCGGCGGCGCTCAAGAACGCCGGCGATGAAATATTTGAGTGGCTCGCCAGCGCACCCGTCACGCCAGCGCCGGTCCTGCCGCCGGTTTCACCGGTTCCTGTCACTCCGGTTAATCCCCCGGCAAGCCCAAAGCCAGACGATGTTGTCCTTCCACCCACCGTGGCACCGCCCGCCATTCCTGGGGGGAATTGGCGCACGGCCGTCGGCGCCGACAGCGCGGTGTCCGAGCTGCAGACCTTCATCCGGAACAACCCGAACCGCCGCATTGAAGTGCAGTGGAGGATCGTCGAGTGAGTGTCCAGACGTCCATTCAGGCAACGGTGAGCACCGCCGTCGTCCGTTCTCTAATCTCCGCGGCCCGCAAGCACGGCAGCCAGCGAGTGATCGGCCTGCGTGCGGTCCCGGACCCACGCGCCGAACGACGCTTCGTGGATTCCGGGGAACCCGTCCACGTCCTGCCCTGCGTCTCCTCGTTGGCCATCCGGGATGCTTTGCGCAACCGCTCTGGTGGGGAATGGCTCGTGATCCTGACCGATCGGCCGGAGGAAGACCTGGGTGCCGGTATCCTCGGGCATTTCGCGCATCAAAGGCTCCAGACGCCGGGAGCCTGGGAGGCCCTTAAAGATCGTTTCGGCGCCGACCGGATCGATCGCGCGTTATCCACGCTGAAGCAGCGGTTGCCAGTGGCGCAGGGCTTATTGCGCATCACTCCCGACGAAGGGTGGCCCGTCGCCCTGGGTGCCGTATTGACCATCGATCATGCCTTCGGCTCCGTTGCGGAGCGGCAGTTGGCACTGCAGCGCGGTCCGGTGGACGCCCTCAGCGTTCTGGACTGGACCACGAGATCCGACGCCGCGGACCGCATGGCGGACCTGCGCGAATTCGGCGGAGATGAACTCGCCGACGCTGTCCTCCAGTGGCTGACCGACCGCGCGGGGCAGGCAGGCACACCGCTGCTGCGTTTGCTACTCTCCGGCAGGGCCGCCGAGGCGGTCCCGATCGGAATTGTGCTCAATGTACTGACCGGCACGGCCGGACAGACTGCCCAGGAGCAGCAGCTCACCCAGCTGGCACTGGCCCGGCTCGAACACCTGTGGACTGGTTCCGTCGAAGCGGTCACTCCGCCCATGCTAGCGGCGCTGGGCAAGGTTGCGCGCAGCGTTGTCGAAGCTCAGCTGGACGATCCGGCGCGCTGGCAGGAAGGCCATGCCGCGCTGCAGGCCGCTGACAGGTTGCTGGGCAAGATCCAGGCAGCCAGCTTGGGAAGCGATTCGCAGCTGCTGCCCGCCGGGCTCACCGCGTCACTGCGCCGGCTCGCCGAATCGCTCCGCTCCTTCCCATCATCGGGGATCGACGCCGTGGAGCAGGCCTGGTCGAGGGTGGAAGCCCACCGCCTGGCCTATCCGTTACGAGGGAACGCCCGGGATCCCCGGGTGGATCCGTTCCGTGCCGCCGTCCGGCTGGCCCGCTGGCTCAGCGGAGACGACATGCTGCCGGACAGTTTCGCCGCCGCGGTGCAACTTCACGCCCGCGACCATGCGTGGGTCGATGCCGCGTACAACGACGCGGTGGGAGGCGTCAGCGACCAGCTTTTGGCTGAAGGTCTCGGCGCCGTCCTGCGACTCACAGAGCAACGGCGCCACGACCACGACCGGGCCTTCGCACGCCTGCTGGCCGCGTCAATCGCCTCAGATGAGGGCCGGACGACGGGCCGTTTGGACGGCGCCGGAGACCAGGTCTGGCATCTGGAGCGGTTACTGCCCTCGGTGGTGCTGCCGCTGGCGCGGGCGAAAAACACCCTGCTGCTGATCCTCGACGGCATGAGCGCCGCCACCGCCACGGAACTGACCTCCACCGTGCTGCACGGCAACGAGGGCTGGTCCGAGGCCATCCCTGCTGCCGCAGAACGTCGCGGGTCTGCCGTGGCCGTGCTCCCGACACTCACGAACCTCAGCCGCGCGTCCCTGTTTAGCGGCGAGCTGACCTCGGGCGGACAGTCCCGCGAACTGTCAGGCTTCGCCGCAATGGCGAAAGCCGGCGGGATCGCCCGGTCCGTGCTCTTCCACAAGGCTCCCCTGGATTCGTCGCGTCCAGGGTTGGCCTTGCAAGATGACATATCCGTTTCCATCGCCGACTCACAGACACGGCTCGTGGCCTGCGTTCTGAACACCATCGACGACGCCCTGGACAAGAGCGACCCGGCCGGAACCACGTGGACGCCTGACACCATCCGGCACCTGCGACCGTTGCTATCCGCCGCGATGGCTGCCGGACGCACCGTGGTCATGACGTCCGATCATGGGCACATCGTGGAGCGCCGCCGCGGGGAACTGCGCGCGTTCGGCGAAACGAGCAGCGCACGGTCCCGGACACCGGAACCTCACGCCGGTGACGACGAGGTGTTGGTCCAGGGCCGCCGTGTCCTGACCGAAGGCGGCAGCGCAGTACTCGCCGTCGACGAAACCCTGCGCTACGGACCAATCAAGGCCGGATACCACGGAGGCGCTTCCCCCGCCGAGGTAGTGGTTCCCATCGTTGTGTTGGTTCCCGGCGATAACGTCCCCGACGGATGGAAGCTGGCGCCGTCACAGGAACCGCTGTGGTGGTCGGTCGCAGCCAGCGGCCCCACGGCGCGCCTGGCAACTCCCGGTGCCGGGCTGACGAAGACAGCCCAGGACAACACCCCATCAATGCTCGACATCCTCGACTCCCCCGACCCGGTCCCCGCCGCGCCGGGGATCGGAGCCGCCGTCGTATCTTCTGGCACGTTCAAGGCGCAGAAAGCGATCGCCGGCCGACTCGCCGTTGCCGATAGCCAAGTCGCTACGCTGCTGGATGCCCTGGCCGCTGCGCCGGGGACCCGGCTGGTCAAGGAGACGGCCGCCGTCGTTCTTCAGGTAGCCCCCACGCGCATGGAAGGGGCGGTGGCCCAACTGCAGAAGCTGCTCAACGTCGAAGGCTACGGGGTGTTGCGTGTCGACGGTTCCATCCTGGTCCTGGACGCACGCCTGCTCCGTGAACAGTTCGGGGTGACAGATCGTGGCTGACGTCTCTCCGCGCAGGCGCCGCGAAGTGATCGACGCGCTGCGGCGTGGCACGGTTCCTTCCAACGGGCTCGATCTGCTCGCCGTCGGTCTGGATCGCTTCCAGCGCGCCGTCGAGGAGGAACTTGAGACGGTCGCGGGTAGTGGTGCCGTGGTCAAGGCAGTCCGCGGTGAGTACGGCACGGGTAAGACCTTCTACACCCGCCATCTTGCGGAGAAGGCCCTGAGGAAGGGTTTCGCCGCCGCCGAAGTGCAGATTTCCGAGACCGAGACCCCGCTGCACAAGCTTGAGACCGTCTACCGGCGGATTACCGAATCGCTGCGTACTGCTTCGGTGGCGCCCAGCGCGTTCCGTTCCGTCCTGGATGCCTGGTTGTTCACCCTCGAGGACGATGCCATCGCCGCAGACCCCGCACTGGCTACCGCTCCGGCGGGTGACTTGGCGGCCGCCGCGGATGAGTTGCTGGACCGGCGTTTGGCCGAGGTGAGTGCGAAGACACCTGCCTTCGCCCAGGCACTCCGCGGTTACCGGGCAGCCGTAGCCGCTGGAGATGCTGCCGTTGCGGACGGGCTTGCCGCCTGGCTCGGTGGCCAGCCCCATGTGGGCGCTTCGGCCAAGCGCGGGGCCGGAATCCGTGGCGATCTTGACCACTTCGGCGCCTTGGGATTCCTGCAGGGTCTCCTGCTGATCCTGCGCGACGCCGGGCATCCTGGCCTGCTGGTGGTTTTGGACGAGGTCGAGACCCTGCAACGAATGCGCTCGGATGTGCGGGACAAAGCCCTCAACGCCCTGCGGCAGCTCATGGACGAAGTGGATTCCGGTCGGTTCCCCGGCCTGTATCTAGTCCTGACCGGAACACCGGCTTTCTTCACAGGGCCTTCCGGGGTGCCACGTCTGGCGCCCCTGGCCCAACGGCTGGCCACGGATTTCGGCACCGATTCGCGCTTCGATAACCCTCGAGCCGTACAGATCCGTTTGGCAGGCTTCAACCGTGAAGCGCTCGAAGCGTTGGGCATCAAGGTACGGGACCTCTATCTTCTCGGTGCCGATGCTCCTGACCGTATCCGCCAGCTCGTCGACGATCCCTACATCTCCGATCTGGCAGACGCCGTGGCCGGCGGGCTGGGCGGCAAGGTGGGCATCGCGCCAAGGATCTTCCTAAAGAAACTCATCGGCGACGTGTTGGACCGTGTTGACCAGTTCGATGACTTCGACCCGCGCCAGCACTACGCCTTGACCCTCGCCTGCGAGGACCTAAGCCCCGAGGAACGCAACGCCGTTGGCGGCACCGTCGGAGTGGCCGGCGGGTACGCGGCGACCGCGGACGACGTCGAACTCAACCTATGACCCAGCTCGCGGGGTTCGACGCACTCCACACGGTGGTCCAGCACCACATCG
Organism: Burkholderia sp. RS01; assembly: GCF_039748055.1. Lineage (NCBI taxonomy): Bacteria > Pseudomonadati > Pseudomonadota > Betaproteobacteria > Burkholderiales > Burkholderiaceae > Burkholderia > Burkholderia sp. RS01. The sequence goes on from NZ_JBDLAK010000004.1 coordinate 105,521, forward strand.
CCAACACGCTGGGATGGGGCGGCCTGCGGCCGCTGCAGTCAGAGTCCGTCGGTCCCGTCCTGGGCGGGAACGATTGCCTGCTTCTGGCTCCCACAGCCGGCGGCAAGACCGAGGCAGCATTGTTCCCGCTGCTGACCCGTATGGCTGAGGAGGCGTGGACAGGGACGTCTGTCCTCTACGTGTGTCCCCTGCGCGCATTGCTAAACAATCTGGAGCCACGGGTCGCTTCCTACGCCGGATGGCTCGGACGCACCGCGGCGGTACGGCATGGAGACACCACCGCAGGAGTCCGCAAACGCCAGGTCTTCGAGCGTCCGGACATCCTGCTGACGACCCCGGAATCGCTCGAATCCATGTTGGTCTCCACCCTGGCGGATCCGCGGCAACTCTTTGCAGATGTACGTGCCATCGTCGTCGACGAGGTCCATGCCTTTGCCGGGGACGATCGGGGTTGGCACCTGCTGGGAGTTGTGGAACGCATCTCTAAGCTGGCGGGCCGTCCGCTCCAACGGATTGGACTGTCCGCGACGGTAGGCAACGCCCCGGAGCTCTTGACGTGGCTGCAAGGCAGCAATCGGATCTCGGAGATACCCGCATCCGTCATCTCTCCGGACGGGGGCTCTGCGCCCGTACCGGAGATGCAGCTAGATTTCGTGGGTAGCGACCTGAATGCGGCCAAGGTGATTTCTGCTCTGCATCGCGGTGAGAAGCGGCTCGTCTTTGCCGATTCGCGGCGGACGGTGGAAAAGGTATCGCTCGGGCTGCGCGACCTTGAAGTGGAGACTTTCGTTTCGCACTCATCCTTGTCCGTGGATTCCCGAAGGCAGGCGGAAGCCGCGTTCTCGCAGGCCCGCAACTGCGTCATTGTGTCCACCTCGACCCTAGAACTCGGCATCGACGTGGGCGACCTCGACAGGGTCGTCCAGATCGGTGCACCGCGCACCGTAGCCTCGGTACTGCAGCGGCTCGGCCGCACCGGTCGCAGACCGGGGACTGAGCGGAACATGCTGTTCCTGTCCACCGACGACGCGCAATTCCTGCGCGCCTGCGGACTTATGCTGCTGTGGTCAGAGGGCTATGTGGAGCCGGTCGTTCCCCCGCCGTCGCCCTTGCACGTCGCGGCACAACAACTCCTGGGGTTGACGCTGCAGGAGCGTCGGGTGGGAGCCAACACCTGGGAGGAGTGGTTCTCCGGACTCGGGCTCGCCTCGCCGGTCGAGTGGCAGGCGATTGCCGCAGGGCTGGTGGAATCGGGACACCTCGATTCAGACCAAGGGATGCTCTTCATGGGTCCTGAAGCTGAGCGCAAGTACGGCGGCATCCACTACCGGGACCTCATGGCCGTGTTCACAGCGGACCCGCAGGTAGTCATTCTGCACGGGCGCGAGGAAGTCGGCTCCGTTGACCCGCTGGTGCTCCAGCGCAAAGTCGATGGTCCTCGGCTCCTTACTCTCGGAGGCAGGGCATGGCAGGTGAACTACGTCGATTGGAAGCGCCACCGCGCCTACGTCGAACCGTCGGCAAACGCCGCTGACTCCAAATGGTCAAGCATGCCGCAGCCCGAGTCCTATGCCCTGAGCGATGCGACGCGGCGGGTGCTCCTCGGAGCCACTCCCGCCGGCGTGCGGCTGTCCAAAAGGGCTCTGACCAAGCTGAACGAACTCCGGGAAGAATATGCACACCGGGTGTCCGATGATTCCACCGTCATGATCCGTGAACCGAACGGGAGACTTCGCTGGTGGACTTGGGCCGGAGCCCGTGCGAACGCTGTCCTGGTGGCGGGGCTGCTTGACCTGGCACCTGAGCTGCTCGACGAATCGCGGGCCTACAACAACTGGCAAATCGGATTGCGGGGCGACACCACCGCTCCGGCTCTGGCTGAGGCCATGCGCGAGATCCGGTGTGCGCTTCAAGACGAGCCGCAAAGGCTCCTGCCGCAGGTTGATGAGCGTGCGCTCAGGACACTGAAGTTTGCCGAACTTCTCCCTGCTTCATTGGCAGTGAGCACCCTCGCTGAGCGAAGCAGCGATCATGCTGGTGCTTCGGCGGTAGCCGCTGGGCCCGTAGCGTCCGTCTAGTCCGAGATTCGTGGAATCGAAAACAGCTATCCCCGACTGCTCTGCAGCCGCTATAGGCTCGCCGTATGCCGCGCTCAATCTCCAACGACAGCACTGGACGTTTCCTGATCACGACAGCTACAGGGAGCCAGTACGTCGTCAATCTAGACGACCGAACCATCTCACGAACGATGGCGGCGACCCCGCCGTTAGTGGATTTCCTGGATGCAGGATTCTCGCAGCTTCGTCGTGACGGCGAAGCGTTGCAACTACTGATGCTTGAGTCCTGTGAGGTCGGCTCCTCGGCGGTCTTCTGGATCCAGGTGCGCGACGACCATATTCCCACCTTCCGTAGAACATCGCCCGTTGTCTGCATCGAACCGCTCGATTAGTGTGGCCGCCGTATCCATCCCGAAAAGTGCGTGCTCTGGACAATGGACCCAGTACCCTGCCTGATCGTCAAACCATGAGCTGCTGAAAGTGGCTCACAAAAAGGGCCCTTCAAGACTCACTGTGCAGGGACCTGGTGCCAGCTACCTGGAACTTTCCACCAGACGATGCACTTCTTCCAAATAGGTGTTGCACTCTTCCAGCTAGGTCGACATCTCACATCGATAGTAGATGACAGCTACCTGGCCTGAGGCCAGCTGTTTTGCGGTGAGATCCCATCGCGGGGCCCAAAGCGCTCCGTCGGGCTGGATGTTGCCACGTTAGTTGTCCATATTCTGAAGGCCCCACCCCCGCACCCTCCATCCCCCCTCACATGTAGCTGTCACCTCTAAGTAGCTCAGATGTTCCGGGGTCTGGCAGCTCATCGAGAGCGAGCTGCAACATCGAGCGACGTTCAACCGCACTCCGGGTTTCTAGATCGGAGCGGCTCATGCCGCAGAGCGACTGCTTCGTTCGTCGTTTGCCCAATGTGAGCTAAGGGCTGCAACTGCTAGTTCGCGTTGACAGGTTCTTCTTCCGCAGGAGCTCCGGTCTCTGACGTTGCGTCCGCGAATGGCCACTCGTCTCGTTTCATATAACCGAGAACCACCGGCGGCAGGCCGAGTGCTGCAGTCATTTGAGTGAAGAACTGACGGATGTAGGGGTAAGCGATGAAGTAGACATTGGTCTCAATCCAAGCCGAAACTGTTGCGGCATGGACATTTAGCTCCCCAAGAACATTGAACGCCACGATGTGGTTGGCCCGGATAGTTGTCGCGTTGTCTTCGTCCTGGCCAGCAAAGCAGCTCAGTACGTGTTCCAGTCGAACCAACAGGACGTCCGCTGCGGGATCGTAGGCGAAGCCGGGCTCGCCGCGAACTAGCCTCACGGTCATGTCAGCGGCAGCGCTTTGGACAGGCCCGGCATGGACTTCATCCAGACGGACTTCCACTGGTTCGGTCGCGGCTACGAGGGCAGCTACGTCAGAGGGGTTTACGGCAGCGTCCTCCGGCTCAGCGTGGATCCGCAGCAAGGTCACAATATCTCCGATTCAATTTGCTAGACATGGGCGGCCGCCCCCACAAGGTCGTAAACAGCTGTTACGGCCTTCTGGGCACGGCCGCCCGCGCTAACGCGGACGGCTGGCAAAACGGTTTGGAACTTCGGCTGAACCGAAGGCAACTTGATCGAGGCCTGATGCCATTGAACAGTTGTGTGATCAGGATTGCGCATCAAGCAATTCTCAATCTGGGTCATCAGCTCAAGGCTTGGAAGATCTTCTTCCAAGTCAAGTGCGCGGGCAAACTTGAGCCAGGCGGCAATTTCCGTCCACGCCCATATCTTCATCGAGCCGGCACCGACGTAGTCAAAGGGCACCGGAAAATCCTTGGCCATCGTCCACTTTCGCGCCCCTTCGCGGCTGACGCCGGCGCGTAGAGCGATGTCCGATATACCGACCAAGTCGCGGTGCACACCCACGACTTTAAGACCGTTCAACTGCTTTTCCAGGCGATGGGCAACATCGATGATCTCGGCGACCGCACCATTGCGCTCAACGAAAGCAGTCACCGTGATCATGCCATCAATCGTTTCCCAGATCGTGTCGGGGAATTGTTCGGCCAGGACGTTTTCAGTGGCTTCAGAGTCTAGATCGATACCGGATACGCGCAGAGTTACTTCAACCATTTTGGCTCCCCAGATCTATAGCTTTCCCTAACTATCGCACAGGGAGTTGGCAACTGCCAACCGACTATCCGCCATCTTTACGTACAGTCCCGTAACGATTCATCCGTACTCGAAGTGCGTCACGTTGTGTCTTCAACGCGTCCAGCCGGGCACCCAGCCGCTCAACTTCTGCATCCTTTGGGGGCAGATCCCTGAGCGTGAGCTCGGCTGTCCGAAGTTGAGAACTTGCGGTTCCTAGCAGCTGGGAGGAGGCGACGTCGGCGCCATCGGCGCCCAAAAGCTCACCAACCAGGCCTTTAGCATGGTCGAAGCTCCGGTTGGCCTCATCGAAGGCCGCCTCCGCCTCGGCAAGCTGCTCGGAGGCAAGCTCCAAGATTTCAAGCATGTGCTGCTCTGCGTCGTCCCGGTCCAGAAGAGCGCTGGCCGCCTTGAGGAGCCTCGCAGCGTCCTCCAGCGCGGTCTCTGCCCGACCGAGAGGGCCGCTGAGGTCACCATGTTCACACCGCTTGACCTTTTTGCGGGATGTACGCGCTACGTCCTCCGCCCCCTTGCCGGTCGAAAATACCCGAATCTTGTGGTTCGGATCAGCGCCCGGGCAAATCAAAGTCAAGCCACCGTGACTTGTCGCCTTCTCACTGGACCACCCGAGACGCCGGGCCAGGTCCAATGTCTCCTCCCACTCCTTATTCGGATGGGTCCAAACGGACTCTGCCACTCCGCCCCCTCCGGTGGTCCAGTGAAACTTGTACATCCTGGTTTTGGCATAAGCCGCGACTCTACCTGGCCGCCGTGAGTTATCACGGATGCCACGTCAATTGCCAACCTAACTTGTCATACATGCCAACTATCTTGGCAACTAGAAACCGAGGACCAACTAGGTTGTCCAAAGGACCAAATAGGTTGTCCATCTACAAGAAGACTAGAAGTCCCAGTCGTCATCCTCAGTGTTGACAGCCTTGCCGATCACATACGACGAACCCGAACCCGAGAAGAAGTCGTGGTTCTCGTCAGCGTTCGGCGACAGGGCCGACAGGATGGCCGGGTTCACGTCGGTGACGGAGGCCGGGAACATGGCCTCGTAGCCTAGGTTCATCAGCGCCTTGTTGGCGTTGTAGTGCAGGAACTTCTTGACGTCCTCGGCCAGGCCGACGGAGTCGTAGAGGTCGTGCGTGTACTGGACTTCGTTCTCGTACAGCTCGAAGAGCAGCTCGAACGTGTAGTCCTTGATCTCCTGCTTGCGCTCCTCGGACAGGCCCTCCAGGCCCTTCTGGAACTTGTAGCCGATGTAGTAGCCGTGGACGGCCTCATCGCGGATGATCAGACGGATCAGGTCGGCCGTGTTCGTCAGCTTGGCCCGTGAAGACCAGTACATCGGCAAGTAGAAGCCGGAGTAGAACAGGAAGCTCTCCAGCAGTGTGGAGGCCACCTTGCGCTTCAGGGGGTCGTCGCCCTGGTAGTAGTCCATGACGATCTGGGCCTTCTTCTGAAGGTTCACGTTCTCGGTGGACCAGCGGAATGCCTCGTCGATCTCCTTGGTGGAGGCCAGCGTGGAGAAGATGGAGGAGTAGCTCTTCGCGTGCACGGACTCCATGAAGGCGATGTTCGTGTAGACGGCCTCCTCGTGCGGCGTGATCGCGTCCGGAATCAGCGATACGGCGCCGACGGTGCCCTGGATGGTGTCCAGCAGGGTCAGGCCGGTGAACACGCGCATGGTGAGCTGCTGCTCATCCGGGGTCAGAGTGGCCCACGACTGCACGTCGTTGGACAGCGGGATCTTCTCCGGCAGCCAGAAGTTATTGACCAGGCGGTTCCAGACATCCACGTCCTTGTCGTCCTGGATGCGGTTCCAGTTGATCGCCTCGACGTGGCTAAGCAGCTTGACCTTTTCGGTCATGTCATCCCCTAAACGTTGGGTTGTTCTTGAAATTAAGCGTACGACGGCGGGCGGGCACCCGCCGTCGTACTGGCACGATTTAGTTGAAGATTAAAGCATGCAGCTGACGCAGCCGTCCACCTCAGTCCCTTCCAGCGCGAGCTGGCGGAGACGGATGTAGTAGATGGTCTTTATGCCCTTCTTCCAGGCGTAGATCTGGGCCTTGTTGATGTCGCGCGTGGTGGCGGTGTCCTTGAAGAACAGCGTCAGGGACAGGCCCTGGTCCACGTGCTGCGTGGCAGCGGCGTACGTGTCGATGACCTTCTCGTAACCGATCTCGTACGCGTCCTGGTAGTACTCCAGGTTGTCGTTCGTCAGGTACGGCGCCGGGTAGTACACGCGGCCCAGCTTGCCTTCCTTGCGGATCTCAATCTTGGACGCCACCGGGTGGATGGAGGAGGTGGAGTTGTTGATGTAGGAGATCGAGCCGGTCGGCGGAACAGCCTGCAGGTTCTGGTTGTAGATGCCGTGCTCCATGACGGAAGCCTTCAGCTCGCGCCAGTCATCCTGCGTGGGGATGTGGATGTTCTTGAACAGCTCCTTGACCTTCTCGGTCTGCGGCACCCACTCCTGCTCCGTGTACTTGTCGAAGAACTCGCCCGAGGCGTACTTGGACTTCTCGAAGCCGCCGAAGGTCTGGCCGGTCTGGATGGACAGCAGATTCGAGGCGCGGACGGCGTGGTACACCACCGAGTAGAAGTAGATGTTGGTGAAGTCCAGGCCCTCTTCGGAACCGTAGTGGACCCGCTCACGTGCCAGGTAGCCGTGCAGGTTCATCTGGCCCAGGCCGATGGCGTGGCTCTGGTCGTTGCCGCGGGCGATGGACGGCACCGAGGTGATGTTGGACATGTCCGACACAGCCGAGAGCGAGCGGATGGCCGTCTCGATGGTCAGGCCGAAGTCCGGCGAGTCCATCGTCTTCGCGATGTTCAGCGAGCCCAGGTTGCAGGAGATGTCCTTGCCGGTCTGGTCGTAGGACAGGTCATCGTGGTACGTCGTGGGCTGCGAGACCTGGAGGATCTCGGAGCACAGGTTGGACATGATGATCTTGCCGTCAATCGGGTTTTCCCGGTTCACGGTGTCCTCGAACATGATGTACGGGTAGCCGGATTCGAACTGGATCTCGGCGAGGGTCTGGAAGAACTCGCGCGCCTTGATCTTGGTCTTCTTGATCCGGGAATCGTCCACCATCTCGTAGTACTTCTCGGTGACCGAAACGTCCGAGAACGGCATCCCGTAGACGCGCTCGACGTCGTAGGGCGAGAACAGGTACATGTCCTCGTCCTTCTTGGCCAGCTCGAACGTGATGTCCGGGATCACGACGCCGAGGGAGAGGGTCTTGATACGGATCTTCTCGTCCGCGTTCTCCCGCTTGGTGTCCAGGAACCGGTAGATGTCCGGGTGGTGCGCGTGCAGGTACACGGCACCGGCACCCTGGCGGGCACCGAGCTGGTTGGCGTAGGAAAAGCTGTCCTCGAGGAGCTTCATCACGGGGATGACGCCCGAGGACTGGTTCTCGATCTGCTTGATCGGGGCACCGACCTCGCGGATGTTGGTCAGCGCGAAGGCGACGCCGCCGCCGCGCTTGGACAGCTGCAGCGCGGAGTTGATGGAGCGGCCGATCGACTCCATGTTGTCTTCGATGCGGAGCAGGAAGCAGGAGACCAGTTCGCCGCGCTGCTTCTTGCCGGCGTTCAGGAACGTCGGGGTGGCCGGCTGGAAGCGGCCTTCGATGATCTCGTCCACCATCTGGGTGGCCAGCTTCTCGTCGCCGCGGGCCAGGTGCAGGGCCACCATGCAGACGCGGTCCTCGTAGCGCTCCAGGAAGCGCTTGCCGTCAAACGTCTTCAGCGTGTAGGAGGTGTAGAACTTGAAGGCGCCCAGGAAGGTCTCGAAGCGGAACTTCTTCTTGTACGCGCGGTTGTAGAGTTCGCGAATGAAGTTCATCGTGTACTGGTCGAGGGTTTCGCGCTCGTAGTACTCGTTCTTGACGAGGTAGTCGAGCTTTTCCTCGAGGTCGTGGAAGAACACGGTGTTGTTGTTCACGTGCTGCAGGAAGTACTGGTGCGCAGCCTCGCGGTCGGCCTCGAACTGGATCTCCCCGTTGGGACCGTAGAGGTTCAGCATGGCGTTGAGTTCGTGGTAGCCCAGGCCCTTGTAGGCGGCCGGCATTTCGGGCTTCTTCTGCTGTTCGACGGCGGTGGCCCCCTTCGAGCCTGCGCCCTCAGTTACTGGTGTGTCTGCGACAGTCGTGTCCAAAACTCTTCCAATCCTTCTTGTACACGGGAGACGTCTTCAGGCGTGCCCATGAGTTCGAACCTGTATAGGTGGGGGACCTTGCATTTGGCGGCGATGATGTCCCCCGCCATGCAATAGTTATCCCCGAAATTCGTGTTTCCCGCCCCGATCACGCCCCTGATCAGGCGCCGGTTCTGCGGGTTGTTCAGGAACCGGATGACCTGCTTCGGCACCGAGCCCTCGCCGCCCGTCCCGCCGTACGTGGGAAGGACCAGCACAAAGGGCTCGCAGGCCGTGAGCGGTTCATCCTTCGCATGGAGCGGTATCCTGGCCGCCTCCGCACCCAGCTTGCCAACGAATCGCTTGGTGTTCTCGGAGGCCGAGGAAAAGTAAATGAGGTGACTGTGTGTCCTGTTTGCAGTCGTCATGCTGTTTACAGGCGTCGTGTTCGCAGCCTGGGCTGCGACCGGCGCATCGGCAAGTGCCGGCGCGGCCATGGGAGTCACCTTACCTACATAGGAATTCTCTGCCGGAAACGGCGTGGGAAGCCTTAGGCCACCGAAGCGGCGGCGCTCAGCGCCAGCTCTTCGATCTTGTCCGGGCGGAACCCTGACCAATGGTCCTGGTCCGTGACCACTACCGGAGCCTGCATGTAGCCCAGGGACTTCAGGCGCTCGAGGGCCTCCGCGTCCTGGGAGATGTCCACGCTCTGGTAGGTGATGCCCTTTTTGTCCAGCGCGCGGTACGTCGCGTTGCACTGAACACAGGCCGGCTTCGTGTAAACCGTAACGGTCATGGTCCCTGTCCCCTTTGTTGAAGTCTCTACTTTGTGAAGTCTCTGCTCATCGCTGCGGTGGACACTGCGCCGGACTGAAACCATTGTCCGATGCCGGCCTCGCCTGTGCCCCGCTCAATCTGTATGTCGATACTACATGTAGTGCACGGCCCCCGGCGGGACCCCAAGATGATGTATTACAAGTATGTCATTTAATGCACTTTTAATCCACAGGCAGGTGCCCTCAAAATGTCCGGGATTCCGGCTTTTTCGAGGACGAAATCCACACCCTGTGGAGTAGTTAGCCACATTTAAACGCCAGCGTGTCGTCTCAAAGACGGCGTGTCGCGGGTGCCGGACGGCAGCACATCGGGTGGCCCCGGACACAAGAAAGGGACCCTGAAGCACGCTTCAGGGTCCCTCCTGTGATTAAGGAAACGCCGGATTAGAGCTGGGCCTCCCGGCGGTCCAGCACGATCTGCTGCACGTCCAGGTAGCCGGACTGGAAGCCGGCCCGGGAATAGCACAGGTAGAACAGCCACATCCGCTGGAAAACTTCGTCGAACCCGAGCTCCCCCACTTCACGGGACCGGGCCAGGAACCGTTCCTCCCAGAGCCGCAGCGTGGCCGCGTAGTGGTCACCCATCCCCCGGCGTTCCCGGACACGGAGCGTCGTGTGCTGCTCGGTGACGCTCTCGATCGCCCGCACGGAGGGAAGGAACCCGCCGGGGAAGATGTATTTGTGCACCCACGTGTAGGCGTTCCGCGTGGCAAGCATGCGGCCGTGCGGCATGGTGATGGCCTGGATGGCCACCTTTCCGCCCGGAGCCAGCACCCTGTCGATGGTCTGGAAATAGACCGGCCAGTACTCATAGCCCACCGCTTCGATCATCTCGACGGAGACCACGGCGTCGTATTCGCCCTCCACCGCGCGGTAATCCTGCAGTGCCACGGTGACCTGGCCCGAGTAGCCGGCCTTCTCAATGCGCTGCTGCGCCAGCGCCTGCTGCTCGCTGGACAGCGTGACCGAATACACGGTGGCGCCGCGGGCGGCCGCGCGCAGGGCCAGCTCGCCCCAGCCCGTCCCGATCTCCAGCAGCCGGGTCCCCTCGCCCACTCCGGCTTTGTCCAGCAGCCTGTCGATCTTGGCCTGCTGGGCGGATGCCAGCGCGTCCCAGCCGACTTCCGGCAAGCGGCCGGCCCCGTCGGTGAAAAGCGCCGACGAGTAGCTCATGGTGGTGTCAAGGAAGTTGGAGAACAGCTCGTTGGAGAGGTCGTAATGGCGCGAGATGTTGCCCCGGGTGTTCTGCTCCGTGTTCCGTTCCTGGCGGGGCGCCCGCGGCAAGTACAGGCTCCGCAGCTTCTGCAGCGGCACGGGGATGAGCGTGTCCACCGAGGAGGCGAACACCTCCAGGACGGCGGCGAGATCCGACGCTTCCCAGTCCCCCGCCATGAAGGACTCCCCCAGTCCGATCAGGCCGTTGTCGCCGATGCGGGTGTCGAAGTCCGCCGGCCTGACCATGGTCATCACCGGCGAGCCGGCGTCGCCCGTTCCCAGCACGGACCCGTCCGGGTACTCGACCCGCAGCGGCAGCCGCCGGGCGGCACTCCGGAACAAGGCGCCCGCGGCTTTTCCGGCCAGGGCCGCCCTGGCTCCGGCAGGAGGACGGGCGACGCCGGGCCACACCTCGGCGTCGATGACTGCGGGAGCCGGCGGGACCCGGAGCGGACCGGACGCGCTGCCCTGGTAGGTGGGGTCTGTAAGAGTCATGAGACGGCCTCCTGTGACGGGTGGTGGGGGCGGTTGATGATGGGCAGGCCGCGGGCCCAGAGCTTGATTCCCTGCCAGTGGATCTGCAGGACCAGGCGCAGCGGCGCCAACGGAACGGCGAGCGCCGCGGCGAGGATGCTGCGCGGAGTGGCGGCCTGGCGGACGCCGGTCATGGTGGCGGTGAAGGGCTTCCGCCCGGGGCGTTCGAGCACCACCGCGACGGCCAGCTGGCCGTCAGGCTCAGGCAGGGTCATCCGGTAGCTGCCGTCCACCTCGTTGAACGGGGAGACGTAGAACTCCTTGTCGGCGCGGGCACGCCCCGAGTCGTCGGTGTGCAGCAGGTAGCAGTGCCGCTCGCCGTAGGTGTTGTGGACCTCGGCAATAACCGCTCGCAGGGCGCCGTCGGCGCCGTGGCACCAGAACAGGCTGATGGGGTTGAAGACCTGCCCCAGCACCCTGGCGTTGGCCAGCATGGTGACCTTCCCGCCGTCGGGCTCTTCTCCGTTGGCTGCAAGGAAGCAATCCACATTTTCACGGATGCTCGCCTCAGGATCGCCCAGGTGGTCCTCGGCGTGGAAGCCGGCCAGCGGGCGCATCCACCGCGGCAGCACGGGCAGACCGTCCAGGTCCACGAACCAGCTGTAGCTGCGGTAGGTGAAGGCGTTCTCCAGCGGATCCCGCCGAACGTGGCGGATGCTGGTGCGGTAGATGGCCGCGGTCATGGCACGAGCTCCGCCGGCTGGTTGACGTCCAGCACCCCTGGCCTGCCTGCGGGCTCTTCCCAGTCCCGGCCCAGCTGTGCGGCCGCCTGCACTCCGGATGCTGCCCCGTCCTCGTGGAACCCCCAGCCGTGATAGGCGCCCGCGAAGGCGAGCCGGCAGTCCCCGAGTCCTCCGAGGCGGCCCTGGGCGGCCACGGAATCCGGCGTGTACTGCGGGTGCTCGTAAACGAGATCCTGCAGGACGGACGCCGGCTCGATGAGTTCGGACTCGCCCAGGCTCACTATGTAGCTTCCGCCGTCATCCGGGTTCAGCCGCTGGAGGCGGGTGAGGTCGTAGCTCACCAGCACGTGGTCCGGGCGGGCCGCACACGACGGAAGCCGGTAGTTCCAGGACGCGCGGGCGGCCTCGCTGCGCGGCAGCACGGCGGGGTCGCGGTGGAACTTGATCCGGTTGACGGAGTACGGCATGTCGCCCAGGATGCGGGCTTCGTCCGCCGTCGGCTCGGCGAGCATGGCGAGGGCTTCCCGCGGATGGGCGGCGATGACCGCAGCGTCGAAACTTTCGGTGCCGGCCGCCGTCGTGATGTCCACGCCGGAACCGGTGCGCCGCACGGCCAGGACAGTGCTGGACAGGCGGACATCGGGCAGGCCGGCGACCACGCGGTCAACGTAGCTGCGCGAACCGCCCGTCACGGTCTTCCACTGCGGCGAGCCTTTGATGCCGAGCATGCCGTGGTGGTCGAGGAAGGTGAAGAGATACCGTGCCGGATAAGCGAGCGCGGTGGTGGGATCGCAGGACCAGACGGCGCTGACCACCGGGGCCATGAAGTGCGAGGTGAAGTAGTCGCTGAAGCGTTCCCGGTCCAGGAATTGGCCGAGCGTCTCCTCGCCTGCGGCGGTCCCTCCCGGGTTGGCCGCCAGCAGTGCGCGGGCCTTCCGCCAAAAACGCAGGACCTCGGCCAGCATCCGCAGATACTGCGGCCGCACAAGGTTCGAGGGCCGGGCGAAGACGCCCGCCGCCCCCTTCGCCCCTGCGTACTCCAGCCCGCAGCCGTCGCAGCGGATGCTCATGGTCATGTCCGAATCCTGGGTTTCCACCCCGAGTTCGGCAAAGAGCCGGATGAGGTTGGGGTACGTGCGGTTGTTGTGCACGATGAAGCCCGTGTCCACGGCCAGTGTTCCCGAAGCCTGCGGCAGGTCGTGGGTGTGGGCGTGGCCGCCGGGCCGGGCGTCGGCTTCGAACAGGGTCACGTGATCGCGCCGGCTGAGTATGTGGGCTGCGATGAGGCCTGCGACCCCGCTGCCGACGACGGCGATGCGCCGGCTTCCGGCCGCTGCCTCCGTTCCGCCGCTGGGTCCACCGTACGGAACGCCTCCGGCGTCCCCACTCCATGCTGGGTTCGGTGACAATCTTTTGCTCCTCTGCTGAACAGATGCCGCTAATGAATACTCATGGGCTATTCGCAACCGTCAGGGACACGGATGGGTGGGAATCTTTTCCTGTACGTGAACAGCCGGAGTAAGGTGGGCTGGTGGTCAACCCCGTGCACTTGAGGACTCTGCTTGAGGTCACGCGGCTGGGGTCCTTCGCGGCCGCGGCCAGCCGGCTCGGCTACACTGCCTCCGCCGTGTCCCAGCAGATGTCGGCCCTTGAGCGGGACACCGGCGTGCACCTGTTCCAGCGGTCCGCCAGGAGCGTGGTCCCCACCGAGGCCGCCACGGTGATGGCGCGGCACGCCGCCAAGGTCCTCACCGACATCGAAGCCCTGATGGCCGCCGCGTCCAAGACCCACGACACCACGAGCCAGGAACTCCGGCTTGGCATCTTCCCCAGCCTCGCAACCTACGTCCTGCCGCGGATCCTGAAGAACCCGCAGTGGAAGGGACTCGGCATCGACCTCCGGGTCTCCGTCGCCGAGCCGGCCCAGACCATCCAGGGGCTGCGTACCGGCGGCGACCTTGACGTCGCGCTCGTCTATCAGGTGGGCCAATCCGGACTGGCGTGGCCGCACACCATCAACCGGCAGTGGATCGGCGATGACAACTTCCGGGTGGTCCTGCCCTCCGGCTGGGGGTTCCGAACGGACGCCAAGGTGGCGGCCGACCACCTCTCGGACATGCCGTGGATCATGCACCACCCGGGCACGAGCGACGCCACGGTGATCGAGCGGCTCTTTGCCAGCTGCAACCTGCACCCACGCGTCGTGGCCTACAGCGACGACTTCCACGCCAGCCTCGAAATGGCGGCCGCCGGGCTGGGCGCTGCGCTCGTTCCAGAGCTTGCGCTGCGCCACCGGCCGGCAGGCGTGGTGGTGCTGGACGTTCCCGAGATCAGGCTGGCGCGCAACGTGTTCGCGCTGTTGATCAACGACAAGAAGACCGCCCGGGTGCAGCTCTTCGTTGACCTGCTGGCTGACACGCTGGGCAGCCTGGGGTCCTCAGATAAATAAGCCCCGATGCTGGAATGCACCGCTTTTCGGGTCTATGTTGAAGATATGACCACCAAGGTAGCGAGCCAGCACTTCGGAGAAATCGAACTCAACCACGGCAGGGACCACAACGTCGCCGCGGAGCATGAGCTGGCTGGCCAACGCCTTGAGCTTGACCTGAACATCAACGCGCATGACCACTTCGATGAGGCGGCCATGCACAAGGTGGACTACCGGTTGCGCTACCTCCCCGAGCTCGTGGACGAGGTCCGCGAGATGATCGCCGAGGAACTCGAGCAGGAGGGCACCAGCGCGCAGGAGTACCTTCGCTTCCACTGCAACGCCATCAAGGACGAGCAGCTGCAGAAGGTCTTCGGGGTCACGGACAAGAGCCAGCTCACCAACGCCGTGTTCCTCAAGGCGCTCAAGCTCGGCCACGTGGGCATCTACCCCGGCCAGCCCGAGCGCTACTTCGTCCTCGATTTCACGCTCGGCTCCCACTTCACCGACGAGGTCCTGGTCGCGTCCGCGGACGAGGACGGCGTGGTCGACGACGAGATCGTCTGGGAGCCCTGATCTCCCCAAGCAGTTAAACGCCGACGGCGGGCGGTCACCCAAAGGTGGCCGCCCGCCGTCGTGCGTGGTTGCTGGTTCCTACTTTGCTGCTTCCAGCAGTTCCGCGCGGACCGTCTTGGTGGCTGCGACGAGGTTGCGCAGGGACTCTTCGGTCTCGGCGTAGCCGCGGGTCTTCAGGCCGCAGTCCGGGTTGACCCAGAGCTGGCGGGACGGAACGTGCTTCACAGCGGTGCTGAGCAGCTCGGTGACTTCCTGCTCACCCGGAACGCGCGGCGAGTGGATGTCGTAGACGCCCGGGCCGACACCGCGGCCGAAGCCGTGGGACTCGAGGTCGTGGACAACCTCCATGCGGGAACGTGCGGCCTCGATCGAGGTGACGTCCGCGTCCAGTCCGTCGATGGCGTCGATGATGGCGCCGAACTCCGAGTAGCACAGGTGGGTGTGGATCTGGGTGGCGTCGGCAGCGCCGGCGGTGGCCAGGCGGAACGAGTTCACGGACCAGTCCAGGTAGGCTGCCTGGTCGGCCTTGCGCAGGGGAAGGAGTTCGCGCAGGGCGGGCTCGTCCACCTGGATGACCTTGATGCCGGCAGCTTCGAGGTCGGCGATTTCGTCGCGCAGCGCCAGGCCCACCTGGTTGGCGGTCTCGCCCAGCGGCTGGTCGTCGCGGACGAAGGACCAGGCCAGGATGGTGACCGGACCGGTGAGCATGCCCTTCATCGGCTTGCTGGTCAGCGACTGGGCGTACTCTGCCCACTTCACGGTGATGGGGGCGCTGCGGGTGACGTCGCCCCAGAGGATGGACGGACGGGTGCAGCGTGAGCCGTAGGACTGGACCCAGCCATGGACCGTGACGTCGAAGCCTTCGAGGTTCTCGGCGAAGTACTGGACCATGTCGTTACGCTCGGGCTCGCCGTGCACCAGGACGTCGTAGCCGAGCTCTTCCTGCAGGTCGACGACGCGCTTGATCTCGTCCTTCATGAGCTGCTCGTACTGCTCGTTGGTGAGGTCACCCTTGTTGTTGCGGGCACGGGCCGAACGGATTTCCGACGTCTGCGGGAAGGAGCCGATGGTGGTGGTGGGCAGCGGCGGCAGGTGCAGGGCGTGTTCCTGGGCGGCTTCGCGGACCGAGTACTCGGAGCGGTTGAAGTCGGCCGGGGTCAGGGCGGCGGTGCGGGCCCGGACGTCGGCGCGCTGGACGCCTTCGGCTGCGGCGCGGGAGGCGATGATGCGGGTGGCTTCATCGATGGCCGGCTGCACGGCGGCGGCGTCGGTCAGCAGGCCGGCAAGGGTCACAACCTCAACGGCCTTTTGGTCGGCGAATGCCAGCCAGCTGCGGAGCTGCTCGGACAGCTGCGCCTCTTCCTCGACGTCGTGCGGGACGTGCTGGGTGGAGGTGGAGGTGCTGATGGCCAGCTTGGCCACCGACTTCTTCAGTTCGGCGATCTTCTCCGCGGAGGCGGCAAGATCGTTGCGCCAGATGTTGTGGCCGTCCACGACACCGGCAACCAGGGTCTTGCTGCCCAGGGCGGCGAGCGCTGCCGCGGAGGGGACGGCGCCCTTGAAGACGTCGATGTGCAGGGCGTCGATGTTGGTAGCAGCGAGGGTGCCGAGCTGGCCATTCAGTGCGCCGTACGGGGTGGAGACGAACAGCTGCGGGCGCTGTGCGGCGGCGGAGAGGACCTCGTAGGAGCGGGCAACCGCGGCCTGGATCTCCTCGGCGGAGGTGTCCTGGTCCACCACGAGGGCAGGCTCGTCCAGCTGGACCCAGCTGGCGCCGGCGGCGGCCAGCTTCTCCAACAGCGCGGCGTAGACCGGCAGGACGTCCTCGAGGCGGGACAGCGGGCTGAAGCCGGCCGGGGCGTCGTCGGAAGCCTTGCTCAGGAGCAGGAAGGTGACCGGGCCCACGATGTACGGCCGGGTTTCCACGCCGTTGGCCAGCGCGTATTCGAACTCTTCAACGATGCGGCTGGAGGTCAGCGCGAAATTGGTCTCCGGGCCGATTTCCGGCACGAGGTAGTGGTAGTTGGTGTCGAACCACTTGGTCATTTCCAGCGGCTGCTGTTCCTTGTTGCCGCGGGCAAGAGTGAAGTAGCCGTCGATGTCCAGCTGGCCCTCGGCGTTCAGGAGGTTGCCGAAACGGGCCGGCACGGCGCCGAGGTGGGCAGCGGCGTCGAGCACCTGGTCGTAGAAGGAGAACGTGCCCGGAACCGCTGCGGCTTCGGTCAGGCCCAGGCCCTGGAGGCGCTTGGCGGTGCCCAGCTGGATTTCCTTGGCGGCGGCGTCAAGGGCTGCGGCGTCGATCTTGCCGGCCCAGTAGGCTTCGACGGCCTTCTTCAGTTCGCGGCGGCGGCCGATGCGGGGGTAGCCCAGGATCGAGGCGGACGGGAACGGAGTGGGCACGGCGGTGTTCTGCTCAGTCATGTGAATTCCTTGAATGGTTGGGAAGTTGTGAGTGTCTTGGGGCGGTCAGCTGGCGGTGGTGTCAGCTCGCGAGCTGGCGGCGGGCGATCGCGTTCAGGCGGCTGGCGGAACGTGCCGGCCGGACAAGCGACAGCTTGTCCAGGACCTCCAGCGCGCTCTGGTGTTCGTTGAACGTGTACAGGTGGAGGCCGGGCGCTCCGGCGTCCAGGGCCGCGTTGGCCAGGTCCACCGTGGCGCTGACGCCGATGCGGAGCCGATCGGCGTCGGAGTCTGCCGCGGCAAGCCGCTCGATGAGCTCCGGTGCCGGTTCGACGCCGGTCAGCTCGCCGAGGCGCTTGAGCCTGCGGAGGCTGGTGAGCGGCATGACGCCGGGGATGATCGGAATGGTGACGCCGGCCCGGCGTGCCCGGGTGATCAGGTCCGCGTATTGCTCGGTCCGGAAGAACACCTGGGTGATGGCGAAGTCAGCGCCGGAGCGCTGCTTGGCCAGCAGGACCTCGACGTCGTGGGCTTCACTCGGCGACTCCGGATGCCGGGTGGGGTAGGCTGCCACGCCTACGGCGACCTTGCCGGCGCAGAGCAGCGCCGAACGCCGCTGCTCCACCCGCCGGATGAGTTCGATCAGGTCCTGGGCGTAGCGCAGCGAACCGCTGACGGGCTCTCCGCTGTCCTTGGGCTGGTCGCCGCGCAGGGCCAGGATGCCCCGCACCCCGGCGTCCAGGAGCTCGCCGATGATTTCGGCCAGCTCCGACGGGGTGTTGCCCACGCAGGTCAGGTGTGCCAGCGGACGGAGCGTCGTCTCGAGCACCAGGCGGTTGATGAGTTCGACGGCGGTGTCGCGGTTGGAGCCGCTGGCACCGTAGGTGACGGACACGTAGTCGGGGTCAGTCGTCTCCAGCTCGCGGATCGTGGTCCAGAGCGTCTCTGCAGCCGCAGGCGACCGCGGCGGGAACAGCTCATAGGACAGCGCCACGGGTGCCGTCTCGGAAAGATTTGGATGTGTGTCAATAAGGCTGGGTGGTGACATTTGCGTCCTTGGCTATGGGCCATTGAAGGCTTCCTGCAGTGGCGGAGCCGTGCAGTGTGCGGTCAATGAATTGAGTTTGGGGAACACGGAACGAACTTCGGCAGGGCGCAGCCGCGACTGTTACGCCTGAATAGAAGTTGTCCGTGAGCAAATGTCAGGCCCACATGGGGGCACCCACACCCTCCTGGGCTGCCGGCAGGCGGCATATCCACAGCGGAGGATCGCTGACACGTTACCTCGGTAACTTGTATAGAACTCTAGAAGCCGCGCAGGGGTGGGTTCAAGTCGGCCATCGAATTAAGACGCATTCTTACGCTAGGGCCGTTCCGGTTTCAGAATAATATTCGTCTGGACGCCCCGTACGGCTACCCTTCAGCGGCCCAACCCCTTTTCAAACGGATAAATCTAGTCCATTATTTGTGCACGTCGTATCCGGATTTGGCAACGGTCTCAGGTTAAGGAGGCCTTCTGGACGTTCCTCGGTGAAGTGCCCCGAGAGACCCTATCCCGCGCCCTTCAAAGGGCGGCGTCGCAACGTCCCCTTTGCCAAGGCGCGGTATCACCAGCGCCGCACCGCGGCCGCCCTCTGCACCGAGGGCGGCGCCGCGCCGTTGCTGGAAGCCATTAATCCCAACGGCGAAAGGCCACGAGATGTTCAAGCCTCACAATCGACCAACGGTGATCGGTTCCGCTTTTGTGCTCTTGCTGGCGTTGACGACAGTGACGTCGTGCGCAACGCAGCAAGGCACCACCCCGCCGGCCACGTCCACCGGAACATCCGGCTCAGCATCACCCACGGCATCGGCATCATCCACGGGGACGACGTCAGACTCGGCATCGCCGGCAGCCTCCGGGACGGCGAATGCCGCGGAACTCTGCGGACCAGGGTCCGCGATAAATTACGATCCCGCCCACTTCCAGCAGTCCCCAAGGCTGGACAACAAGTGGTTTCCGCTGAAGCCCGGGTCGCAGTACACAACAACAGGCGACGTCAAGAGCGCCGAGGGGACGACCAAGCGGACTGTTGTCCACACGGTCACCGGCCTCACCAAGGTGATTGACGGCGTGAAGACCCTGGTCATGTGGGACCGTGACTACTCAGACGGCGTGATCGTGGAATCGGAGCTGGCCTTCTTTGCCCAGACCGAGAGCGGAACAGTCTGGCTCTTCGGTGAGTATCCGGAAGAGTACGAGAACGGCAAGTTCACGGGCGCCCCGAGCACGTTCATCCACTCACTCGACCTGGCCCAGGCGGGCATCGCCATGCAGGCTGAGCCGAAGATCGGATCCCCAAGCTACGTTCAGGCACACGCACCCAAGGTGAACTTCCTGGACTGCGGACAGGTCTTCCAGGAGCAGCAGCGGGTCTGCGTTCCCACGGGATGCTACGACGATGTTCTGGTGATTGATGAACGCAACCCCCTGGAACCCGCCGTTGGCCACCAGCGTAAGTTCTATTCAGCCGGCACGGGCCTGATCAAGGTGACGGCCGTGGGTGGCGCGGACCAGGAGACCCTCGACCTTGTCAAGGTGGAGCAGCTCACGGACGCCAAGCTGGCCGAAGTCAACCAGGAGGCCATGAAGATCGACCAGCACGCGTACACGGTCAGCAAGAACGTCTACGCAAAGACGGCCAAGGCCGAAGTGACAACTGAGACAACCAGCGGTTACTAAGGGAGCAGGTTTCAGTCCGGCCAGTGCGGACTGAAGGCCAAGCGCGCGCTCCCTGTATCGGCGCGGTTACCCCGGCGATTCCGGCCGCCGGGGTACACCCTCCCCCTGTCGAACGAACGGGACTATCCTGATGCCATGACGCAGCTACCAGCCAGTTACGAGGAATACCTTGTCGGCAAGGACCCCCGCTTTGTTGACATGGTCCGCCCGATCCTGCTCCAGTCGGCCGCGGACCAACTGCACGGCGTCAGGGTGCTGTTCATACCCAAGGGTCACCAGGCGCATCTCGACGACACGATTCCGTACGGGACCATCGTCGAAGACATCGACTAGCGGCCTTAGCCCTCCAGTAGGAGCCGCTGGGCCCGCGGCGCGAGCGTGTGCTCCAGGACAAGGCAGGCGGCGCCGATGGCGCCCACGTCCTCCCCCACTCCTGTGCCCACCACTTCGATCGCGTGGATGTTGCCCGCATCGCTGTTCTGCTGGATCAGGTCCGGGACCAACTCCAGGTAACGCCGTGACAGGTAGCCCCAGAACGGGCCGCCGAAGACGACGCGTTCCACGTCGAGGGTATTGGCCACCACCGACGCCGCCCGGGCCACCAGCACCGCCGACTTGTCAATGATGGCCGCCGCGGCGCTGTTGCCGGCCTCCGCGGCCTCGCAGAGCTGGGCGAACCGTTCCTGCACCACGGAACCGCCGGTCAGCGGGCCTTCGTCCGACAGGATTCCTGCCGCTTGGGCCTTGGCCACCAGGACCTGCGGTATACACGAGGACTTCACGCAGCCGCGCAGGCCACAGTCACAGGGCGGGCCGTCCGGGTCCACGATGATGTGGCCGATTTCGCCGGCATTACCTGATGTTCCGCGGACCACCTCGTCGTTGAGGACAACGCCGCAGCCGATGCCGGTCCCCATGTACATGAAGACGAAGCTGCCGGCGCCGCTGGGGCCGCCCGCCCAGGTTTCCGCTACGGCCGCACTGGTCACGTCCTTGTCCATGAGGACGGAAAGGCCGGTGGCGTCGGCCAACGCATCACGCAGCAGCACCCGGTCCCAGCCGTCAAGTAGCGGCGGTTCCACGACGGCCCCGTTGTCGTGGTCGATCGGACCGGGGGCTGCGATGCCCAGGCCTGCGATTTTCTCCCGGTCCACACCCGATGCTTCGACCAGCTTGTCGATCTCGGTGGCTATGGCGGCGATGACCGCCTCAGGGTTGCCGTTGTCCGGGATCTTGACCATCGAATGCTGCACCACGGCGCCCACCAGATCCAGGACGACAAAGGTCGCCACAGCGGGATCCAGATGCACGCCCACGGCATACATCCCCGCAGGATTCAGCCGGAGGATGGTCCTCGGTTTTCCTGGCCCGCTCCCTTCCTTGCCGGCTTCCACAATGAGGCTCTGGTCCAGGAGCCGGCGGGAGATGTTCGAGATGGTCTGCGGGGACAGCCCGACGATCTGGGCCAGTTCGACACGGCTTAAGCCGCCGGACGAACGCCGAACGGCGTCCAGAATGACGGTCAGGTTGAAGTCACCCATTCGGGGCAGGTTAGTTCCGCGCCGCGGTGCGGGCTGGCGGATCTCAGTCAAGGATTCCCCTAAGCATCTTCGGTTGGCCAGTATCGATGTCTGAATCGTACGTTACGTCCCGGTATAGGGGTACGCCCCACGCGCTGGCGGAATTGCAGACCATCCGGCGCCTCCGTTGCCCCTCGTCATGCGTTCCGTTTGACGCTGACCGAGACGGTGAACTTGGGGTTCCTGCCTTGTACGGAGGTGGGCCCGACCAGCCTCTCAAGGGCCGGCAGGTAGTGAAGATGGCTGTTGAACACGGTCCAGAGCTGACCGCCGGGGGCAAGGACGCGGGCCGCTGCCTCGAACATCTTGATCCCGGCCCCGGCATGGACGCTGGCTCCCAGGTGAAACGGCGGATTCAGCAGGATGAGCCCGGCACTGCCGTCAGGAACGGAGCTCATGGCATCGTCCTGGAGCACCGTGATCTGCCGGTCCAGGCCATTTGCCGCCGCCGTGGCCCGCGCTGAAGCGACGGCGGCCGCCGACTGGTCCGTTGCGATCACCGCCGCATCGGGATGGCGGCGAGCGTACATGGAAGCCAGGATCCCGGTTCCGCAGCCGAGGTCCACCGCTGTAGCCGCTGCGGGGATCCCGGGGAGGAACTCCAGCAGGAAACGCGTGCCGATGTCGAGTTTGGTGCCCGCAAAAACGGCGCCATGCGCGCACACCTGCAGATCCAGCTCGGCGTTGCGCTCGGTCACCGGATACGGCGGGGCGGGTTCGACGGGTTTTGGCTCCGAGGCGATGAGAACCCGCGATTTCTGCCGGGCCAGCTGGGGCTGGACCGTTTCGAAGAATCGCCCGAGCACCGCATTCATGCCCAGGGACATGTGCTTGACGCGCCCGCCGGCGAGCAACACAGCGCCGTTCGGGGCGTAGCGCGCGACGGCGTCGGAAATCTCCTCGAGTTCAGCGAGCGTCTTGGGCAGCTGCAGCAGAACGACGTCGGCGCCCGCCAGCAGTTCCGCGCCCAGCGGCAGCTGCTCAAAGCCCCCGTCGATGCCGAGTGAAGCTGCATTGTGCCGGAGGGCCCGCTCGCCGGTGACGAGGTCCTGGTACACGCGGACCTGCGGCGCCGGAGGCGTACCGGGCCCGCCCAGCAGTCCCAGCGTCAGTGCGCCGTAGCGGTCGCCGATCACGGCAACCGTGCTCGCAGGTGTCAGGAGTTCCGCCGCGGTGTCCAGCAGAAGCGTGTCGGTGGCGTCCCACGCCTGCAGGTTGGCGGCCTCGACGTCCGGGTACCTCCGCAGCCTGCCCAGAAGGTGCCCAAGACTGTTCTCTGCCACGTGTTGCCGCCGCCTCTTCCCTGCTGATTGGTTATGCGTCTGCCTGTCGCCGGCCGGCCAGGCTCCTGTGCAAACTTACCGTGGATCCTGCTCAGGCGGGCTCCGAAGCCAGGAGCTTCAGCAGTTCAGCGACGGCGGCCCGTCCGGCGCGGTTGGCGCCGATGGTCGACGACGACGGCCCGTAGCCCACGAGGTGCACGCGCGGCTCCGCCGCGACCCGGGTGCCCTCCATGGCGATGCCGCCGCCCGGCCCTCGCAGGTGCAGCGGCGCCAGGTGTTCCAGCTCGGCGCGGAAGCCCGTGGCCCAGAGAATCACGTCCGCGGCGAGCAGGTTTCCGTCCGTCAGCCGCACGCCGTCGGGCTCTATGCCGGTGAACATGGGGCGACGTTCGAGCACCCCCCGCGCGGCTGCGGCCCGGAGCGCCGGGGTCCAGCTGAGCCCGGTGACGGCGACGACGCTTTGCGGCGGCAGCCCCCGCCGCACGCGGTCCTCCACCAGGGCGACGGCGTCATGGCCGGCCTGCCGGTCAAACGCCGCCTCCCGCCAGACGGGCTCGCGGCGTGTGAACCAACTGGTTGAGGTCACCTTTGAGATCTCGTCGAGCAGCCCGACGGCGGAAATGCCGCCGCCCACGACGACGACGTGCAGCCCGCGGAACTCCTCGGCGGAGACGTAGTCCGCGACGTGGAGCTGGCGCCCCTTGAACGTGAACTGTCCGGGATAGATCGGCCAGAACGGCCTGGTCCAGGTTCCCGTGGCGTTGATGACAGCCCGCGCCGACCACCCGCCGTCGGACGTGGTGATCCTCAGCCGGCCGGCGGGATCGGCGTCCTCGCGCTCGACCGCGAGCGCCTTGACCGGCCGTTCGACGGCGATGCCGAGTTCCCGCTCATAGCCGGCAAAGTACCGGGTCAGGAACGCCGAGCTGGGTTCGGCCGGATCAACGTCCGGCTGCGGAATGCCGGGGAGATCGCTGATTCCGTTGACCGTGGCCATCCGCAGGCTTTTCCAGCGGTGCCGCCAGGCGCCGCCCGGGCCGTCCTCGGCGTCCAGCACCGCGTAGGTTCGCGCGGACTGGCCGTCCGGGTGGGCGCCGGCGGGCACTCGTGGCGCGGGCATCCGGTGCGCGGGCATGAAGCCGCGGCGGGCGAGGTGGTAGGCGGCGGACAGCCCAGCCTGGCCCGCGCCGATGACCACGACGTCGGCAGCCCTCACGGAAGTTTCCACTCCGGTTTCCGCAACCTGTCCCTAGACCTTCTTGACCACGCTGGATTTGAGCTGCATGGGGCCCACGCCGTCCACCTTGCAGTCGATGTCGTGGTCCCCCACGCCGTCCAGGAGGCGGATGCCGCGCACTTTGGTGCCCACTTTGATGACGCTGGAGCTTCCCTTGATCTTGAGGTCCTTGACCACGGTGACGGTATCGCCGTCGGCCAGGACGTTGCCCACCGCGTCCTTGATGACCCGTTCCGCCGGCTGGTCCGCTTCAACCGGCGCTGGTGACCATTCGTGGCCGCATTCCGGGCAGACCAGGAGGGCGCCCATCTCGTACGTGTGCTCGCTGGAACATTTGGGGCAAGGGGGAAGAATCTCGTTCACGTCCCTATGTTAGTCGGGGCATTCCGGCGGCACCCCCGGGCCTCCGCCGGCCCCCGGACAGTCACAGGCGATCTTGATCCGAACATCGGGGAAAGCTTCCTCGGTCTTGAGGTCCCCGCGGGAAGGTGTGTCATGGAGCCGCGCAGCAAGGGTGCGGCAGGCTGATGGATGGGCGCGAAGATGCAGCTGGTAGCGGTAGGCGGTGTGGCGTGACGGGCGGGGACGAGGTTCCGGTGCTGGATAGCGGTCCGCTGCAGACGCTCGCGGAAGAGGTCGGGCCCGCGTTCGCGCAGGCCTTCATCGACGATTTCCTACAGATGTTGCCCGGCAGGGCGGCGAAAATACTCCATGGCCTGGCCGGCGGAGATCTGCCGGCGGCCCGTGATGCAGTGGTGAGCCTGAAGGCCACCTCAGCGATGGCCGGCGCCCTGCGGCTGGAAAGGTGCTGCCAGGAACTTGAGTTCCGGATCCGGCGGGGGCAGCGGCTGGACCCGCTGACGGTCAGGGCGGTGCTGTTCGCGAACATTCGGCTCCTGGTTCGTGAGGCCGCGCGCCAGGGACACATCCCGCCCTCACGGCCGAAGGGGCACTCCCCGGAGTGACGTGCGGGTGCGCTGGGTCACCGTGATCGCGAGCCGGCAGTCAGGTGCTGATTGCGCTGCTCGATGAGGCTGCGAAGGTAGCGGGCCAGGACGAGCTTCTCCGCCAGGCGCCCGATCGGGCCGAAAGGCGCTTTGAAGTCGATCCGGTCAACCATCACGGTTCCATTCGCGTCCTCACTGAATTCGTGGACGTGCCGGAAGCTGCGGAATGGGCCGTTGACCTGCTCATCGACAAAGTAAAGGGGCGTTTCCATTTCGGTGATCCGGCTGGTCATTCGAATTGGCACACCGAAGTGCCACGCCCGCCAGGTGACTTCCTGCCCTAGGGAAATGAGGCCTGACATGACCCCGGCCACGGCTTCCTCCCGGGACTGCGCCATGGAGTCTTTGTGGGCATCGATGCTGCGAGAAAGGTCAAACAGCTCTTCCCTGGGCATCCTTGCCCAGGTTGTGCATTCGAAGGAGGCCATGCTCAGAGTATGTCAGCTGTGCGGCCCGAGTTGATGGTGCCGAGCCTTCAACCATGGGACCGCGGCAGGTGTTGCCGGGTCCGGTGCTTCTAGGGGGAGTGCGCCGGACCCCGGCCATCCCGAGCTTCGGATTCGCGGCTTCAGCTCCAGGACACGATCACTCTTGTCCCTGCCCAACCCGATTCTTCACGGACAGCGTTGAAGCCATGCGCTGGCTGACCGGCTTCCGCAACGGATGACGTTAAGGGCGAAGCCTCCGGGCCCGAACGTCCAGAAGGGGCGGCACAACGTGTGCCGCCCCTTCTTTAACGCTGACTTACTGCTCGACCGGTTTGTGGTCCGGCTGGCCTAGATGCCGCCAGGCTGGTCGAACCGCTGCCCTGCCGGATTGGACGGAAGAATCGTCATCACTAGAAGCGCGAGGCCACCGAGGAACGGCACCAGCGCCACGAGCATCAGCCAGGCGCTGAGGTTGACGTCGTGGAGCCGCCGCGCCCCCAGCGCCAGGGACGGGATGATGGTTGCCAGGCCGAACACGACGGCGAGGGCGCCGCCGATAAACAGGCCGGGTCCGGGAGCGGAGGTGACAGCCCCGGACGCGGACGTCGTAGCCCCTGCAGTTCCGGTGCTGATCAGGATCTGCAGGACGATCGACACCGCAAATGAGACGAGTGCCCACCACCAGTACTCGCTGCGGCTGGCCCGCCCGTGGAAGACGGTGTACTTCTTGAAGAAACGTCGAACGGCCTGCTGGAAGGTTGCGCCGTAGAGGGGCGCCCAGAGTGGCGGTTCGGACCCTTGGACGTTTTGTGCCGGATATGGCTGCTGGTAAGTCATATATTCCCCCATGCGTAGTTGTGATGACGAGGTTCATCCTAGGCCCCGTAACGGCCGCGCCGGCCGAATCACAGGTGAATTTTTCCTCACGGATCCACGAAGGTCAGGAGTAAGTCAGGCTTATCATCAGCGCCTTGAGCTGGGCGTACTGTTCCGTGGCCATCCAGGCTTTGGCTGCATCGCGGCTCGGGAAGGCCGGCCGCGGCGGCTGGTTGAAGACGACCCCGGTTTGAGCGCCCCCGTTTCCCATGGCGAGCAACGCACAGCCCGACGAGGTGGCGCCCTCCTCCAGGTTTCTGGGATGGCCGACCATCACGGTGTACCAGTCTTCACTGCCGGCATTTTCCACTGCGAACTCGAACATCGGCATGGTGCCATCGGTTTCACGCATTCCCGGGACAGCTGCCTTGTCCAGCACGGTGCGGTTAACGGGGCCCGCTGTGCAGCCGATGCCGTCGGCGCCGCTCGAGACGCGGAAGAGGTCATCGCCGGTACCGTCAGACACGACCGCTTCAAGGGGCTGCCAGGGAGGACCCTCCCGGCCCGGGTGGCTGCCGTCGCAGTGGATGTCACGCTGGCGGCTACGCTTTCGGCTGCCTGGAAGCGCTTTGTTAGCGGGTGGATTGCCCGCTCAAGCACTTAGTTTCCGGGTTGGGGCAAGTCGTTACACATCTGGCGAGAAATGCCGCGCGGTCCGGCGCCGGCGCCAACGGGAGTACGCAAACTGCCCAGGCTGGCGCGTCAGCCCGGCGCCCGATATGGCAAGATTAGGTGCCGGCGACGACACGTTGCCATGCTGCCGCCAGCGGCGTTCGAGGCCTCCCCCAATTGGGCTGCCCCCCGGAGCCCAAAGGCTCCGTCACGCTCCCTAAGCCTAAGACTGCTTGCCGCTCCCGTCCATAGTCTCGGACCTTGCCTGCCCCTTCAGCTGCGGATTACGCTCCGTCCTCAGTTTGGCGCAGGGTTTCGCCAGCTTCAGAGGACGCCAGATACGGAGACGAGCTGCGCCCTGCCCTCTTCGAGCCGGCACGCGACGGCGATCACCGCGGCGGAGTAATTGTCCACGGCGTCGAAAATCACCCGTGAGCCGTCCAGCAGACGGCCCACCGTCTGCTTGGCGTGTTCGACGACCATGTCGTTGACGTTCGTCTTGTTCTCGCGCAGCGAGCTCAGCACCGACGGGGTGATCCGATCAACCAGGTCGCGGATGTGGCCCAGCGGCACCTCCCCCGTTTCCACGGCGTCTTTCGCAGCGGTGACGGCACCGCAGTTGTCATGTCCGAGGACGACGATCAGAGGGACTTTGAGCACCGAGACGCCGTACTCGAGCTAACCCAGAACGGCGTCGTCGATCACATGACCGGCCGTGCGCACCACGAAGACGTCACCGAGGCCGACGTCGAAGATGATCTCCGCGGCCAGACGTGAGTCCGCACAGCCAAAGATGACGGCGAACGGGCTTTGGGTGTTCACCAGAGCGCTGCGCCGGGAGGCGTTCTGGTTCGGGTGCAGCGAATCTCCCGTGACGAAACGCGCGTTGCCTTCAAGGAGGCGCTGCCACGCATCGTACGGGCTGATTCTGGTGCTCACCCTACTTACTTTACGAGAGCGTCCGGCAGGCCCAAGCGGGGAGGCCTCGCTTCCGAGGCCGGGTCAGGCGCAGTGGCCTCAGCACCCAAAGGCGGCCGATAAGACTGCCGAGTCGCGTTGGATTTCGGTAAAGAAAAAAACCGCCGGAACAGGGCTTAGCCCTTGTTCCAGCGGTTTCTTTGGTGGAGCTGAGGGGACTCGAACCCCTGACCCCCTGCATGCCATGCAGGTGCGCTACCAGCTGCGCCACAGCCCCAAACCGTTTCTCCGGGAGTGTTTTGCGTTTCCCGGAAGCAACCTGACTAGCGTAATCCAGAATCGGGCCGTAAGCCAATCGGCAGATTGTGATGTACGCCACGGGCAGAATGGCCGCAGTCCCGGACCGAAAAGCGTGGCCGCTGAGTGAACGCGAAGCCTGTTTCGGAGACCGCCCCTACCCGGCTCTCGGCGCGCTTGCGCCGCTGTTGTCGCTCGCAAGTTAGGACCATAATTGGAAGTAATCACCGGGGCTGGGCCGGCGGCGGTGCCGCCTGTCTGAGACCCGGGTGGCTCCCCCAGCCGCCGCCGTCCCTTATCAACGGACGGCCTCAAGGCACTATGCACGGGCCGCGTGTGGCGCATTGCCAGACTGTCCTTGCGGTGATAAAACGTCCTTATGGGCAGGCTGCACCACCAGTAGCCGGCCCCGCAGGATAAACAGGAGATCACGTAAGTCGGCACAGATCCCCTCATAGACCGGAAGGGATGCCGGGACACGCTAAGGCTGCCTATTGGGCGGTGGGCTTGTACAGAACGCCAAGGCGCATTGTCGCGCAACTGCAGCAGACAGCGCACGGACTGTCCCTCCCGCAAAGGTCCCCGGTCGCAGATGCGGCCGGGGACCACCCACGCCAGGGTCTCAGAGGCCGACGGAGCTGCGGTTGATGTTGATGACACGGATGACGACTGCGGCGAGGACCAGGACGACACCAAGGGCGATGAGGCCCCACGTCGGAACCGACGCGGAATCGATATTCCGGTAACACTCCGCGGCGGCCTTGGAGCCGCGCCGGAGCGAGTCGAAGATCTCAGCGGAGCGGCTTTCCGGCAGCAGCGGGCTGCCGCAAAGTGGTCCGGTTTTCTGCAAACCGACGATGATCCCCGCGACCAACACGGAAAATCCCGCGACAATCAACCAGATCCAGCCGCGGCGCGTCCTGAGGTCCAGCTGTCCGGCCCCGTCCATGTCTCCCCCTTTGAAAACGCACCTGATGCAGGGAATCATATCGGTCCCGGGACGCTGCGCTAACCGGTGGGGTCCAGGCGTGCACGTTGCGGTAGTTTCCGGACGCCGTCGGCTGCCGTACCCGTCGACGCTGCGTCAAGACGAGAGAAAAGAAAAACCGCCGGAACAGACCTAAGTCGTGTTCCGGCGGTTTCCTGGGTGGAGCTGAGGGGACTCGAACCCCTGACCCCCTGCATGCCATGCAGGTGCGCTACCAGCTGCGCCACAGCCCCTTATTTTCGCCGCTTCGACGCCATCAGCTCTCGCCTCAGGCCTGTCCTTTGTCCGGATCCCTCCGAAGCAACTCAAATATCTTAGAACAGCGATTCCGAAAATTCCAAATCGGGCATATTCGGTGCCGTTCGCTGCTGGCCTACTCCTGCTCGGAGGCAGCAGTAGCCTTTGCCGAGGTGTCGTCGCCCAGCTGCAGGTCCACTACGGGGCAGTCCTTCCAGAGCCGCTCAAGCGCATAGAAGACGCGGTCTTCCTCATGCTGGACGTGGATCACGACGTCGGAGTAGTCAAGCAGGACCCAGCGGCCGGCGGAACGGCCTTCACGGCGGACCGGGCGGAGGTCCTTCTTGATGAGCTCCTCTTCGATGCCGTCGACGATCGCGTTGACCTGGCGCTCGCTCGGTGCGGAGGCAATCAAGAAAACGTCTGCCAGGGCGAGGCGTTCGCTAACATCGAGGGCGACGATGTCCTGGGCGATCTTGTCGGCCGCCGCCCTTGCTGCGTGTCGGGCGGTGGCGATGGATGAATCAGATGCAGTCACGGGACTCCTTGTAGTGGTGTAAAACGTGTGGTGGAACGTTGCTGAAGTCAGCGCGAGAGACCGCTGATGATCATGATGACGCCGGCGATGAGGGCGATGGCCCCCAGGGCCAGCACCCCGACCTGGAGAAGCCTGAGCCGGTGTGCACGGCCGAGGCCGGCCGTGGCAGCATCCAGGGGGTCAAGACCGTACGCGGACTTCGCGGCCACAGGAGGGAGCGCGGTGAAATCCTCGCCCGCCTCCGCGTCCCAGGCTGCATTCTGCGGCGCTGCCGCGGATCCCGCGGCCGCACGTGCGGCGGCCTCGGCGCGGGCAATGACCCGTGACCTGCCCGTTGACGGTGTGCTTCCGGCGGAACGGGCAGATTTGGATGGCCGTTTTCCCCGTGCCGGCACGCGGGGCCCGGGGCTGGTCACCACGGGAACGTACGAGGTGGCCGGACGCTTCATCACCGGACGGTCGACGCCCGGCACCTGGACAAACTCCAGGGGCGTGACCATGGCGAGGTTGCTGGCGGTGGACGGGCCGTTGTGCGGCTGCGCCGGCGTGTTCTGTTCAGCCAGTTTCTGTTTGGCCATGGCCCGCTTGTTGAGCACGGCCGCCCGTTCCGCGAGGGCAATCTGTTCGGCCAGGATCTCCGGGTCCACGGCTTCGGGGTCCGTGGCCGCGATGTGTTCCATCTTGGCGATCTGGTTCTCGGCCTGCGCGGCGATGAGTGAGCGTGCTTCAAGGGCCTGCTCGACTGTCATGCCGTCGGGCAGTTCACCGCCCATCGGCCCCGCCGGCTCGGCGGCCGGCGCGCGTCCGCCGCCGGCCCCGTCCTCGGCGCTGGGGTTACGCTTCTGCACAGCATCGTCAACGGGCGCCGGGGCAGCCTTGGGGGCCACACCAGGTTGAGCAGGCGCCACATCGGGACCGGCTGCCGCAGGCGGGACCACGGCGATGGCCGAGGTGACAGCCTGTTCCTTAAGCTGCATCAGCCTGAGCTGGCGGCGCGTGGGCGGCCCGCCTCCGGACAGCTGCTCTTCCTTTTCCGCCAGTTCCTTGATGGTTCGCAGGGCCGCACGGTCCCTGGCCCGGATCTGGGACGAACGCTCAGCAGCGGAGCCGGCCGGCACGG
The DNA here is from genome assembly GCF_039748055.1 of Burkholderia sp. RS01. Classification (NCBI taxonomy): domain Bacteria; kingdom Pseudomonadati; phylum Pseudomonadota; class Betaproteobacteria; order Burkholderiales; family Burkholderiaceae; genus Burkholderia; species Burkholderia sp. RS01. Next base: position 136,379 of record NZ_JBDLAK010000004.1, read on the forward strand.
AATCCACGGGACCGGGGGCTACCCGGCGGACGCGCCCGGTGGCTTTGCCAGAGGTGGCCATGCCGGGGTGGGACGTGCTGTCCGGGCCTAAGGCCTCGCCGTTGCGTGGAGCATCATTCTTGCCGGTGTTAGCCGGCTGTTTCGAGGCAGGAGCTACCCCGCCGGCACCCGTGGTGCCGGCGTCCTGGTTCTTACCCAGGGCTTCATCTCTGGCCTTCCGTAGTTCACGGCGGCTGCGGACGGGTGGCTGTTCCTGACTCATCTAAAACTCATTCAGTGCTGGCTGGTTCGTCTGTCTCGGGTAAGCGCGGAGCTGCTGTTCTGGGCCGGCGAAGCGGCGTAGAGGCCGTATTTTGCGATGTACTGGACAACCCCGTCCGGCACGAGGTACCAGACCGGATTGTTGGCGGCCACGCGGGCGCGGCAGTCCGTCGATGAGATCGCCATGGCCGGTACCTCAAGGAGGCTGACGTCCTTCCGGCCCATGCCGTCCAGTTCGTGACCCGGCCGGGTGACTCCAACGAAGTGGGCCAGGGACCAGAGCTCGTCAATGTCTTTCCACGACAGGATCTGAGCCAGGGCGTCCGCTCCGGTGATAAAGAACAGATCGGCATCGGGCCGTTGGGTGCGCAGGTCACGAAGCGTGTCTATCGTGTACGTGGGACCCGGGCGGTCGACGTCGACCCTGCTGACGGTAAACCGCGGGTTCGACGCCGTGGCAATCACCGTCATGAGATAGCGGTGCTCCGGTTCGCTGACCTTCTTGCTGGACTTCTGCCACGGCTGGCCTGTGGGTACGAAGACCACTTCGTCCAGTCCGAATTTCGCGGCCACCTCGCTGGCGGCAACGAGGTGACCGTGGTGGATGGGATCGAAGGTTCCACCCATCACGCCCAGCCGCAGCCGGCGTTCCGAACCGTGGTGGCGCAATGCGGCAGGAATGTTAGTGACCCTGGCCGTGATCGTGCTTGTTGGGATGCTGGCGGTGCGGGTCTGCATGCTCGTCAACCGCCGTGTGGCGGTTCCCCAGGTTGGTGTAGGAGAGGGTGATGAACATGAGGATCAGCAGGATGGAAAAGATCGACACGCCAAAGACCCATGGCTCGGCCAACATCGGCGCCCTTTCTTCATGTTCGGCAACGGACGCAGCGATCTGCTGGAGCAGCATGTTCTCCCCTAGGATAAAAGGATGACGACGGCGGACATTCCCGCCGTTCAGGACTTCTGTTCTATGTTACCGCGTTGCTAGACGCGGACCTGGCCCTCGCCCTGCACGATCCACTTGGTGGTGGTCAGTTCGGTGAGGCCCATCGGTCCGCGGGCATGCAGCTTTTGCGTGGAGATGCCGACTTCGGCGCCCAGGCCCAATTCGCCGCCGTCGGTGAACCGCGTGGACGCGTTCACGATGACCGCCGCGGAGTCGATTTCCGCAATGAAGCGCTCGGCGTTCCCGAGGTCGTTGGTCAGGATCGCCTCCGTGTGGCCGGAGGACCAGGTGCGGATGTGCTTCACGGCCTCATCCAGGCTGTCCACCATGGCGACGGCAAGGTCCAGATCCATGTACTCCGTGGCCCAGTCCTCGTCCGTGGCGGGCACGGACTCCACCGACGCGGGAAGCGCCGCCCGGATCCGGTCATCGGCGTGCAGCCGGACACCGGCCTTGCTGAGGGCGGCAGCCACGGCCGGAAGAACGGTTGAGCCGGAGTGGACCAGCAGCGTCTCCACTGTGTTGCAGACGCTGGGCCGCTGCGTCTTGGCGTTGAGGAGGATCTCCACGGCCATGTCTTCGCTGGCGGATTCGTCGATAAAGATGTGGACGTTGCCCTCACCCGTTTCGATAACCGGCACCGATGAGTTGTTCACGACCGTCTGGATCAGCTCCCGGCCGCCGCGGGGGATCAGCACATCCACGCGCCCGCGGGCGCGCATCAGGACGTTGGCCCCTTCGCGGCCGTACTGGTCCACCGTCTGCACGGCATCGGCCGGCAGGCCCACGGACTCGAGGGCCTCGCGAAGCACCAGGATCAGCGCTTCGTTGGTGGCGGCTGCGGCGGTGCCGCCGCGAAGGATCACCGCGTTGCCGCTCTTCAGCGCCAGACCGGCGATGTCCACGGTCACGTTGGGGCGTGCTTCATAAATGGCCGCCACGACGCCCATGGGAACGTTGATCTGCCGAAGCCGCAGGCCGTTGGGCAGGGTCTGCCCGCGGACCACATTGCCGACGGGATCCGGCAGTCCAGCGAGGTTGTCGAGTGCTGCGGCGAGGGCCTCGATCCGGGCCTCAGTCAGGGTCAGGCGGTCCAGAAGGGCCGCCGAGGTGCCATTCGCGCGGCCGGCCTCAACGTCTTTGGCGTTGGCAGCAAGGACCTGGGCCTTGCGTTCCAGCAGGGCCGCCCCGATGGCGCGGAGCCCCTGATCCTTCAGAGCCCGGTTTGCGCGGCCCATGCTGCGGGCAGCCAGGCGGGACCGGTCAGCGATCGCATACACCGCCGCCTCGACCTCAGCGGGTGAGGGCTGGCTGTTTTCGGGCATGGAGGGGACCTGCGTAGCGTCGTTGGATGTCTCTGCTGCTTGGTTCATCAGTGCCTCAGTCATCATTCAAGTCTAGGCGAGCCGGCCCGTTAGACCAGAACCAGGTCATCAACGTGAACAACTTCACGGTCGAAGCCCCGCCCCAGGGACTCCCCCAGCTCCACGGTGGAACGGCCCAGCATCTGCGGCAGTTCAGCCGACGAATAGTTCACCAGGCCGCGGGCGATAACGGTACCCGCGGCGGAAACCATTTCGACGGCGTCGCCGGCTTCAAAGGTGCCCTCAACGGCCGAAATCCCCGCCGGGAGCAGCGAGGTGCGGTTGTCCCGCACGGCCCGCACAGCGCCGTCGTCAAGAATCAGCCGGCCCTCCACGTGCGCGAGGTGGGCGAGCCACATCATGCGCACGGACTTGCGCCCGCCGTTCACGGTGAACCAGGTGCCAACATCCTCCCCGGCGAGGGCAGCGGCTGCGTTCGCCGTGGACGTGACCAGTGCGGGTATGCCGGAATCGGCAGCCATAGTGGCGGCCTCGACCTTTGTCTGCATGCCGCCGGTGCCCACTCCGGCCTTGCCGGGGCTGCCGATGGACACACCTTCAAGGTCCTGCGGGCCGTCGACCTGCGGGATGCGCTTGGCGCCCTTGGAGGGCGGTCCGTCATAAAGGGAGTCGACGTCGGAGAGCAGCACCAGCGCGTCAGCCCGGACCAGGTGTGCCACGAGGGCAGAGAGCCGGTCGTTGTCGCCGAAGCGGATCTTGTGGGTCGCGACGGTGTCGTTCTCATTGACCACGGGCACGACGCCGAGGTTCAGCAGTCGGTTCAGTGCCCGGAACGCGTTCTGGTGGTGGCTGCGCCGCATCAGGTCATCCGCGGTCAACAGCACCTGGCTCACGGTCACGCCGTGGGCGCCGAAGGCTTGGGTGTAGCGGGCCATGAGCAGGCCCTGGCCCACACTGGCAGCGGCCTGCTGGGTGGCAAGGTCGCGCGGGCGCTTTGCCAGGCCCAGGGGTGCCAGTCCTGCCGAGATGGCACCGGAAGAAACCAGGATGATTTCAGTTCCGTCATTGCACTTGGCGGCCAGCGCATCCGAGAGTTCGGTCAGCGCTTCCTCTGAGATTCCGCCCTTAATGCTCGTAAGAGACGACGATCCTACCTTGACGACGATGCGGCGCGCTCTGGCGAGCATGCTGCGGTCTTCAGTTTTGGGTTCCTCGATGACAATTGCGGAATTATCGGTCACGTGTGCGGGTTCACTCCTCATTTTCGGTGTTCAGTCCACTCTCCTTGAGCGGCCGTGCAGCGCGGCGGCCGCTGACTGACTCAGTCCAGATGCCGGCCTTGCGCTCGGCCTCCAGCTCGGCGCGTGCCGCAGCCTTGGCGTCGCGGCGCTCCTGCTGTTCGTCGCGCTTCTGCCCGCGGGTGGGGCGGTCGCCGATGTCGGCAAAGCGGACGTCGGTGCCACGCGGAGAGGCGAGCAGCTCGGCACCGGCCATCATGGTGGGCTCCCAGTCGAATACCACGCCGTCGTCTTCACCGATCACCACGGTGTCGCCGGGCTTGGCGCCCTGCTTGAACAGCTCGTTTTCCACGCCTAGCTTGGCGAGGCGGTCGGCGAGGTAGCCGATGGCTTCCTCGTTGGTGAAATCGGTCTGCTTGACCCAGCGCACAGGCTTCTCGCCCAGGACGCGGAACAGCGGCTCCAGGTTCTTTTCCTCGCGGCGGATCCTGAATCCGGCTACGTTGACTGCACGCGGACGCAGCACCGGAGCATGCACCTTGGGGGGCGTGGCGGCCACGGTGTCGCGGGCGGCCTTGACGATCTCGGCCATGGCGAAGCCAAGCTGGCGCAGGCCCTCATGGCTTGTGGCTGAGACTTCGAAAACACGGTATCCCCGGGATTCCAGCTCAGGCCGGACAAATTCAGCCATGTCCTTGCCGTCCGGCAGATCGACCTTGTTCAGGGCGACCAGCCGTGGCCGGTGGTTGAGGGGGACAACTTCGCCGTCAGTGCCGGCGTAGCTCATGTCAACGGCGTATTTTTCGAGCTCAGCTTCAATAATTGCGAGGTCGGCGAGCGGGTCACGGTCAGATTCGAGCGTACCGCAGTCCAAAACGTGCACCAAAGCCGCGCAACGCTCCACGTGGCGGAGGAAGTTGTGGCCAAGGCCCTTGCCTTCGCTGGCTCCCTCGATGAGTCCGGGGACGTCGGCGATGGTGAAACGGACCTCGCCAGCCTGGACCACGCCGAGGTTGGGGATGAGCGTGGTGAAGGGGTAGTCCGCAATCTTGGGACGGGCGGCGGACATTGCCGCGATGAGGCTCGACTTGCCGGCGGAAGGGAATCCGACCAGTGCGATGTCGGCTATGGATTTGAGTTCCAGCACGATGTCGCTGGAGTCGCCTTCGATGCCGAGCAGGGCGAACCCGGGCGCACGGCGCTTCTGGGAGGACAGCGAGGCGTTGCCCAGCCCGCCCTGGCCGCCGGCCGCCGCAATGAATTCGGTACCTTCGCCCACCAGGTCGGCAAGGACCTGGCCGTCCTTGGTCTTCACGACGGTGCCGTCGGGTACGGGAAGGATCAGGGTTTCACCGTTCTTGCCGCCTCGCCAGTCACCCATGCCGGGGCCGCCGTTGGTGGCATGCCGGTGGGGGGCGTGGTGGTAGTCCAGCAGCGTGGTGGTCTGCGAGTCAACCCGCAGGATGACGTCGCCGCCGTCGATGCAAACTTTCGTTCACGAGGCAGGCCGCCTTCCCGCCCATATCGCCGCCGAGCTGGGTTCGTACCGTTATCGCGTGTTCGTCGAGCAGCTCGGCTGGCAGCTGCCGTCCGAAGACGAAAAATTCGAGCGCGATCAGTACGATCGCGACGATACCGTCTACGTATTGGGACGCGATGCGAATGGGGAGATATGCGGTTGCGCGCGGCTGCTGCCGACCACCCGCCCCTACCTGTTGCAGGAAGTGTTCCCGCACCTGCTGGCCGACGAGCATCCGGCGCCGCGCTCCGCCCACGTCTGGGAGCTGTCGCGCTTCGCGGCGACCCCCGAGGAAGGGGCCGATGCCGGCAGCCTGGCCTGGTCGGTGCGGCCGATGCTCGCCGCCGCCGTGGAGTGCGCGGCACGGCGCGGCGCGCGCCAGTTGATCGGGGTCACGTTCTGCAGCATCGAGCGGCTGTTCCGCCGGATCGGCGTGCATGCCCACCGGGCCGGCGCACCGGTGTCGATCGACGGGCGCATGGTGGTGGCATGCTGGATCGACATCGACGCGCAGACGCTGGCCGCGCTCGACCTCGACCCGGCGCTTTGCGCGTCGCAACCCGAAGCGGCCTGACCGCCGTTGCCGCCGTCGGGGCCGCCCAGCGGCTTGAACTTCTCACGGTGGACGGAGACACAGCCGTGGCCGCCGGTACCGCCGGATACGTGCAGTACTACCCGGTCTACAAAGCTCGCCACGGTGAATCTCCTCTGTGCTTAACCTGGCTGTCTTGGACACCCAAATTGATTGTAATGCGGTTAAAAGAACAGTGGAGCGGGCCATCATGGCCCGCTCCACCGGTTCAGATCTTGTTGTTACTCTGCAGCTGCAGCAGCAACGATGTTCACGACTCGACGGCCGCGGCGGGTGCCGAATTCGACAGCGCCGGCCTGCAGTGCGAACAGGGTGTCGTCTCCGCCACGGCCAACGCCTGCACCGGGGTGGAAGTGGGTGCCTCGCTGGCGGACGATGGCCTTGGTTGACGGTTTTCTTGAGCTGGAACGCTCAAGTGGAAAATTGGAGTGGAGCGCCATCCTGCAGAAGATGGCGAGCGACCTTGGATTCTCGAAGATCCTGTTCGGCCTGTTGCCTAAGGACAGCCAGGACTACGAGAACGCCTTCATCGTCGGCAACTACCCGGCCGCCTGGCGCGAGCATTACGACCGGGCTGGCTACGCGCGGGTCGACCCGACGGTCAGTCACTGTACCCAGAGCGTACTGCCGATTTTCTGGGAACCGTCCATCTACCAGACGCGAAAGCAGCACGAGTTCTTCGAGGAAGCCTCGGCCGCCGGCCTGGTGTATGGGCTGACCATGCCGCTGCATGGTGCTCGCGGCGAACTCGGCGCGCTGAGCCTCAGCGTGGAAGCGGAAAACCGGGCCGAGGCCAACCGTTTCATAGAGTCGGTCCTGCCGACCCTGTGGATGCTCAAGGACTACGCACTGCAGAGCGGTGCCGGACTGGCCTTCGAACATCCGGTCAGCAAACCGGTGGTTCTGACCAGCCGGGAGAAGGAAGTGTTGCAGTGGTGCGCCATCGGCAAGACCAGTTGGGAGATATCGGTTATCTGCAACTGCTCGGAAGCCAATGTGAACTTCCATATGGGAAATATTCGGCGGAAGTTCGGTGTGACCTCCCGCCGCGTAGCGGCCATTATGGCCGTTAATTTGGGTCTTATTACTCTCTGAATGATCTCGCCTGCGGAAACTACCTGGCCGCCGAAGCGCTTGACGCCGAGGTACTGGGCGTTGGAGTCACGACCGTTGCGAGTGGAGCTCGCGCCTTTTTTATGTGCCATTTGGAATGCCTGCCTTTAAATTCTGGGGAATCTGCTGAAAACCTGAACCGTAACCGGTGGGGTTACTTGATTCCGGTGATCTTGACCTTGGTCAGTTCCTGACGGTGACCCTGGCGCTTCTTGTAACCGGTCTTGTTCTTGAACTTCTGGATGACGATCTTCGGACCACGAAGGTCCTGAAGGATCTCAGCCGTAACAGTTACCTTGGCCAGGTCCGCAGCTGCGGAGGTGACCTTCTCACCGTCCACCAGGAGCAGTGCGGGCAGCTCAATGGTGCTGCCAGCTCCACCGGCGACGCGGTTCAGGGTAACGAAGTCTCCAACGGAAACCTTCTCTTGGCGGCCGCCTGCGCGGACAATCGCGTACACCACTTGGGAACTCACTTCTCTCGACGTTTATTACTAAATTTGCGTGCGGAATCCGGGTCCAATTGTTTGGCCTGGCTCTCGCTGTGCCTCAACGCCGTGGGTTCCCCGGGGGAACCCGTGAGCTAACCCAAGAACTATTCCGATTGGATGGTTCATGCAAACTTTCGTTCACGAGGCAGGCCGCCTTCCCGCCCATATCGCCGCCGAGCTGGGTTCGTACCGTTATCGCGTGTTCGTCGAGCAGCTCGGCTGGCAGCTGCCGTCCGAAGACGAAAAATTCGAGCGCGATCAGTACGATCGCGACGATACCGTCTACGTATTGGGACGCGATGCGAATGGGGAGATATGCGGTTGCGCGCGGCTGCTGCCGACCACCCGCCCCTACCTGTTGCAGGAAGTGTTCCCGCACCTGCTGGCCGACGAGCATCCGGCGCCGCGCTCCGCCCACGTCTGGGAGCTGTCGCGCTTCGCGGCGACCCCCGAGGAAGGGGCCGATGCCGGCAGCCTGGCCTGGTCGGTGCGGCCGATGCTCGCCGCCGCCGTGGAGTGCGCGGCACGGCGCGGCGCGCGCCAGTTGATCGGGGTCACGTTCTGCAGCATCGAGCGGCTGTTCCGCCGGATCGGCGTGCATGCCCACCGGGCCGGCGCACCGGTGTCGATCGACGGGCGCATGGTGGTGGCATGCTGGATCGACATCGACGCGCAGACGCTGGCCGCGCTCGACCTCGACCCGGCGCTTTGCGCGTCGCAACCCGAAGCGGCCTGACCGGGGTCATAACCCAAGTGTTGGCGTAAGCACCGAAGATCTAGAATACGCTAATTTTGCCTTCGGCCGCAAATGAGGCTGGTTTCGGCGGGTTGTCCGTGATAGGCGCCACAAGGGCTTCCGCACCGACTTGCCGTTACCGTGCGCGACTATCTTACCGGGTCTGGCCCCCGATTCCGGTCAGCTGTGGTGGCGCGGCGCGTCGAAGAATTCCACCTCGTAGCGGCAGGACTGCCGGAAGGCGGTCACCATGGCCTCCCGCTCGGCCGGCGACGCGGCGAGTCCCGCCGCGTCAGTGATGCCGATGGCCTTCCTCGTGGCGGCGGCGAAGTCCTCGTCGGCGTAAGTCCGCAGCCAATCGGCGTACGGGTGGGCCGCAGGCGCCCCGGCCGCAACGAATTGCGCGTGCAGGGCCTCCCCGGCGTCGGCGTACAGCCAGAAGCACGGCAGGACCGCGGCCACCAGGACTGAATAGCTGCCGGACACCGACGCGGCCAGCAGATGGCCTTGGTTGACGGTTTTCTTGAGCTGGAACGCTCAAGTGGAAAATTGGAGTGGAGCGCCATCCTGCAGAAGATGGCGAGCGACCTTGGATTCTCGAAGATCCTGTTCGGCCTGTTGCCTAAGGACAGCCAGGACTACGAGAACGCCTTCATCGTCGGCAACTACCCGGCCGCCTGGCGCGAGCATTACGACCGGGCTGGCTACGCGCGGGTCGACCCGACGGTCAGTCACTGTACCCAGAGCGTACTGCCGATTTTCTGGGAACCGTCCATCTACCAGACGCGAAAGCAGCACGAGTTCTTCGAGGAAGCCTCGGCCGCCGGCCTGGTGTATGGGCTGACCATGCCGCTGCATGGTGCTCGCGGCGAACTCGGCGCGCTGAGCCTCAGCGTGGAAGCGGAAAACCGGGCCGAGGCCAACCGTTTCATAGAGTCGGTCCTGCCGACCCTGTGGATGCTCAAGGACTACGCACTGCAGAGCGGTGCCGGACTGGCCTTCGAACATCCGGTCAGCAAACCGGTGGTTCTGACCAGCCGGGAGAAGGAAGTGTTGCAGTGGTGCGCCATCGGCAAGACCAGTTGGGAGATATCGGTTATCTGCAACTGCTCGGAAGCCAATGTGAACTTCCATATGGGAAATATTCGGCGGAAGTTCGGTGTGACCTCCCGCCGCGTAGCGGCCATTATGGCCGTTAATTTGGGTCTTATTACTCTCTGAATGGTCCACGTAGGCCTTGGTGACGGGCCCCAGTTCCGCCTGCATCGTCCTGGTGCTCAGCCAGCTGCGGTGCAGCTCCGATTCGACTTCGAGGCACTGCTGCGCCGACCGGGCCCAGAACAGTTGTTCGGATTCGGTGGGGGCAAGGGCACTGGCCCGTGCCAGGACGCGCGAGTACCCGTTGAGGTAGATGGCGTCCTGGGCAAGGTAATAGGCGAATTGCTTCTCCGGAAGCGTGCCGTCCGTCAGCGCTTTGATGAATCCCAGGCCAAAGATCGCTTCGAGATCGGCAGCGGCTTCTGCGCGCAGTAGCTCGGCGAAGTCGCCTTCCCGCCGCGGCGGTCCGGCCGGCGCCGGGGCGCCAGGCGTCAAGTCACCGGAGGGCAGGTTCGCGGACGGCAGGTGGTGGAAGTGGTTCACCGGTCCGTTGCCGCTGCCCACCTCCAGCTGGTCGGAGGTGCGGAGCGCCTCGGCAAGCCACGGTTTGACGGCGCGCAGGGATGCTTCCCAGTCCCCCAGCCTCGCCTGGACCGTTGCCATGGCGGACGACAGCGAACATCCGGTGCCGTGGCTGTTGCGCGTTTGGATCCGCTGGCCGTCCACCACCACGACGTCGGCGGACAGCAGGCCCCGGGTGTTGATCAGGGCATCCGGGCAGTCATCGCCGTCGAGGTGGCCGCCTTTGACCAGCACGGTGGCCCCGGTTCCGGCTGCAAGCCGCCTGCCCTGCTCCAGCGCCTCGGACCAGCTCGCAGCCTCGGGCTCGCCGAGCAGCATGCCCAGCTCCACGAGATTGGGGGTGATGAGGTCAGCCAGCGGGAGGAGCGCGCGGAGGGCCGCCTCGGCGGACGCCTGAAGCAGCCGGTCGCCGCTCGTCGCCACCATGACGGGATCAAGAACAACGACGCCGGGACGGACCTTCTCCAGCCAGCTGCGGACCGCGGTGATCACCTGCTCGTCACCGAGCATTCCGATTTTCACGGCGTCAACACTGATGTCGTCGCTGACGGCGTTCAGCTGCGCGGTGAGGAACGGCGCGGGCGGAACGTGCACGCCGCTCACCCCCCTGGTGTTCTGGGCGGTCAGCGCCGTGATGGCGGCCATTCCGTAGCCGCCGCTGGCTGCGATGCTTTTCAGGTCCGCCTGGATACCGGCGCCGCCCGACGGATCCGAGCCGGCGATGGCAAGGACACGCGGAATGGTCCGGGACGTAGCGACGGTCGTGTCGACGTCGCTGACGGCGGAACCGGGAGCGGCCGCAGGCGCGGGCAGGACAGATGCTGTAGACAAACGAGACATCCCTTCGCCGGTGCTAACCGGACAGGTTCAACGGGTTTGGATCTCAGCCGGCACCTCGCGCGGCACCCCGTGTCAGTCCCCCAGCCTAGCGGCTAACTCCGCCGCCGGCACTGCGTTGCGGATTACGACCAACGGCGTTAACCAGCGGAAGCCGGTGCTGCAACTGCAGCACCGGCCTCCGTCATGACGGGGGGTCAGCTCAGAGTTCTGAGGCGGGTACGCCTACTCCGAGAATGATCGGTTCGTTCGCCGGCCTGGCGGCCGCCGCTGATTCCGCTTCAGGAGCCTTGGCCTCGTGTGAGTGCCCGGTGGCTGCTGCCGGAGCCGTCTCGTGGTGCTCCACCGACGTCTCGTTCGCTGCGCCCTGGGCACGGCTGGCGCTGCGGTTGCGGCGCGGGCGGCGGGCCCGGGGCTGCAGGGCGGAGTGGTCCTCATAGCGGTCACCGTCAGAACCCGGGGCTCCCGTGGCGGGACGTGCCGTTGCCGCAGCAGGGGCAGCAGCTGCGCGTTCAGCAGCTGCCGGTGCTGCGGCGGCCGGGGCGTTTCCCCCAGCGGAGGGCGCCGGCTCGCCGAGGTGGGCGAAGGCCTTCTCCAGCCGGTCCAGGGTCAGTGCCGGGGATTCCTTGGCGTGTTCGTCAGCGTGCTCAACAAACGGCAGCACCACTTTCTCGCCGCCAAAGGTCAGCACGGCACCCGGGCGGCCCGAAACGCTTTCCGTCTCGGGGGCGCGGTGCACGACCGGGCTTTCCGGGGCGGCCGCGGCGGGCACGTCCGGACGGGCGGCGTCGCCGGTGGCGCTGTGGGCGGCATCCTCATGCAGGTGCGCGGCGTGGGCTGCGGCTGCAATGTTGGCCAGTGCTGCCCGGGTGGCTTCGGCCTTGGCGTGGCGCTCCGCGTCGGTGGGCTCCGGGTGGGCAGCGGCCGAAGCCGCCGGGGCGCCGTCAGTCGCAACCTGCCCGCCCTTGCCGCGGCGGCGGCTCTTGCGCTCGGTGCGGGCGACGGGCTGGCTCTCGGTCCGCGGGACATGGTGCTCAGCGGCCACGACGTTGGCACGGCGGTGCTCGACGGGCTCGTCGTGGGTGACGATGCCGCGGCCGGCGCACGTCTCGCACTGCTCGCCGAAGACTTCCAGCAGACCGGTGCCCATGCGCTTGCGGGTCATCTGTACCAGTCCCAGGGAGGTCACTTCGGCCACCTGGTGCTTGGTGCGGTCACGGCCCAAGCATTCCACCATGCGGCGCAGGACCAGATCGCGGTTGGATTCGAGCACCATGTCGATGAAGTCGATGACGATGATGCCGCCGATGTCGCGCAGGCGCAGCTGGCGAACCACTTCCTCGGCGGCTTCCAGGTTGTTCTTGGTGACGGTCTCCTCGAGGTTGCCGCCGCTGCCGGTGAACTTGCCGGTGTTAACGTCCACCACGGTCATGGCCTCGGTGCGGTCAATCACCAGCGAGCCGCCGGAGGGCAGGAACACCTTGCGGTCCAGGGCCTTGTGGATCTGCTCGTCGATCCGCCAGGCCGCGAAGATATCGGTGTCCTTGGTCCACTTCTCCAGGCGGCCCACCAGGTCGGGTGCCACGTAGGTCACGTAGGCCTCGATGGTGTCCCACGCCTCCTCGCCGGAAACGATCAGCTTCGAGAAGTCCTCGTTGAAGACGTCGCGGACCACCTTGATGGTCAGGTCCGGTTCTCCGTAGAGCAGTTCCGGGGCGAGGACCTTCGTGGAGCTCGACTGACCCTCGATGCCTTCCCACTGCGCGCGCAGCCGGTTGATATCGTGCGTCAGCTCCTCCTCCGAGGCGCCTTCCGCCGCGGTGCGGACGATCACGCCGGCATTCTCCGGCAGGCGGTCCTTGAGGATCCGCTTCAGGCGGTTGCGTTCGACGTCTGGGAGCTTGCGGGAGATGCCAGTCATGGAACCGCCGGGAACGTACACGAGGTACCGGCCGGGCAGCGAAATCTGGCTGGTGAGGCGGGCGCCCTTGTGGCCGACCGGGTCCTTGGTGACCTGGACCAGGACGGAGTCGCCGGACTTCAGCGCGTTCTCGATCCGCCGCTGCTTGCCCTCGAGGTTGACCGCTTCCCAGTTCACTTCACCGGCGTAGAGCACGGCGTTGCGGCCGCGGCCGATGTCAACGAAGGCGGCTTCCATCGACGGCAGCACGTTCTGGACCTTGCCCAGGTAGACGTTGCCGATCAGGGAGTCCTGCTGCGTCTTGGACACGAAGTGCTCGGCCAGCACACCGTCTTCGAGGACACCGATCTGGATTCTGTCGTCGCGCTGGCGGACGATCATCTGGCGGTCCACGGATTCGCGGCGGGCCAGGAACTCGGCCTCGGTGATGACGGTGCGGCGGCGGCCGGTGTCGCGGGATTCGCGGCGGCGCTGCTTCTTGGCCTCCAGCCGGGTGGAGCCCTTGACGGACGTGACGCGGTTGTTGACCGGCGCCTCGCTGATGGCGCGCGGCGCACGGACGCGGGTCACGGTGTTGGGGGGATCGTCGCCCTCCCCGCCGGTGAGCTCAAGATCCTGGTCGCCACGGCGGCGGCGGCGGCGGCGGCGGGACGTCACGCCGTCGTCGGCCTGGCCGGTGATCTCTTCATCGGCGTCGTCGGCCGCATCGCTGCCGTCCGCATCGACGTCGGAGTCGTCGGTGTCCGTGATGTCGCGGTCAGTGCGGCTCCGGCCCCGGCGCCCGCGGCTACGGCGGCGGCGGCGTCCGCCGTCGTCGTCCTGCTCGTCCTCGACGCCTTCGACGTCGCTGTCCTCGGCGGCGGCCGGCGCGGCAGCCGGGCGGATCACTTTGTTCAGGTCTGGAGCCTGGAAGATGATCGACGTGACTGACGCCGGCTCCAGGAAGAGCGATCCCACCGGGGCCTGTTCTTCAGGCTCCTCTTCGGCGGCCGCCTCCTGCGTGCCGGCGGCCGCGGTTGCCTCGGCCTGGATCTCCGGAACAGTGGTCTCTTCAACCCGTGTCTCTGCTGCCGGGGTTTCGACTCCTGCGGCCGGGGCTTCCTCCGGGGCGGCCGTTTCTGCGGCAGCGGCTTCGGCTGTTTCCACGGTCTTGGGCTTGGCCACGCGCCGGCGGCGCACAGGCTTCGCTTCGGGCTCGGGCTCTGCAGCGGCCTCGACGACGGCGGGCTCGGCCGGGGCGGCAACGGCACCTGCCGTGGCAGCGGCATCAGCAACGGGGGCGTCGGCGAAAGCGGGCAACGGCTCCTCGGCTACTTTCTTCCGGGACCGGGTTCGGCGTACGGGAGCCTTGGCCTCGGCAGCCGGAGCGCCGGGCTCGCCCTGCGCCTGCTCGCCCGGTGCGGGCTCGGCGACGGCGGGCTGCTGGAGTTCCGGGGTTGTTGCCGCGGCGTCAGTGTCCGCCGTGGCCTTGGGCGCTGCCTTGCGCCGTGTCCTGGTGGCCCTCTTGGGAGCCTCGGCTGCTCCCGATTCCTCGTTGGCAGCCTGTTCTTCGTTAACGGCTATTACCTGGTCATTATCCATATGTGGCGACACTCCTGCCCCTGACATGCCGCCACATCCGGCACCCATTGGGGCACATATTGTCAAAACCCTCAGGCGTTGACAGAAGTCAATTGGATACCCTCAGGTTCGCACCGGCAGTGGGGTGCGGCAGCCCTGAAAGGCCGGCGGGGATGTCACTGGAACCCGTTGTTTCTGCAATCCACAACCAGGTGCCGTCCAATGGAATGCGGGAGGCCGGATCTAGGTATCCGGAGCCTTCACTGCTCCTCATTGGCGGTCTTGGGAACAAGCCACCGGACCGGAGTTCGAATGTGGTTCGAGCTCCAGCCACGTTCATTCTCTCACACCGCACTTCAAAATTGCTGTAATTGCGTGACAAAGGCGGTCAATGCCGCCTGCGGCGGCGGCGGCAAGTTTGCTCCCAGTTGGCGGCGATACAATCTCGGCAGGAGCACCCCAGACAAAGGACGCCATCCCATGCCCAGCACCTCGCCTTCCGCCGGCACGGATTCCGGTACCGCATACGCCGACGAATCCGAGCGCACCCGCGCCACCGCCGGCGCCGTCTTACCTGCAACCACCCGCGACCGCCCCTTCGGCTGGCTGCTGGTCATCACCGGGGTGGTGGGGTGGCTTGCCTCGGGCATCCTGGTGCTCGAAAAGCTGGAGGTACTCAAAGATCCCAACCACACCACTGTCTGCGACGTGAATCCGTGGATCTCGTGCGGGCAAGTCATGCAGACACCGCAGAGCTCCGCGTTCGGGTTCCCCAACATGTTCATCGGCATCGTCGCCTTCGCCGTCATCATCACCACCGGAATGGCGCTGCTGTCCGGGGCAAAGTTCGCCCGCTGGTACTGGATCGGGCTGCAGACGGGCGTGACGCTCGGCTTCGCCTTCGTGGTGTGGCTGTGGTTCCAGGCACTCTACGAGATCCGCATCCTGTGCCCGTTCTGCATGGTGGTGTGGGCCGTCATGATTCCGCTGTTCGTCTGGGTGACCGTGCGCAACACCGTCCACGGCGTCATCCCTGCACCGGCCCGGGTGGCGCGCCTCGCAGGAGACTCCGGCTGGATCATCACGGCGCTCCTCTACGTCGCCGTGATCGCCACCATCTTCTTCGCCTTCATCCAGGTGTTCGTCGGCACGTCCGGGTTCTAAGCCAAAGAAAAAAGCGCGAACTGGCAATTAATGCCCTCAAAATCACCTTTTGAGGGCATTTGCTGCCAGTTCGCGCTGGTCGCTCTTAGGTCCTAGAACCAGATCTTGATTTCGCGCTCGGCCGAGTCCACGGAGTCCGAGCCGTGCACGAGGTTCTGCTGGACCTTCAGGCCCCAGTCGCGGCCGAAGTCGCCGCGGATGGTTCCCGGCGCAGCGGTCGTGGGGTCGGTGGTGCCGGCCAGCACACGGAAGCCTTCGATGACGCGGTGGCCCTCGAAGATGGCGGCGACAACGGGGCCGCTGAGCATGAACTCGACCAGCGGCTCGTAGAACGGCTTGCCCACGTGCTCTTCATAGTGCTGCTCCAGCAGCTCACGGCTGGCGTCGACCTTCTTGAGTTCGGCGAGGGTGTAGCCCTTGGCTTCGATCCTGCTGAGGATCTCGCCGGTCAGGTTGCGGGTGACGCCGTCGGGCTTGATCAGGACGAGGGTGCGCTCAATGCTCACAGCTGCTCCAATGTGGTTGGTTGTGGGTTTCCGGGTAAGTCTACGGGTTCTGGCCGGCGCCTTCATTGCCGGCGCCGGCCGGATGCGCGGCGTCCCATTCGGCCTGTTCACGCGCCCGCTGGGCGGCTTCCGCGTCGATCCTGATGCCGGTCCTGATGCCGTACCACCAGGAAAGGGCGAACAGCGCACCCACCAGGAACATCGTGGGCTCCACGAAGCCGAGGAGGATGAGCACCAGCTGGAGGATCCAGCCCAATGCAACGCCCCACGGCTTCGACAGGACGGCGCACGCCAGGATGAGGACCAGGCTGAGTCCGATGCCAACCGAAAGAATCAGTACCGGGGAGATCTCGCTGCGGCGGAGCCCGAACACCGCCAGGGTGGCGAAGAACGCCACGAACGCCTCCAGCAGCAGCACGGTGGACGCGAACATGATCTTGGTGGAACGCCGCTTCTTGGGCATGCCAGGCCGCCATTCGCGCTGGGCCTTGGTCAGCCGGGCCATCAGGCGTCCGCCTTTCCGAACAGGATTCGCGCATCCGCGACGAGGGTGATCGAACCCGTGACCAGCACTCCGCCGGCAAGGTCGTCGTTGGCTTCGGCGCGCTCCACGGCCCACTCGAGGGCGTCGTCGAGCTTCTCGGTGATGTGGATGTTTTCCTCGCCAAACCCAAGCTCGACGGCGATCTCCGCAAGTTCCGCGGCGGGAACCGCCCGCGGCGAATTCGACTGGGTGAAGCAGTATTCCTCGGCAAGGTCGCCCAGGGACTCCTTGAGCTGGCGCAGGATCTCCTCGGCGTCCTTTTCCTTGAGGATTCCCACCACCACCACGAGTTTGCTGAAGCTGAAGGCTTCATGAATGGCCTCGGCCGAAACGCGGATGCCGTCCGGGTTGTGGGCGGCGTCCACGATGATGGTGGGGGCGGTGCGCACCACCTCAAGCCGCCCGGGCGAGGTGACGGTGGCGAAGGCCTCCTGGAGCACCTCGGCGTCGAGCTCTTTGTCGCCGCCGCCCAGGAAGGCCTCGAGCGCGGCGATGGCCACGGCCGCGTTCTCCGCCTGGTGGGCGCCGTGCAGCGGAACCATCAGCTCCGGATAGCGCCCGGCGATGCCCTGGATGGTCACCACCTGCCCGCCGACGGCGACCTGCCGTGATTCAACGCCGAACTCCACGCCTTCGAAGCGGAACGGCGCCTGGACTTCCTTTGCCTTCTCCAGCAGCACCTGGGCGGCGTCCACGGGCTGGGCGGCGCTGATGAGGAAGCCGCCGGGCTTGATGATGCCGGCCTTTTCGTAGGCGATGTCCTCGGTGGTGTCGCCAAGGAGGTCGGTGTGGTCCAGCGAGATGGGGGTCACCACGGCCACCTGGCCGTCACCCACGTTGGTGGCGTCGGTGATGCCGCCCAGGCCCACCTCCATGACCGCCACGTTGACCGGCTGGTCGGCGAAGACGGCGAACGCGAGGATGGTCAGGCACTCAAAGTACGTCAGCTTTGGCTGTGCCTCGGCGAGGAGCTCGTTGTCCACAATTTCGAGGTACGGCCGGATTTCGTCCCAGATCCGGACGAACGTCTCATCCGAGACCGGCGCGCCGTCGATGCTGATCCGCTCCGTGACTTTGGACAGGTGCGGGCTCGTGTAGCGGCCGGTGCTGAGGCCGTGGGCCCGGAGGCCGGCCTCGATCATGCGTGCCGTGGATGTCTTGCCGTTGGTGCCGGTCACGTGGATGATCGGAAACGCCTTGTTGGGCTCCCCCAGCACATCCATGGCGCGGAACAGCGGCGCGAGCCGCGGCTCCATCTTGTTTTCCGGCGCGCGGCCCAGCAGCTCGGCGTAGACGCTCTCCACGGAGAATTCGTCGGTCATAAGTTTCAGGCCTCTGCTTTTTCGACGGTGATGCGGGGTTCCCCGGAGTCGGCCGGAACGGTGTCCAGTTCCAGCGTCAGGGTTTCGGTCTTGACTAGTTCAGCGTTCGCCAGCAGGGCGTCCAGCACGTTCTGCGCGGCCGTGACGGTGGTCCGGATCCGGTCGCTGACGTTCAGCCCGGCGTCCTTGCGGGCCTGCTGGATGGCGCGGACGGTGTCACGGGCCAGCCCTTCGGCTTCAAGCTCCGGGGTCACCTCGGTGTTCAGGACCACGAAGCCGCCGCCGGGCAGCACCGCGACGGACGCCGAACCGCCCTCGGACTCGGCCACCACGGTCTCCAGCGTGTACTCCTGCGGCTCCAGTTCGAGCCCGCCCGCGGTCACCACGCCGGCCTCGGAGACGGACCAGTCACCGGACTTGGAGCCCTTGATGGCGAGCTGGACGTTCTTGCCGAGGCGCGGGCCCGCGGCCCGGGCATTGACCACCAGCTTCTGTTCGATGCCGAATTCCTCCGGGGAGGCGCTGGCGGCGTCGAGCATGCGCACCCGCCGCAGGTTCAGTTCATCGGCGACGACGGCGGCGAACCCTTCCAGCGCATCCGCACCGGGTGCCACCACAGTGAGTTCCTGCAGCGGCAGGCGGACGCGGAGGTTCGCGGCCTTGCGCAGCGAGGAACCGGTGGAGCAGATCTGCTGGACCCGGTCCATCGCCTCCACGAGGGCGGGGTTCGCCGGGAACAGCCCGGCGTCCGGCCAGTCGGCCAGGTGCACGGAGCGGCCGCCGGTGAGTCCGCGCCAGATTTCCTCCGAAATGAGCGGCAGCAAGGAGGCGGACACACGGCTGACGGTTTCCAGCGCCGTGTACAGCGCATCGAAGGCGTCAACGTCCTCGTCGAAGAAGCGCTGGCGGCTGCGGCGGACGTACCAGTTGGTGAGCATGTCCAGGTAGCTGCGGAGTTCGTCGCAGGCCCCGGAGATGTCGTAGCTGTCCAGCTGCGCGGTCATGTTTCGGACCAGGTCCCCGGTGTTGGCCAGCAGGTACTGGTCCAGGGTGTCGGAGTAGCCGTCGTAGCGCAGCTGCGCGTCGTAGCCGTCGCCGCCCTTGGCCGCGTTCGT
Organism: Burkholderia sp. RS01; assembly: GCF_039748055.1. Taxonomy (NCBI): domain Bacteria; kingdom Pseudomonadati; phylum Pseudomonadota; class Betaproteobacteria; order Burkholderiales; family Burkholderiaceae; genus Burkholderia; species Burkholderia sp. RS01. Next base: position 155,248 of record NZ_JBDLAK010000004.1, read on the forward strand.
GTACAGCGTGAAGAAGCTGTAGACGTTCCAGAGCGGCAGGATGACCTGGCGGACGCCGTCGCGGATTCCCTGTTCGGTGACCACCAGGTTGCCGCCGCGCAGGATGGGGCTGGACATCAGGAACCAGCGCATGGCGTCGGATCCGTCGCGGTCCAGGACCTCGGAGACGTCCGGGTAGTTGCGCAGGCTCTTGGACATCTTCTGCCCGTCGGAGCCCAGCACGATGCCGTGGCTGATCACGTTGCGGAACGCCGGCCGGTCGAACAGCGCGGTGGACAGGATGTGCAGCATGTAGAACCAGCCGCGGGTCTGCCCGATGTATTCCACGATGAAGTCCGCGGGGTTGTGGGTGTCGAACCACGCCTCGTTCTGGAACGGGTAGTGGACCTGGCCGTAGGGCATGGAGCCGGAGTCGAACCAGACGTCCAGGACGTCCTCGACGCGGCGCATGACGGACTGGCCCTCTTCGGGGGTGCGGGGGTCGTCCGGGTTGGGACGGGTCAGTTCGTCAATGAACGGGCGGTGCAGGTCAACCTGGCCGTCGTTGTTCAGCGGCAGGCGCCCGAAGTCGGCTTCGATCTCGGCCAGGGAACCGTAGACGTCGGTCCGCGGGTATTCGGGGTCGGTGGACTGCCAGACGGGGATGGGGCTGCCCCAGTAGCGGTTGCGGCTGATGGACCAGTCGCGGGCGTTGGCGAGCCACTTGCCGAACTGGCCGTCCTTGACGTTACCCGGGATCCAGTTGATCTCCTGGTTCAGCTCGGACATGCGGTCCCGGAACTTGGTGACTTCCACGTACCAGGAGGACACGGCGCGGTAGATCAGCGGGTTGCGGCAGCGCCAGCAGTGCGGGTAGCTGTGCTCGTAGCTGGCCTGGCGGACCAGGCGGCCCTGGGCGCGGAGCACCTGGGTGATGGGCTTGTTGGCGTCGAAGACGTGCAGGCCGGCGATGTCGTGCAGGTCGCCGTGCTTGAACAGCGGCAGGAACTTGGCGCCCTCGTCGACGGACAGGATCACCGGGATGCCGACTTCCTCGCAGACCTTCTGGTCGTCCTCGCCGTAGGCGGGCGCCTGGTGGACAATGCCGGTGCCGTCCGTGGTGGTGACGTAGTCAGCCACGAGGATGCGCCAGGCGTTCTCCGTGCCGAACTTTTCGGTGTCGCTGAAGTCGTGCCAGAGCGGCTCGTACCGGAGCCCTGCGAGCTCGGCGCCCGTGCGGGTGGACGTGACGGCGGCGGCCGCGGCGGCGCCGTCGTCGTACCCCAGATCCTTGGCGTAGGTGCCCAGCAGCTCGGCCGCGAGCAGGAAGCTGCCGGTCACGGGCGCTTCCGGCGACGCGGCCTTGATGCCGTTGGGTCCGGCGGGCAGCACGGCGTAGCTGATGTCAGGCCCGACGGCGAGCGCCAGGTTGGTGGGCAGCGTCCACGGCGTCGTGGTCCAGGCGAGCGCCTGGACCCCTGCCAGCTGCCGGGAGAGCCCTGACTCCCCTGCCGTGATGGGGAACGTCACCGTGACGGTCTGGTCCTGGCGGTTCTTGTAGACGTCGTCATCCATGCGCAGCTCGTGGTTGGACAGCGGCGTCTCGTCCTTCCAGCAGTACGGTAGGACGCGGTAGCCGTTGTAGGTCAGGCCCTTCTCGTGGAGCTGTTTGAAGGCCCAGAGCACCGACTCCATGTACTCGACGTTGAGGGTCTTGTAGTCGTTCTCGAAGTCCACCCAGCGCGCCTGGCGGGCGACGTAGCTCTTCCACTCGTCGGCGTACTTCATGACGGAGGCGCGGCAGGCGTCGTTGAACTTGTCGATGCCCATGGCTTCGATCTGGGTCTTGTCCGTCATGCCCAGCTGCTTCATGGCTTCCAGCTCGGCGGGCAGGCCGTGGGTGTCCCAGCCGAAGCGGCGCTCCACGCGCTTGCCGCGCTGGGTCTGGTAGCGGCCCACCAGGTCCTTGGCGTAGCCGGTCAGCAGGTGCCCGTAGTGCGGCAGGCCGTTGGCGAAGGGAGGGCCGTCGTAGAAGACGAATTCGTTGCTGCCAGGGGCGCCGCCGGGAAGGTCGGCGGGGCGCTGGTCGATGCTTGCCTGGAAGGTGCCGTCCTGGTCCCAGTATTTGAGGATGCGTTCTTCAACCTCCGGGAACTTCACGGAGGCGGACACGCCGGAGGTTTTGGCGCCTGCACCTGACGGTGCGGCTGAGGCCTTGGGGTAATAGGTCATCTCGACATCCTGGGTTGAGCTGTGAACAAGTGGATCATTCAGGATGCGAGGACGGCCCGTGCGCTGTTGTCCAACAGCGTTGGACAATGCAACCCGGCACCGCGGTACCACCTCACTTACCGGCACCGGTCCCCCAACTGGAGTACCGGCGTCGGCCGCTCATTGCTGCTGTGACGGGCTTACCCGTCCGGTTCTAATGGCCTGGTGCGCCGTGCGGCACGCCGGACGTTCTTCCGGAAGCTCACCGGTGATGGCCGGGTCAAAGCTGGTTCCTCCAGTCTAACGGCTGTGCTGACGGACTCCATAACCAGTGGGCCGTAGTAATTCACCCGCGGCGAACTGTCCGTGCCTAGACTCGATCCCATGACCGACGCCGACAGGAACCCTTCCGAACGCCCTCCGGCGCCCCCGGGACGCGGCGCCGGCGCTTCGAAGCACGGACGGCCCTTCGTCTGGCAGCTGCTGGCGTTCGCCGTGCTCCTGCCCTTGGCGTCGCTGTCGATCTTCCGGGCCGTCCCCGCGGAATGGCCGACGCCCGTGGTCCAGCTCCTGTCCTTCACGCCCTGGATGGTGATTCCGGCCATCGCGGCCATGGCGCTTGCCCTGCTGAGCCGCCGCGTGCTGGCCATGGCTGCTGCCGCCGTCCTGCTGGCGGCGCAACTGTTCTGGCTCTGGCCGCCCGACGCCGGCCGTGCGGACGCCGGGGGCTCTTCCGCTGACACGGCCGGCTCGTCGGTCCCGCTGACAGCCATGAACATCAATTCCCGGTTCGGCCAGGCCGATGCGGCCGAAATCGTCCGGCTGGTCCGGGAGAACGGCGTGGGCCTGCTGACGGTCCAGGAGCATACCCAGGCACTTGAAGACCGGCTGGAGGCCGAGGGGCTGGGAAGGCTCCTGCCGCACAGGATCAGCAGTCCCACGGATGACGGCGCCGGCAGCGCGACCTATTCCAAGTACGAGATGCAGGCTGTCGGCCTGGTGCCGGACACTCCCTTCCAGATCCGCACGGTGCGGCTGCAGCTGCAGGACGCCGGGCACGGGGCCACGCTCGAAGTGACAAACGTTCATGCGCTGCCGCCGGTGGACGTCCGGGTCGGCCAGTGGCGGAGCGACCTCGCGGCGCTGGGCAGGCTCCTTGGCCGCGCCGGACCCAGCGGGCCCGGCAACCGGCTGCTGATCGGAGATTTCAACGCCACCTACGATCACGCCGAGTTCCGGAGCGTTCTCGACGGCGGTCCGGGCGGACGAAAAATGGTGGACGTGGGGACGGCGTCCGGCGGCCGGCTCATGCCCACATGGCCCATGGAACCCACCTGGCCCATGGAGGGCATCCCGCTGCCCGGCATCGTCATCGATCACCTGGTGACGACGCCGCACATCAGGAACTCCGGCTACGCAGTGCACCGTATTCCCGGAACCGACCATGCCGCTGTGATGGCCACGTTGAGCGTTCCGGCGGCCGGCTAGTTCCATACGCTGCCGCCCGGACGCGTCGCCCGGACGGTCAAAGGGCGGGGCGCCCTCGCTCAGGCCGAGGCGCCCCGGGAACAGGCTGCTAGCCCTGCGGGAGCTTCATGCCGAACTCGGCCATGACATCGCGGAGGCGGTCCGGGTAGGCGAAGGTGAGGTCCTTGATGTACTTGCCGACGTACGGGAACATCGGGTCCCCCGGCGTGACCGGGCCAGTGTCGGCGCACTTCTTGTCGCTGATCCTGCGATCGTGCGTGATGACCTCGCGCCCGTCCTTGGTGATCTGGAGGTCAAGCTCAAGCGTGGTGACGCCGGTTTCCAGGGCCTTGGCGAAGGCCGGAAGGGTGGACTCGACCGTGAGTCCGATCCCGCCTCGATGGGCCTGGAGGTCGAAGTGGTTGTCTCCGCCCTGGGCGTTGGTGTCCGCAGCCATTGCGTGGGACGGGATGACGAGGAGCAGGGCTGCGCTGAGCACGGCAGCGCCAAGCGTCGTCGGGGTGTGCATGTGGTGTTCTCCACTCTGGTGGTGTGCAGGTGCACATGCCACCGTGGCGGCCGGCTGCCAACGGCCGGCCACCACTGCCCGACATCCGGGCCAATCCGGGGTGAACGTCCGGTGCCGTTACGCCTGTTTGCGGATCAGCTTGTGAGTCGCCGCCTGCGCCACCGGCCGGATCACGATCTGGTCCAGGTTGACGTGGTGCGGCGCGCACACCGCGTACCGCACCACATCCGCCACGTCCTCCGCCGTGAGGGGCTTTTCCACGCCCTGGTAAACCTTGCTGGCGGCGGCGGGGTCGCCCAGCCTGTTGAGGGCGAACTCTTCGGTCTGGACCAGGCCGGGGAGGACCTCGATCACGCGGATGTTGTGTTCGGCCTCCTCCAGCCGGAGTGCTCCTGTCAGGGCATGCTGGGCGAACTTGGCGGCGTTGTAGCCGGCACCGCCCTCATAGGCGGTGAGCCCGGCCGTGGACGTCAGGTTCAGGACCGTGCCTTCGCCGCCCTCCCGCAGCATGGGCAGGAACGCGCGCGTGAGCTTCAAGGTGCCGAGGACATTGACCCGGTACATCCAATCCCAGTCGTCCGTCTTGGCCTGCCCCACGGGATCGGCCCCGCGGGCGCCGCCTGCGACGTTGATCAGGGTGTCGATCCCGCCGGCCGCCGTCACGTCGGCCAGGAGCCTGGCGACATCCGCGTCCTCGGTGATATCGGCCGGAATGGCGACGGCGCCGGTCTCGGCCTCCAGCGCGGCCAGCCGTTCCTGGCGCCGGGCCACCGCATAGACCGTCCACCCTTCGGCCCTCAATGACCGGACGGTCGCTTCCCCGATGCCGGTGCTCGCGCCGGTAACTACAGCTGCTTTTGTGTTCGAAACCTCAGTCATGGCACCACCCTAGCGCCATTCGGCAGCAGCGCTCAGCGCCGTCCGCCCCTAGGAACTCCTGGCTTCGAGGAACTCCAGCAGAACCCGGGCATGGTTCACTTCCGGGTCCCTGGCCCCGTACAGCAGCGTCACCCTCTGGTGCCGTGACGCCAGGTCCAGCAGCTGTTGCACCGCGGGGTTGTCCTCCAGTTCGTCCTCATACTGGGCCCGGAAATCGGCGAACCGCTCCTGCATGTGGGCGAATTCCTGCCGCAGCGGCGGCGACGGCGCGATTTCCTTGAGCCAGAGCTCAAGGCGGGCCCTTTCCTTGCTGACGCCGCGCGGCCAGAGCCTGTCCACCAGAACCCGGCAACCGTCGTCGTCCGCGGGATCGTCATAGATGCGCTTAATCCGGAAAGAACCGCCTGCATGCTCCATACGCGGCATGCTACTGCAGGCCGGCCGGGAGGCGCCGCTGCAGGCTACATCTGCGGGGCATGAAACAATTGGCCCATGGCTGAATCAACGCAGGGTACAGACACGCCCGCCACCGCCCCCATCAACGTTCCCGACAAGCCGGCCCTTGAAGGCCTCGAGGCTGCCCTGACGCAGCGCTGGCTGGACGAAGGAACCTACAAGTTCAACCCGGACACCACCCGGGAGCAGGTCTATTCGATCGACACTCCCCCGCCGACGGCGTCAGGCTCCCTCCACGTGGGCCACATGTTCTCGTTCACGCACACTGACGTCCAGGCCCGCTACATGCGCATGACCGGCAAGAACGTGTTTTACCCGATGGGCTGGGACGACAACGGCCTGCCCACCGAGCGCCGCGTGCAGAACTACTACGGCGTCCGGTGCGATCCGGCCATCCCCTACGACGCCGGGTACCGGCCGCCGGCACAGCCTGCGAAGAACCAGCGCGACTTCGACGTCGTCTCCCGGCAGAACTTCATCGATCTCTGCGAGGAACTCGCCGTCGAGGACGAGAAGGTGTTCGAGAACCTGTTCCAGACCCTGGGCCTGTCGGTCGACTGGAACCTGACCTACCGCACGATTGATGACACCTCCCGCGCCGTCTCCCAGCGCGCCTTCCTCGCGAACCTGTCGGCCGGCGACGCCTACATGGCCGAAGCCCCCACCCTGTGGGACGTGACGTTCCGCACCGCGGTGGCCCAGGCCGAGCTCGAGGACCGCGAAGTGCCGGGCGCGTACTACCGCTACCCGTTCTTCACCGCCGACGGCGAGAAGATCTACATCGAGACCACGCGTCCCGAACTGCTGGCGGCCTGCGCCGCGCTGGTGGCAAACCCCGACGACGAGCGCTACCAGCCGCTGTTCGGTAAGACCGTAAAGTCCCCGCTGTTCGACGTCGAACTGGAGGTCAAGGCGCACCCGCTGGCCAAGGCGGACAAGGGCTCCGGCATTGCCATGGTCTGCACCTTCGGCGACCTGACGGACGTCACCTGGTGGCGTGAACTGCAGCTTCCCACGCGTGCGATTGTGGGCCGCGACGGCCGCATCCTGGCCGACACCCCGGAGTGGATCACCACCGACGCCGGCCGTGAAGCGTACGCGGCCATCGCCGGCAAGACCGTTTTCTCGGCCAAGGAAGCCGTGGTAGAGCTCCTCACCGAGGCCGGCCTGCTGGACGGCGAACCCAAGAAGATCACCCACCCGGTGAACTTCTTCGAGAAGGGCGACAAGCCGCTCGAGGTTGTCACCTCCCGCCAGTGGTACATCCGCAACGGCGGCCGTGACGCGGACCGCCGCGAACGCCTGATCAGCCGCGGCCAGGAAATCAACTTCCACCCGTCCTTCATGCGCTCGCGCTACGAGAACTGGATTGCCGGCCTGAACGGCGACTGGCTGGTCTCCCGCCAGCGGTTCTTCGGCGTGCCGATCCCGGTCTGGTACCCGCTGGATGCCCAGGGCAACCCGGACTACGACCACCCGGTCCTGCCGTCCGATGAGTCCCTGCCGGTCGATCCGGCCGCGGACGCCGCGCCCGGCTTCGAGGAGTCCCAGCGCGACCAGCCCAACGGCTTCACGGGCGACGCCGACGTGCTGGACACCTGGGCCACGTCCTCGCTGACCCCGCAGATCGTCGGCGGCTGGAGCCGGGACGAGGACCTCTTCGCCAAGGTCTACCCGTTCGACCTCCGCCCGCAGGGCCACGACATCATCCGCACATGGCTGTTCTCCTCGGCCGTGCGCGCCGACGCCCTGCAGGACAGCGCACCCTGGAAGCACGCGGCCATCTCCGGCTGGATCCTGGACCCGGACCGCAAGAAAATGTCCAAGTCCAAGGGCAACGTGGTGGTGCCGACGGACGTCCTGAACGAGTTCGGCTCCGACGCCGTCCGCTACTGGGCCGCCTCCGCCAAGCTCGGCGCCGACACCGCGTACGAGATCGCGCAGATGAAGATCGGCCGCCGGCTGGCCATCAAGCTCCTCAACGCCTCCAAGTTCGTGCTGAACCTGGGAGCGACGGAGAACTCGGTGGTCTCCACGGACCTGTCCGTGCTGACCAACCCGCTGGACCGCGCACTGCTGGCCCAGCTCTCCGACGTGATTGCCCAGGCCACCAAGGCGTTCGACAACTACGACTACGCCAGGGCCCTGCAGATCACCGAATCGTTCTTCTGGCAGTTCACCGACGATTACGTCGAGCTGATCAAGGACCGCGCCTACGGTGCTGCCGGCGAGACCGAGCAGGCCTCCGTGCTGGCCGCCCTGGCCACCACGCTGGACTCGCTGCTGCGGCTCTTCGCCCCGTTCCTGCCCTTCGCCACGGAAGAGGTCTGGAGCTGGTGGCGGACAGGCTCGGTGCACCGCGCCGAGTGGCCGGCCGCGCTGGAGATCACCGCCGGGGACACCACCATGCTGGGCACTGTGGGCGTTGCCCTCAGCGGTATCCGGAAGGCCAAGTCCGAGGCCAAGGTCAAGCAGCGCACCGGGGTGCTCGCAGCGACCATTACGGCCAATGCCTCGCTCGTGGCCCAGCTCGAGGCCGGGCTCGGCGACCTCAAGGCCGCGGCGAATGCCCAGGAGATCACGTTGGCGACCGGCGACGGCGAACTGACCGTGAGCGGCGTGGAGCTGGCTCCGGCAGAGGAGCCCGCCCAGGCCTGACGCCGGTCCGGAGTCATTCCGCTGACATCAGGAAACTGACGAGGGCGCCGTGCCAGGAAAACCTGGCCGGCGCCCTCGCTCATTCTCCGTGTCTGTGGCCCGCCGCCCGGGCCTCTGCTTCGCTGATCGCCCAGGCTGCGTTGACGAGGCCGATGTGGCTGAACGCCTGCGGGAAGTTGCCCAGCAGCTCGCCGCTGTCCGGCGCGACCTCTTCGGCCATCAGGCCCAGGTCCGTCGCGAACGCGGCTGCCCGCTCGAAGACGGCCCGGGCGCGCTGGGTGAGTCCGGCGAGGGCGAGTGCGTGCGCCAGCCAGAACGTGCACAGCAGGAACGTGCCTTCCTCCCCTGCCATGCCGTCGTCGGCCAGGTAACGGTACACGAGGCCGCGGGCGTCCGTGAGCCGCCCCTCGATCGCCTCAATCGTGGCGGTCATGCCCGGATCATCTGCCGGCAGGAAGCCCACGACGGAGAGCAGCAGGGCCGAGGCGTCGAGCTCGTCTGAGCCGTACGCCTGGGTGTAGGCGTTCGCCGCCACGCTCCATCCCTCGGTGCGGATGGACTCCGCAATCGCGTCCCTCGCCTCCGTCCAGCGCGGGACCCTTTCGTTTGCGTGCAGGATTCCGGCGAGGGAGATGGCGCGGTCCACAGCGACCCAGCACATGAGCTTGGAGTGCAGGTAGTGCCGCGGCTCCCCGCGGACTTCCCAGATGCCGTGATCGGCGGACTCCCAGCGCGCGGCGGCCGTGTCCGCGGCGTCGGCGAGGAACGTCCGTGTTTCCGGGGCCAGTTCCGCGAGGTACTGCGGCAGGGTGGCGGCAGCGTCCAAGAGCTCGCCGTAGACATCGAGCTGGCGCTGGTTCCAGGCGCCGTTGCCCACCCGTACCGGAGCGCTGCCGCGCCAGCCCGGCAGGTGCGCGAGTTCGCGTTCGGGCAGCTCCCGTTCCCCCCCGATGCCGAACATGATCTGCAGTTCCTCGCCGCCGGCTAGCTGGCGGGCGGCCGCGGTGGCCAGGAACTGGAAGAACGTCCCGGCCTCGTCCGGGCAGGCCGCCACCCACAGGGCCTGCAGCGTCATGCTGGCGTCCCGGATCCAGGTGTAGCGGTAATCCCAGTTGCGCGCACCGCCGGCCACCTCCGGCAGCGACGTGGTCGGAGCAGCCACGATGGCCCCGGTGGGGTAGTAGCTGAGCGCCTGCAGAATCCGTCCGCTGCCGGCCACGAGCTCCTGCCACGGGCCGCGGTAGTTCTGGTGCATCGCGGACCAGCTGGTCCAGCCCTGGACGGTATCCCCGAGCCTGCGTCCGATCTCATCCTGGCTCCAGAACACCGTGACCGCGCCCCCGAGCTCACCTGAACCGGGGGCTCCCTTTGAGGAGTGCGGAGAGTGGAGGGCAAAGCCGACCACGTCCCCGGCGGAGAGGGTGAAGCGCACCTGCGCCGTACCGGCGTCGTCGTCGTTGTTGATCCGGAACGGCATCGGCGTCGAGAACGTCAGGACCGTGTCTCCCGCGCGGACCAGGACACCGCCGTCGGCTGCGCTGAGCAGCGGCCGTGCGAGGCCATAACCGGGCCGGGCGCAGAGGACGATGTCGACGTCGACCGAGCCCTGCGTGCAGGACACCTGCCGCAGCAAACTGCCCGGCGAGTCCGCACCGAGCTCGTGGCCCCGCCGGCCGTCACCGAGGGCGAGGGCATCCGTGACGGTCACGCACCCGTCCGCGGTGGTGTGGGTGGTTTCCAGGACCAATGTGGGGCCGAGGTAGCGGCGGGTCGAGGAGTAGGCCCCGGCGGGCCGGACCGACCAGTATCCCGCCTCGGGGCCGAGGATCCGGCCGAACACCGAGGGGCTGTCGAAGCGGGGGAAGCAGAGCCAGTCCACGGAGCCTGCTGCGCTCACCAGCGCGCCCGAGCAGCAGTCGGACAGGAGGGCGTAGTCCGCGATCGGTTCACTGCTCATGGACACACCTGACCGGGCTGTTCGGGCAAGTTTCGGGAGGCAAGCTTCTTGGGGGCCACGCATTCAGGGCAAAGGGGAAGCCCCATCAGCGTTTTGCCGTTGGTGGGGCTTCGACTTTTCGGTTATCTCGTGACGTCTGCGATAACCTGGCGAGATCCTCGGATTTTCAGGTCTTCCTACCTCGTCACTGGTAGCCATCATCTGCCTTTGCCGAAGGCTGCGACAGATGAGTGTCACTGAATCTTTGGTTCTCGTGTCCCTCTTCTTTCGAAGTGGGTAAGAACCATTGTTGTCCGCCGGATTTGGATGCGCAATAGCCCCGGCAGAACTACTCTGATGTAGTTCTGCCGGGGCTACCGGTGCCTCAAACTGGCGTGAACGGCCGCTTGCTGCCTAGTCGAAGGCGGGGCTCTCGGTCCGGCTGCGCTTGATCTCGAAGAAGTGCGGGTATGAGGCCAGAGTGACCGTCGCGTCCCACAGCCGGCCGGCTTCCTCGCCGCGGGGAATGCGGGTCAGCACGGGGCCGAAGAAGGCTGTGCCGTTGAACGCCACCACGGGTGTCCCGACATCCTGGCCGACCAGGGAGATGCCCTGCTCGTGGCTGGCGCGGAGCTGGACGTCGAACGCGTCGGACTCGGCGGCCGCGGCCAGTTCCGCCGGCAGGCCGCAATCGGCCAGGGCCTTGCTGATGACGATCGAGAAGTCCTTCTGGCCGCCGTTGTGGATCTGCGATCCCATGGCGTCATAGAGCGGCTTGACCACGTGGTCGCCGTGCTGTTCCTGGGCGGCGATGATGACGCGGACCGGGCCCCATGCCTTGTCCATGGCTTCGCGGTACTTGGGGTCCAGGTCCCGGCCCTCGTTGAGCACGGAGAGGCTCATGACGTGCCACTCGGTGCTGATGTCACGGACACCTTCGACCTCGCCGATCCAGCGGGACGTGATCCAGGCGAAGGGGCACAGGGGGTCGAACCAGAAGTCGGCCTTGTTGGAAATGGTTTCAGTCATGGATGAATCCTTCTCTCGTCGTGGTGAGCGGGCAGCGCCCGGCCATGGCCGGCGCGCAGTGACGGCGGCACGCCGCGATGGCGCGCGCGAATGCATCACGTGAGGTCAGCGGGAGTGGCATACGGCAGGCATGCCCTCATGCACAGCGACGAATTAGGCGGATTTATTCCGACGCTTGGCCACCACATCATGAGCGATCATGGTGGGCTGCGCCTTCTTGGCAACGACGTCGGCCGTGATCACCACACTGGCGATGTCATCCCTGCTGGGCAGATCGAACATCACCGGCAGGAGGACTTCCTCCATGATGGCGCGGAGACCGCGGGCGCCGGTTCCCCGCTCCAGGGCCTGGTCGGCGATGAGGTCCAGTGCGGCGTCGTCAAACACGAGTTCGACGCCGTCCAGCTGGAACATCTTCTGGTACTGCTTCACCAGGGCGTTCTTGGGAGTGGACAGAATCTGGATGAGCGCAGGGCGGTCCAGGTTCGACACAGTGGTGATGACCGGCAGCCGGCCGATGAACTCGGGAATGAGGCCGAACTTGAGGAGGTCCTCCGGCATCACTTCGCCATAGGAGTCGGTGGTGTTCTTGACCTCGTTGAGCGGGGCCCCGAAACCGATGCCCTTGCGCCCGGAGCGCGAACCGATGATGTCCTCTAGGCCGGCGAAAGCGCCGGCGACGATGAAGAGGACGTTGGTGGTGTCGATCTGGATGAATTCCTGGTGCGGGTGCTTGCGCCCGCCCTGCGGCGGAACCGACGCCACGGTGCCCTCGAGGATCTTCAGCAGGGCCTGCTGGACGCCCTCGCCGGAGACGTCGCGGGTGATCGAAGGGTTCTCGCTCTTCCGCGAGATCTTGTCGATCTCGTCGATGTAGATGATGCCCTGTTCGGCCTTCTTGACGTCGTAGTCCGCGGCCTGGATGAGCTTGAGCAGAATGTTTTCGACGTCTTCGCCAACGTAGCCGGCCTCGGTCAGGGCCGTGGCGTCGGCGACGGCGAACGGCACGTTCAGGCGTCGTGCCAGGGTCTGCGCCAGGTAGGTCTTGCCACAGCCGGTGGGGCCGATCAGGAGGATGTTGGACTTTGCGATTTCGACGTCGTCGTGATGGACGCCGTCCGCCAGGCTGCCGCTCTTGGGGGCGTGGCCGGCCTGGATCCTCTTGTAGTGGTTGTAGACGGCGACGGCGAGGGACCGCTTGGCGGGTTCCTGGCCGATGACGTATTCCTGCAGGAAGTCGAAGATTTCCCGGGGCTTGGGCAGTTCGAAACTGCCCAGATCGGCTACTTCCGCGAGTTCTTCTTCAATGATCTCGTTGCAGAGCTCAATGCACTCGTCGCAGATATAGACGCCGGGCCCGGCAATGAGCTTGCGCACCTGCTTCTGGCTCTTTCCGCAGAAAGAGCACTTGAGCAGATCCGTGCTCTCGCCAATCCGAGCCATATGTGAACCCCTTAGTATCTTGCTGCGAGTGCAGCTGTGCACCGGTTGCTTGAATCACGGTCATCCCCTGGCGGATCGGGCCGTGATTACATCCACTCTAGGTCACATTCGGCCTGAGGGGTGGAAACCGGACGCCGGTGCGGCCCAAAAAATCTGAACCTCACCGGCGCCGGGAAAACATCCTCTTACCTGACAATCGCCTGCGGCTTGATCTTGCGCGAATCCAGCACCTGGTCAATCAGGCCGTAGTTCATGGCCTCGGCGGCGGTAAGGATCTTGTCGCGCTCGATGTCGTTGTTGACCTGCTCCGAAGTCCGGCCCGAGTGCTTGGCCAGCGTGTCCTCGAGCCAGGACCGCATCCGCATGACTTCCGCGGCCTGGATCTCAAGGTCCGAGGCCTGGCCCCCCTGGCCGCCGGACAGGGCCGGCTGGTGGATCAGGACACGGGCGTTGGGCAGGGCAAGCCGCTTGCCGGGGGTACCCGCAGCAAGCAGGACTGCGGCCGCGCTGGCCGCCTGGCCCAGGCACACGGTCTGGATCTCCGGGCGGATGTACTGCATGGTGTCGTAGATCGCCGTCATGGCGGTGAAGGAACCACCGGGCGAGTTGATGTACAGCGTGATGTCCCGGTCGGGGTCCGTGGACTCCAGCACCAGCAGCTGCGCCATGACGTCGTCCGCGGAGGCATCGTCAACCTGGACACCCAGGAAGATGATGCGGTCCTCGAAGAGCTTGGTGTAGGGGTCCTGGCGCTTGAAGCCGTACGGCGTGCGCTCCTCGAACTGGGGCAGCACGTAGCGGCTGGTCGGCAGGTTGCCGGCAGACGATCCGAAATTGTAGTTCATGTTCATTGCTCCTGGATTCAGTTCTGTCTACGTGCCGGTCAGTTCTCGCCGTTGGAGGCGGCATTCTGGGTGCCTCCGCCGCCGGCAACGGAACCTGCGTGGGCGGCGATCTTGTCGAAGAAGCCGTAGTCGAGGGCGTCCTTGGCCGTGAACCACTTGTCGCGGTCGTTGTCCTTGAGGATGGTTTCGACTGTCTGTCCGGTCTGCTCGGCGGTCAGTTCCGCCATGACCTTCTTCATGTGAAGGATCAGCTCGGCCTGGATCTTGATGTCCGAGGCAGTACCGCCGATGCCGCCGGAGGGCTGGTGCATCAGGATGCGGGCGTTCGGGGTGGCGTAACGCTTGCCCTTGGTGCCGGACGACAGCAGGAACTGTCCCATGGAGGCGGCGAGGCCGGTGGCCACGGTAACGACATCGTTCGGGATGAACTGCATGGTGTCGTAGATGGCCATGCCGGCGGTCACGGAGCCGCCGGGTGAGTTGATGTAGAGGTAGATGTCCTTCTCGGGGTTCTCCGCGGAAAGGAGCAGCAGCTGCGAGCAGATCGCGTTGGCGTTCTCGTCGCGGACCTCGGACCCGAGCCAGATGATGCGCTCTTTCAGCAGGCGGTTGTAAATGTAGTTGTCCTGGGCTGCCGGATCGACGGTTGCCATGCGGGGCGCCCCTGCTTGCTGTGACATATGTACTTACCTCTCGCTGGTGACGGTGACATCACTGAACTTCACTACTTGGACACTAACCGCTTTCGCAGCGGTTTTGTTCTTCGGAATCGCGCTGTTCGCTGACGGCGCACGATCGCAGCCAGCCGCATCGTCCGCGTGAATTCCGGGTCCCCGGCAACCGGGGCTTAAACGGAGAAGCCCCCGGATCCAGGGATCGGGGGGCTTGTCCGCAGCTGCCAGCTACTGGAACTTCACGGCTGATATGTCTGAGCTATCAGAACTTCGCCGCAGCGGGATCGTCGCTCGGTACGGCCTCGACCGCAGCGTCTTCTGCTGCTTCGCCTTCGGCGGCAGGAGCCTCTTCGCCGCCGGGGCGGACGAAGTCGCTCAGGTCAACCTTGTTGCCCTCGGAGTCCGTGACCTCGGCCTGGCCGAGAACAACGGCCAGCGCCTTCCGGCGGCGGACCTCGGAGACCATCATGGGGACCTGGCCGCTCTGGTCAATGATCTGGGCGAACTGGTTCGGGTCCATGCCGTACTGGCTGGCGGTGGTGACGATGTAGTCGATCAGCTCGTTCTGGCTGACGTTGACTTCTTCCTTCTCGGCGATGGCGTCGAGGATGATTTCGTTCTGGAAGGCACGCTCGGTGTTGGCCTTGACCTCGGCGCGGTGCTCCTCGGTGTCGTGCTCGCCTTCACCGTGGGCGTTCTCGGCGTTGAAGTGCTGCTCGAGCTGCTCTTCGACAACCGAGTCCGGGACGGGAACTGCCACGAGCTCGACGAGCTTGTCCAGGACCTTGTCGCGGGCTTCGACGCCCTGCTCAACGACCTTGGAGTCGGCGGCCTGCTTGGCGAGGTCTTCGCGCAGTTCAGCCAGAGTGTCGAATTCCGAAGCCAGCTGGGCGAAGTCGTCGTCGGCCTCAGGCAGCTCGCGCTCCTTGACGGACTTGACGACGACCTTGACCTGCGCGGCTTCGCCGGCGTGGTCACCGCCCACAAGGGTGGTGTCGAAGATGGCGTCTTCATCGGCGCTCAGGCCGGTGACTGCCTCGTCCATGCCTTCGAGCATGGTGCCGGCGCCAACCTGGTAGGACAGGCCCGCGGCGGAGTCAACCTCGGCGCCGTCGATGCTTGCCGTGATGTCGATGGTGAGGAAGTCGCCGTCAGCGGCGGGGCGCTCCACAGACTTGAGCGTGCCGAAGCGGCCGCGCAGTTCATCCAAGGCCTTGTCGACGTCCGCTTCGGAAGACTCCGCAGCGGCAACCTCAACCTTGATGCCGGCGTAGTCCGGAAGCTCGATCTCCGGGCGGACGTCAACTTCGGCGTGGAACTTGAGCTCGCCATCGGTTGCGGACGGGTCCGGAACCTCAGTGATCTCAACCTCGGGACGGCTCAGGGGGCGGATGCCCGATTCCTGAACGGCAGCCTGGTACCAGCCGTTGAGGCCTTCGTTAATGGCGGTCTCCAGCACGTAGCCGCGGCCGACGCGCTGGTCGATCAGCTTGGAGGGGACCTTGCCCTTACGGAAGCCAGGGACCTGGATCTGGGAAGCAACAGTCTTGTATGCCTCTTCGATGCTGGGCTTCAATTCCTCAAAGGGGACCTCAACATTGAGCTTGACCCGCGTGGGGGTGAGGTTCTCGACAGCGCTCTTCACAGTCTAAGTACTCCTGGGTTTTGTTGGATGGGGTTCTGCAAACGCGTGATTCTGTCCGGGCCATCGGCCCGGGCCGCAGAGTCGGGGTGACAGGATTTGAACCTGCGACTTCCTGCTCCCAAAGCAGGCGCTCTAGCCAAGCTGAGCTACACCCCGTAATGCACAGGACAGTCTACGTTCATACCTGCCGGCTTTGCACATTTGACACGTGGGGCATGAATTAGGTTTAGTTATATCCGGCTTCAACAGCCAGACCGAAAGATTGAGTGAAGGCCGCAGGCCTGAACGCTTTCCTACGGGGACGTAGCTTAATGGTAAAGCCTCAGTCTTCCAAACTGATTACGCGGGTTCGATTCCCGTCGTCCCCTCCAGCACAAAGGGCCCCTCACCGAGGGGCCCTTTCTTGTGTCGCGGGGACCTTCTTCCGGAGATCAGCCGGCGCGCTGGCATGACGGGCACCAGTACAGTTTGCGCGCTGCATGCTCCGTCAGCGCCACTGGCGTGCCGCAGACGCGGCAGGGCTGGCCGTGGCGGCGGTACACGAAATGCGCGTCCTCGGCCGGCGGCAACGGAGCCGATCTGCTCCAGAAAGCCGCTGTCGTGGTGATGATCCTGCCGTCGCGGACGCCGTCGGCCATCACAGCGGCAGTGTCATCCCAGAGGAGGCCGGCCGCCTCCGCCGTCAGCGAGCTGCCGGGAAGCCAGGGGTCCATCCGCCGGCGGAACAGCACTTCGGCGCGGTACACGTTCCCGACGCCGGCAATCACCTTCTGATCCATCAGCAGGGATGCCAGCGGCATCCGGCGGGCCAACACGCGCCGGACAAAGTCATCGCGGCCACCACTCCCGTTGGGCGGCGGATCGGCTTCCTGCCGCGGATCCCGCATATGAAGGGGGCCGGGATTGTGCAGCGGGTCGGGTCCGAGCCGGGCCAGCACGGCATCCGCGTCCGCCTCGGTGATGGCGGCGCAGGTGGTGGCTCCGCGCAGGTCGGCCCAGCCGTGCTTCCCCGCCAGCCGCACGCGTACGGCGCCGACCGGTGCGGGCGGCCCGGCGTAGGCCGCCGGCGCGGCGTCGTCGGGAACCTCCCGCTCCCCCACCTTCCGCGGCGCGCCGATGCTGGACGCACCGCGGAATTCGCTGTCCCCGCCGAAGTCCCATGCACCGTACAGTCCGAGGTGGACGTGCAGGACCATGCCGTGGTCGAAGCGCAGGAACAGATGCTTCCCGTGCGCGTCGGCGCACATCAGCGTGCGTCCGTCCAGGAGCGCGGCCCCGGCGGCGAAGCGGCCCTGCGGGCTGGTCACGGCAAGCTGCTCGCCGGCGAAGACGTCACCGAACTGGCGGGCAAGCCGGTGGATAGAGTGCCCTTCAGGCACTACTCGACGACCTCGCCCGTGGTTTCGTAGGCTGCTATTTTGCCGATCCGGCGGATGTGGCGCTCGTCGTTGCTGAACGGCTCCTGCAGGAATGCCTCAATCAGGGCAGTTGCTTCCTCGACGCTGTGCTGGCGGCCGCCGACAGCCACGACGTTGGCGTCGTTGTGCTGGCGCGCCAGGACGGCGGTGGAGTGGTTCCAGGCCAGCGCCGCGCGGACACCCTTGACCTTGTTGGCAGCGATCTGTTCGCCGTTCCCGGAGCCGCCCAGCACGATGCCCAGGGCGTGGACGCCGGCGGACTGGTCCGCCACGACCGCGAGCGCGGCATTGATGCAGAAGGCCGGGTAATCGTCCAGGGCGTCATATTCCCTCGGGCCGTGGTCCACCACGTCGTAACCCTTCGCGGACAGGTGGCTCACCAGGTGGGCGCTCAGCTCCATGCCGGCGTGGTCAGTGGCGATGTGGACCCGCGGGAATGCAGGAGTAGTGGTCACGGTAGCTTCCGTTCAGTCATGAGCACCGGGGCGCGGCCGGGCTGGTACAGGTCAGATCAACAGATCCAAGAGTACTAGCTGTGCCTGCCCGGGCTGCAGGAAGCTACGCGCCCCCGTCGCCTGCGGAAGGAGGGCGGCCTTCGCCGCGGGCCCGGGCAGCCACCCGCGTCAGGACCTCGGCAAGGCGCGCCGCCGAGTCGGAGTTTCCGCCGCTCACCGCGAGCCGATGTCCGTCAGTTTTCCGGACCACGACGGCGGGACCGCTGCTCACGAGCACGGCTGCTGTTTCGCCGTGGTGGCGGTATCCCCATCCCCCATAGTCGGCGGCGCGGACATCCGCGGGATCGGCCGCCGAAATGGCGGCGGCCGGCACGTCCACGACGGGAAGGATCCCGGCAACGAACACGCGCAACCCGCTGCGGTCCGCGGTAACCCTGGCGAAAAGGAATGCGGCGCCGACGACGGCCGCCGCAACCAGCAGGGCACCCAGCCAGGGAACGGCGATGGCAAGGAGGGCGGCCGGAAACAGGCTGGCGATGCCGATCATGACAAAAACGGAGCTCCGGGCGTGGACCCAGAGCCGGATGGAATCGGTGGCGAGCTCGGGGTCGAGCGCCTGTTCAAGGGCCCGGTCATCCTCCGGGGTCCACTGCTGGTCGGCCTTGAAGACAAACCCGATGATGACGCCCAGGGCGAGGGCGGCGCCGCTTCCCATGGCCAGCACTATCACGTCCACGCTGGACTCGCGGGCATCGGTGACCCCGGCCTGTCCCACGAGTCCGGCCGCCAGCACGCTGGTGATAAACAGGCTGACTGTCAGCCCGGCGCCCATCATGATCCGGCGCATCACGGTGGGGCGTGACACGGGCACGGCCTGGAGCAGCACCAGCCAGCCGGCCACGACGATCATGGCGGACCCGACGCCCACATAGGCGGGGAACGGCGCAAAGGCCGTTCCGCCGTCGTCGTTCCATCTGACCGCCAGCGGCTCCGGCAGATCCGGGCGCAGCAGGACGGCACAGACTGTGAAGCCGGCAGCGAGCAGCAGGGGGAAACCGATGGCGAACCGCAGTGCCTTCGTGTCCACAGCATCGAGGAGCTTTCCCATGCCTTAACGCTACCCCTGAGCCTGCTCCGGCGCGGAGAAAGTGATCCGCGCAACTTGCCATCGGTGCGGGGAATGAAACAATGACTTCACAGTGACCCACTGACGGGCAGGCTGGGGCTTGTCCGGCAACCAACACCTTTGGAGGCACAACCTTGCCAGGTATGAACCTGACGCGCGCCGAAGCTCGCGAGCGCGCCGACCTGATCGCCGTCGATTCCTACGATGTCGCCCTGGACCTGACCACGGGCGAGACAGTCTTCGGCTCGACCACCACGGTGAAGTTCACGGCTGTACCGGGGTCCTCGACGTTCATCGACGCCGTGACGCAGAGCGTCCACAGCGTGACCCTGAACGGCCGTGAACTCGATCCTGCCAAGGTATCCGACGGCGTCCGGATCCAGCTGCCGGACCTCGCCGAACACAACGAACTCACGGTGGTGGCGGACGCGCCCTATATGAACACCGGCGAGGGGCTGCACCGCTTCGTTGATCCGGTGGACGGCGAGGTCTACCTGTACACGCAGTTCGAAGTGCCCGACTCCCGCCGGATGTTCGCCGTCTTTGAACAGCCGGACCTCAAAGCAACGTTCAGGTTCAGCGTGACGGCGCCGTCACACTGGGACGTCATCTCCAACTCCCCCACGCCGGCCCCCGTGGAGGCCTCCCCGGCGGCAGACGGCCGCGCCCGCTCGGTCTGGGAGTTCAGCCCCACCCCGCGCCTGTCCTCCTACGTCACGGCGCTGATCGCCGGTCCGTACCAGTCCGTCCGCAGCGACGTCACCAGCTCCGACGGCCGGGTGGTCCCGCTGGGCGTGTTCGCCCGGAAGTCGCTCATGCAGTACCTCGACGCCGACAACATCTTCGAACTCACGCGGCAGGGGTTCGAGTTCTTCGAAGCGCAATTCGGCTGCCCCTACCCGTTCGAGAAGTACGATCAGCTCTTCGTCCCCGAATTCAACGCCGGAGCCATGGAAAACGCCGGGGCGGTGACCATCCTCGAAGGCTACGTGTTCCGGGGCAAGGTGCCGGAGGCCCAGGTGGAGCGCCGCGCCATCACGGTCCTGCACGAACTGGCCCACATGTGGTTCGGCGACCTGGTGACCATGCGCTGGTGGAACGATCTCTGGCTCAACGAGTCCTTTGCCGAGTACATGTCCCACCTCGCCGCGGTGGAGAACACGAAGTTCCAGAGCGCCTGGACCACGTTTGCCTCGGTGGAGAAGTCCTGGGCCTACCGCCAGGACCAGCTCCCCACCACCCATCCCATCTTTGCCGAGATCAACGACCTCCAGGACGTCGAGGTCAACTTCGACGGCATCACCTACGCCAAGGGTGCCTCCGTGCTGCGCCAGCTCGTGGCCTGGGTGGGTCCGGAGCAGTTCATGGCCGGCGTCCGCGAATACTTCGCCAAGCACTCCTGGAAGAACACCGAGCTGGGCGACCTGATGATCGAACTGGAGAAGGCCAGCGGACGCGACCTGGACCAGTGGGGCCGGCTCTGGCTCGAAACCGCCGGCGTGAATTCGCTCAAGCCGGAGCTGACAGTCGACGCCGACGGCACCATCACGGCCTTCGCCATCCTGCAGTCCGCTGTGGCCGACCAGCCCACCCTCCGGCCGCACCGGCTGGCCGTGGGGTTCTACGACGTCACCGAGGAAGGAAAGCTGGAGCGCGTCCACCGCGAGGAGCTGGACGTCGACGGCGACCGGACGGACGTGCCGGAACTCGCCGGCCTCCAACGGCCGGACCTGATCCTGCTCAACGACGACGACCTCGCGTACGCGAAGGTCCGGCTGGATGAGAAGTCCCTCGCAACCGCCAAGTCGCACCTGAAGGATTTCCGGGAAAGCCTTCCGCGCACGCTCGTGTGGGGCTCCGCCTGGGACGCCGCCCGCGACGGCGAGAGCCCGGCCCGCGGCTATGTGGACCTGATCCTGGCCAACATCGCCTCCGAGAGTGACTCGTCGGTGATCCTGGTCCAGCTCCGGCAGCTGGCAACCACGCTCACGTTCTATGTGGCGGAGGAGCACCGCGAAGCCGCGTCGGTGGCCGCCGGAGACCGGCTCTGGGAGCTCGCCTCGGCCGTTCCCGGCGGTTCGGATGCGCAGCTGCAGTTCATCAAGTCCTACGCCCTGCTGGCCCGGAGCGGCGCGCAGCTGGACAACGTGGCCGGGCTGCTGGACGGCTCCGTCACCTTGAACGGGTTGACGGTCGACCAGGACCTGCGCTGGGAACTGGTGGCCTCACTCGTGGTGGGTGGACGGCTGGGCCAGGAACAGATCGACGCGGAACTGGAGCGGGACAACACCTCCAGCGGGCAGAACGCTGCGGCGCTGGCGAAGGCCGCGATCCCCACGGCGGAGGCCAAGGCGGCGGCCTGGGAGTCGATCGTGGTCAAGGGCGAGCTATCCAACGCCATCCAGGGCTCTGCGGTCACCGGCTTCACCCGCGTGCTGGACACCGCACTGCTGGAGCCGTACGCGGAGAAGTACTTCGCGGCCGTCCCCGGCATCGTGGCGGAGCGGACCTTCGCACTGGCGCAGCAGGTCGTCGTCGGGCTCTACCCGGCGCAACTGACCACGCAGGCCACCGTGGACCGCACCGACGAGTTCCTCGCGTCACTCCCGGAGGACAGCGCGGCGCTGCGCCGCATGATGCTGGAAAACCGCGACGGCGTCGCCCGGGCACTGCGGGCACGCGCGGCCGACGTCTGAGCCGCAGGTGCCAGAGCGGCGCGATGTGAACTGCGGGCGCTCTAAACTGGCCGCATGGGCCTTGATGAGCACCACTATTCACTGACCGTCCGCTGGACCGGCAACCTTGGAAGCGGCACGTCGTCCTACCGGGAGTACTCCCGGGACCACGACGTCGAGATTCCGGGGCTGCCGGTCCTCAAGGGCTCCGCCGACCCCACGTTCCGCGGCGACCGGTCGCGGTACAACCCCGAGCAACTGCTCCTGACGGCACTCGCCCAGTGCCACATGCTGTCCTTCCTGCACGTGGCGGTGAAGCACGGCGTCGTCGTCCTGTCGTATGAGGACAACGCCACGGGCATGATGCGGCTCAACCATGACGGCAGCGGGCAGTTCGAGAAGGTGACCCTCCGGCCGCGGGTAACGGTGGCCGACGCCGCCCACATCGCGCTGACCCAGGAAATGCACCGGGAAGCCAACGCCCTGTGTTTCATCGCCCGCAGCGTAAATTTCCCTGTACTGCACGTTCCGGATACCACAGCGGCCGGAAGTTAGCCAGCGGGATACACCGCTACGCTTAAAACTGACCAGAGAGCAGGCCGCCGCCGGAAGACCGGCGGATACCCCCGGCCGCCGTCGGACAGCAGCAAGGAGCATCCCTACAGATGTACAGCATGTTTACAACGCCCTCGGCCTCGCTGGAGCCCACCGGTTTCGACGTCGCCGGCATCGCGATCAGCCTCGGTGCAGGCATCATCCTGTGGCTGCTGGCGAGCTTCGTGATCTCCCGGATCACCAAGCGTGTCGCCAGCGGAACAGCGCTGTTCAAGAAGCCGCACTTCAAGTGGGTCGCCCCCGCCCTCCGCGCCCTCGACCACGAGCGGCGGGTCCAGCGCGCCAACACCATCGGGTCGCTGCTCAACAGCGTGGTGGGCGTGGTCATTGCCGTCATCACCAGCATCTACGTGCTGAAAAACCTTGACGTGGACGTCGCGCCGCTGCTGACAAGCGTCGGTATCCTGGGTATCGCCATCGGCTTCGGCGCCCAGCAGCTGATCCGCGACTTCCTTGCCGGAATCTTCATCACCATCGAGGACCAGTACGGTATCGGAGACATCATCGAGACCAGCGAAGTGGTGGGCGTCGTCGAATCGATCGGCCTGCGCATCACCCGTGTCCGTGATGACAACGGGGCCATCTGGTATCTCCGCAACGGCGAAATCCTCCGCGTGGGCAACCGGTCCCAGGGCAATTACGTGGCCCCAGACGATGAGCCAGGCGAGGGGCCGCTCGAGGCTGAACCCCAGCACGGACCGCAGCAGAAGGCCGGAGAATAGCCATGACCCTTCCCACTCCCTCCGAACCCAACGCGCCGCGGCAGCTGATGCGTAATGACCCCTTCAGCCAGCCCGGCTACACGGACAACTTCTACGATGCCGTGGGCGGCCACGAGACCTTCGTGAAGCTCATCGACGTGTTTTACGACGGCGTGGCCAGCGACCCGCTGCTGCGGCCGATGTACCCGGAAGAGGACCTTGCTCCGGCGAAGCGGCGCTTCCTGATGTTCCTCGAACAGTACTGGGGCGGGCCCACGACGTACGGCGAAGAGCGCGGACATCCGCGGCTGCGGATGCGCCACATGCCGTTCCGGGTCACGCCCGAGGCCAAGGACCGCTGGCTGCACCACATGCGCACGGCCGTGGACTCGCTCCAGCTGCCGCCGCTGCACGAGGCCACCCTGTGGGACTACATGGAACGGGCGGCGCTGTCCATGGTGAACAGCCCGTCTGAAGCATAGGTCCGGCTAGGGCAGCCCGACGCCGGTCCTGGCCAGGACGTGCCCGCGGCTGCCGGTGAGCCGGAACCAGCGGCCGGCCCGGTAGAGGCGCTGTTCGTCGGAGCCGAGGAATCCGAGGGCCAGGGCGGCAAAGGCGGCACCGGCGGGAAGGCCCGGGAGCCCTTCCAGTTCGCGGCCCCAGACTGCGGCACGGGCGTTGTTGACCATCAGGGCACCGGGCTTGTCCGGGACGATTCCGGCCACCTCGGCGATGCCGGCTTCCGCGGCTCGCCGGAGGACGTCATCCGGCACTGAAGCGATCAGCTCCCAGCCGCTGCGCGGCGCTCCGACGCCGGCCCAGGACTCGGTGACCGTCGACGGCGGGACCGGGAGTTCGGCGTCGTTCTCACCAGCCCGCGCGAGCCGGTCAAGGACCGCAGCGAGCGGGACGGTGACGTCCGCGGCGGACGGTTCGGCCAGCGCCATGGTCCGCAGGCCGAGGATGGTGGGGGTGGACTCCCCCAGCAGCCGGGGCCGGAGCACGCAGACGTAGGCGGCCAGGACCATGCCCGCCGCCTGGAGGCGGATGGCGCCGTCGTCGATGGCCTTGGCGCGGGTGGCGTAGGTCCGGAGATCGGCCAGGTCGCGGGGGTCGGCGAAGCGGATGGACTGGGTGAGGAGATCAGACACATTAAGAACACTACCGGCTGGGCCCCGGTTGAGCGGTGCCGGGGCGACGTCTAGAGTCAAACCATGACTGAAGCGGACGCCGGAGTGCAGGCATTGCCCTTGAACGACCCCACCACCTCGCTGATCGAATTGCTGGATCTTGGCGAGCTTGAGGGCGCCCGGACGGACGAGGACATCTTCATGGGCCCGTCGCAGCGGCAGCCGCACCAGCGCGTGTTCGGGGGCCAGGTCCTGGCGCAGTCCCTGATCGCCGGGATGCGCACCGTGGATCCCGTCCGCGCCGTGCATTCCATGCACGCCTACTTCCTGCGGCCCGGCGACGCGAACAAGCCCATCACCTTCGGCGTGCAGCGGCTGCGCGACGGCCGGTCTTTTTCGGCACGCCGCGTGCACGCGTACCAGGACGGCACGCCCATTCTGTCCATGATCGCCTCGTTCCAGGCCGGGGACGAGGGCCTGGAACACCAGTCGGAGATGCCCGAGGGAATTCCTGATCCGGAATCACTTCCCAGCACGGCGGATCTCCTGGGCAAGTTCGACCACCCCGTGGCGCGGCACTGGGCGTACGAGCGGCCCTTCGACATCCGCCACGTCGATCCGCCCCTGTACGTCGCGGCCACCGGCAAGAAGGAAGCCCGCAATGCGGTGTGGATGAAGACCTTCAGCGCCATGCCGCACGACGCCAACACCCACCGCGCCGCACTGGCGTATGCCAGCGACTACACGCTGCTCGAATCCATTCTGCGCCGGCACGGACTGAGCTGGATCACGCCGGGCATGAGCGTGGCCAGCCTGGACCACGCCATGTGGTGGCACCGGCCCGTGCGGGTGGATGAGTGGCTGCTGTACGTCCAGGAAAGCCCCAGCGCGCAGGGAGCCCGCGGGCTCGCCACCGGAAAGATCTTCAACCGCGAGGGACTGCATGTGGCATCCGTCGCCCAGGAAGGGATGGTCCGCGTGCCGACTGACCTGAAGAGCAAAGTGGCAGGGGCCTTCCAGTCGAAAGTCCTCCAGCACCAGATGCGCCGGGCATAGCGGGACAAGCCGGGCCGCGGGACGGTCCTCCGGGCGTGCGGACCTGCGGACGCAGCCGGCCAACCCCATCCCGGTCGGGAATCGAGGACTACAGTGGATGCATGGCTGCCAGCCGCAATCCGCTCGACGACCTGCGCGAAACCATCGGCCATCTGACCGATCAGCTCAGGCTGCACGGTTCTGAGCGCGTCGACGACCTGGTCGGCGATCTCATCGGTGCGAGGCCCGGGCCGGCCCGGCCGCTGTCCGAGGTGCAGGCCGAGCTCGACGCGCTGGTCGGACTGGAGACCGTGAAGGAACAGGTACGGGCGCTCGTCGCACTGCTCCAGGTCCAGGCCCGCCGTAAGGCGCACGGCCTGCCGGAGGTGGCGACATCACAGCATCTGGTGTTCCTCGGAAACCCGGGCACGGGCAAGACCACCGTGGCGCGGCTCCTGGCCGAGATGTACCGCGCGGTCGGTCTGCTGCAGAAAGGCCACCTGGTCGAGGTCGACCGTTCGGGCTTGGTGGGGCAGTACGTCGGCGCGACCGCCATCAAGACGGACCGGGTGATCCGGCGTGCGCTGGACGGCGTCCTGTTCATCGACGAGGCCTACGCTCTGGCCCCGGAGGACGGCCGGACGGACTTCGGCCCCGAGGCGATCGAGGTCCTGCTCAAGCGGATGGAGGACCACCGCCACCGCCTGGTCGTGATCGTGGCCGGATACCCGCGGCTGATGGAGTCCTTCTTGCTCTCGAACCCCGGACTGCGCTCCCGGTTCGCCCGCGAGATCACGTTCCCCGACTACTCCGTCGACGCACTCCAGACGATCTTCCACCAGATGCTGGCCCAGCACGAGTACACGCTGGAGCCGGGTGCGGACCAGATGCTGCGCCGCATCCTCACCGGGCTCCACGCGGGCGAGGACTCCGGCAACGCACGGTTCGCCCGCACGCTGTTCGAGCAGGCGCTCAACCGCCAGGCGCTGCGGCTGTCGCTCGACGAGGAACAAAGTCTCGACGCGCTCGATCGTGAGGCCGTCATGACGCTCACCGCGGACGACATCGTCGAGGCCGCGCTGGCCTTGGGCGAGGAGCCGGAGCCGGAGCCGGAACCGACGCCGGAACCGGAGCGGTCACGCTGGTGGCGCTGGCTGGTCTGACCGGATCTGCGGCGGCTGTCAGGCGAAGGCCTGTCCGGCCCCCGAGCGGGAAAAAGCTCAACTATTCCACTGTCGTGCAACCGGAGGACAGCTTTCCGACCCGCCCCAAGCTTGCTCGCTACGGCCCTGGACCCCCAACGGTCGCAAACAGCCGCACCGCGGCTTCGCGCTGCTCCTCCGACAACGAACTGCCCTTAAACATGAAACTGCTCCCCGTAAGTTAGAACTGAAGTTCAGTCCAACTTTCGGGGAGCAGTTCAGCGTGGTACCGGCCTCGCTGCGGAACTAGTCGCGGGTCAGGCGGCGGTGGGTGACGCGGTGCGGCTTGGCGGCGTCGGGGCCGAGGCGCTCCACCTTGTTCTCCTCGTAGGATTCAAAGTTGCCTTCGAACCAGTACCACTTCGACGGGTTCTCCTCGTCACCTTCGTAGGCGAGGATGTGCGTGGCCACCCGGTCCAGGAACCAGCGGTCGTGCGAGACCACCACGGCGCAGCCCGGGAACTCGAGCAGCGCGTTTTCGAGGCTGCTGAGGGTCTCGACGTCGAGGTCGTTGGTGGGCTCATCGAGGAGCAGCAGGTTTCCGCCCTGCTTGAGGGTCAGTGCGAGGTTCAGGCGGTTGCGCTCACCGCCGGAGAGCACGCCTGCCTTCTTCTGCTGGTCCGGTCCCTTGAAGCCGAAGGCGGCGACATAGGCGCGGGAGGGCATTTCAACGTGGCCGACCTGGATGAAGTCGAGGCCGTCCGAGACGACCTCCCACAGGGTCTTGTTGGGGTCGATGCCGCCGCGGCTCTGGTCCGCGTAGGAGATCTTGACCGAGTCACCGATCTTCAGTTCGCCGCCGTCGAGGGGCTCGAGCCCCACGATGGTCTTGAACAGCGTGGACTTGCCCACGCCGTTGGGGCCGATGACTCCGACGATGCCGTTGCGGGGCAGGGAGAAGGACAGGCCGTCGATCAGGGTGCGGTCGTCGAAGCCCTTCTGCAGGTTCTTGGCCTCGAGGACCAGGCCGCCCAGGCGGGGTCCCGGCGGGATCTGGATTTCTTCGAAGTCCAGCTTGCGTGTCCGGTCAGCCTCGGCTGCCATTTCCTCGTAGCGTGCCAGACGCGCCTTGGACTTGGTCTGCCGGCCCTTGGCGTTGGAGCGGACCCATTCCAGTTCTTCGGTGAGCCGCTTGGCCTGCTTGGCGTCCTTCTTGCCCTGGATTTCCAGGCGGGCCCGCTTCTTCTCCAGGTAGGTTGAGTAGTTGCCTTCGTAGGGGTACAGGTGGCCGCGGTCCACTTCCGCGATCCATTCCGCGACGTGGTCAAGGAAGTACCGGTCGTGGGTGACGGCCAGCACGGCCCCTGCGTACGAGGACAGGTGCTGCTCCAGCCACAGCACGCTCTCCGCGTCCAGGTGGTTGGTGGGCTCGTCGAGCAGGAGCAGGTCCGGCTTCTGGAGCAGGAGCTTGCAGAGTGCGACGCGGCGGCGCTCACCGCCGGAAAGGAGGGTGACGTCGGCATCGGCCGGCGGGCACCGGAGGGCGTCCATGGCCTGCTCGAGCTGGGAATCGAGGTCCCAGGCGTCGGCGGCGTCGATGGCTTCCTGCAGCTGGCCCATTTCCTCCAGGAGGGAGTCGTAGTCAGCATCCGGGCTGGCCATCTCTTCGGAAATCTCGTTGAAGCGCTGGATCTTGCCGTAGATCTCGCCAACGCCTTCCTGGACGTTGCCCAGGACGGTCTTTTCCTCGTTGAGCGGCGGCTCCTGGAGCAGGATGCCCACGCTGTAGCCGGGGCTCAGCCGGGCTTCGCCGTTGGAGGGTATGTCCAGGCCTGCCATGATTTTCAGAATGGTGGACTTACCGGCACCGTTGGGGCCAACAACGCCGATTTTGGCGCCCGGGAAGAAGGACATGCTTACGTCGTCGAGAATAAGTTTTTCGCCAACAGCCTTACGGGCCTTGGTCATTGTGTAGATAAATTCCGCCATGCTTCCAAATCTAGTGGGTTGGCGGGGATATCTCACATTCGCGTCAGGCGGGAGCCCCCACGAAGCACTTCCCGTTCGCAAGCACCGGCAGCACCGTCACGGTGACTTTGCCGTCGCGGATCTGCCCGAACACGCAGTCCTTGCCCTGCACTGACGCGGCCTCAATGGAATCCACGTCCAGGCCAGTGGGCGTGCGGCCGGCCGAGACCTCGAGGCTGCGGGCCGGAACACCGGCGGCAGTCAGGGCCGCCGTGATCTGGTCCGTTCCGGGTTTCGGGTTACCTACAGTGAGGCTTCCGAGTGCTTCGGCCATGGTCCGCTGCAGCCGTGCTGTGGCCGTAGCGGCGGTCGCCTGTGCAGCCGCGGAGGACGCCGGAGCCGGGGCGGCAGCGGAAGATGCGGCGGAGGTAGCCCCCGCCGGGCCGGTGGACTCCGGTCCGGGCTGCTGGCTGGCGCCGGAACTGCACGCAGCCAGTGATGACAGCAGCAGCACCGAGAGTGTGAACCGGCCGGAGAACCTGCCGTAACCGCCCCTGGAGCCGGTGGTTGCCTGAGGTGTCTTCGCTCGCGTCACGCTGCCATTCTGCCATGCGGCACCGGGGGGTTACGGTGCCGCATGCCACCGCCGCTCAGGCTGCCGCCCCGGTGAGCTCTCCGGTTTCGGAGTCCAACTGCAGGGTGTCCCCTGTGGCGCCGTCGATGAAGATGTCTGTGGACCCGGAGTCTTCATCCTCCTCACCGTCTTCCTGTCCTCCCTCCTGGTCACGCCCGGAAGCATCGGATTCGTGCCCCTCGGCGTCGCCGGTCTGTCCGTCGGCGGCTACGGCGGGCTGGGGGCTGTTGCCGGCGGTCCGGGTGAAGTTGGCGGAGCCCCACATGAGGTCGTGGCCTACGGACTCGGCGTCGATTTCGGCCGCGTGGTAGATCCGGCCGTCCTTTTCCCAGCTGCGCATCTTCAGCCGCCCTACGATGATGACGCGCTGGCCCTTCTTGATGCTGCAGCCGATGTTCCCGGCCAGCTGCCGGTATCCCTGGACGGTGAACCAGTTGGTGTTTCCATCCACCCACGTGCTGGAGGCGCGGTCGTACCGCCGGTCGGTCGACCCGAGGCGGAAGGAGGCGGTGGCAACACCGCCGGGGGTGGTGGAGCTTCTGATCTCCGAGGCAACGAAGCCGCGGACGGTGATGTTGTCAGTCATCTTGGTGTCCTGTCTCGAATTGTCTTGCCCTAGCAGGCACTCCAAGCATCGACCGGCCACGACGGACCAGGGAGGGACAACATGACCTATGTGCAAAACCCGGGCAGGGGACGCCGTGTGGAGGACAGGTGAAACGGCCCCGCCCGTGACACCGTCCGGGGTCAAGTCAATGTAGACTTTTTTAGGCGCCTGGAACCTGCCGGGCAGCCACTGCCCCAGTAGCTCAGGGGATAGAGCAGCGGCCTTCTAATCCGCCGGTCGGGGGTTCGATTCCCTCCTGGGGCACCAGGCGGTGAGTCGAGACATCCTTTACGGATGTGTCGGGTCATCGTTGACACCCCGGTCTTCGGACCGGGGTGTTTTTCGTTGTCCCGGCGCGCAGTGCCGCCAGCCTTTTACCAGCCCTCCCGACACGCGACCCTTCCGATGCAAAGCATGCTTACTATGCGCCTGAAGCGTGCTTATGATCGGAGTGGGCGCCGGCACAGTGATGTGGCGCCGGCGCCCACGTCCCCGGCCGCGCTGGACCATCGGAAAGGATTCACCGGCATGACGCAGAATCGATCTGAGCCCGAACCGTTCGACGAGCAACCATCGCCGCCGGCGCAGGCCTCCGTGCCGAACGTTCCCCCGCCAGCGGAAGGCCGAACGGCCGCCGGGGAGGGCCAAAGCCGGCCCGGTACCGCTTCCCTTCCCGGCTACGACGGAGGCACCACTCCGGCGGCCACGAACGAACCAAAACGTCCAGTCACCCGCGCCGGCATGATCTGGGCCGCGGTCGCGTCGGCCCTGGTGGTGCTTGTGCTGCTGATCGTCTTCATCCTGCAGAATCAGGAACTCGTCCAAGTGAAGTTCTTCGGGCTGCAAGGTGCCGTGGCCCTCGGCATCGCACTCTTCATCGCCGCAGTCGGCGGCGGCGTGCTCGTGGCAATGGCCGGCGCCGCGAGGATCATCCAACTCCGTGCCGCCGAACACCGCCGGCGCGTATCAGGCTCACGGCAGCGCTGAAAAGGCGGTCGCCGAGTGCGCCGGCGCGCGGAGGCAAGCGACGGGATCCTCCGGCCGCTCCGCCGGGTCAGCGCTCCAGATACTCCTTGAGGTTGGCGAGCACCATATCCCAGAGTTTGGTGGATTCCTCCGCCTCGGATTCGCTCCGGTTGTTGCCCTGCGTGATGCTGACTTCGGTGCCTTCGGCCCGTGGATCCAGGCGGTACTCCACCGTGTGGTAGTTCTCCGGCACGTCGGGAAGCCCCGTCAGTGGACTGTAGTGGCTGATCCGCAACAGCTCGTTGGGCCGGTTCGCCAGGACAATTCCCTTGTCTTCGTAGGTCTTGCCCTTCCATTCCCCGGCAAAGGTCACGGGGTCGCCCTCACGCCACGTGGACGTGACGTTCGTGCCCAGGAAGTACTGCCTGACGTCGTCGGGATCCGTAAGGGCCTTCCAGACCCTCTCCGCGGGTGCCGCTACGACGATGGACGCCACCGCGTCCTTGATCTGATGATTCATAAGCCTGCCTCCTCGGCCTCACCCTACCCGCGGACGCCAGCCCTGTTAAGGGCGCACCCGCGGCTGAGAACTCCGGGCCCGCGACTGATGACTCCGGGCCGGCACCGGTGTCCGGTGCCGGCTGTCCGTACCGCGGGTGGGCAGGGAGCCGTCAGGCGTACGGCAGCACCAGCTCGGCGTAGCGCGCCTTCATGGCCACGAGGACGGCGTCGCCGTCGGCATCCCAGATGGCCTGGTTGAAGATTTCCACTTCGATGTCGCCGGTGTATCCGGCGTCCCGGACCCAGGTGCCGATCGTGGCGAAGTCGATCACGCCGTCGCCCATCATGCCCCGCGACAGGAGGGCGTCTGCCGCGATGGGCAGGTTGAAATCGCAGACCTGGTATGAGGCTATGCGGTTCTCCCGGCCCGCCCGTTCAATCTGCGCCTTCAGTTCCGGGTCCCACCAGACATGGAACGTGTCGACGGCGACGCCGACCGCCTTCGCGTCGTATGGGCCCGCCAGGTCGAGGGCCTGGCCCAGGGTGGAGATCAGGGCACGGTCCGCGGCGTACATCGGATGCAGCGGCTCAAGGACCAGCCGGATGCCGTTTTCGACGGCGAAGGGAACCAGGTCTGCGAGGCGGTCAGCCACGCGCCGGCGGGCCGCCACCACGTCCTTCTCCCCCGGGGCCAGGCCGCCGACCACCAGGAACAGCTCCCGCGTGTCCAGTGCCACTGCTTCCAGGACGGCGGCACGGTTGTCGGCGAGGGCCGCCGCCTGGCCGTCGGCGTCGGCTGCCGTCAGGAAGCCGCCGCGGCACAGAGAGGAGACGCGCAGGCCGGCGTCCCTGATCAGCTTGGCGGCCTTGTCCACGCCGGCTTCGTGCACGCGGTCGCGCCAGGGGCCGATCGCCGGGATGCCGGCCCGGGCACAGCCGTCGACGGCCTCGGCGAGGGTCCACTTCTTGGTGGTGGCGCTGTTGAGGGAAAGCCGTGAAAAGTCGCTCATACTCCCACTCCGTTGATGCGAAGGAAATCGGACATCCGGAACGCCGCGAGGGCCGGGTCCTTCAGCAGCCCGGCCTGGTCGGCAAGTTCGAAGGTCTTGGCCAGGTGCACTACGGAACGTCCGGAATGCAGTCCGCCCACCATCTGGAAGCCCGGTTGCTTGCCGTTCAGCCAGGACATGAACGCGATGCCGGTCTTGTAGTAGAACGTGGGGGCGCTGAAGATGTGCTTGCCCAGCTCCCGGGTGGAGTCCAGGATGGCGCGGGCCCTGGTGGGATCGCCGGCGTCGTAATTTTGCAGCGCCGCCGAGGCTGCCGGATAGATGGCGGCGAAGATGCCCAGCAGGGCGTCCGAATGGTGGGTACCGTCGCCGTCGATGAGTTCCGGATAGTTGAAGTCGTCGCCGGTGTAGAGCCGGACGCCCGCGGGGAGGGCCGCGCGCAGTGCTCCTTCGTGGCTGGCGTCCAAAAGCGACACCTTGACGCCATCCACCTTGTCCGCGTGCTCCCGGATGAGGGAGAGGAACGTTTCCGTGGCCGCAGGGACATCCTCGGAGCCCCAGTAGCCCGCCAGCGCGGGATCGAACATGGTGCCGAGCCAGTGCAGGATCACCGGCTGCTCCGTTTCCTGCAGCAGTGTCGAGTAGACCTGCAGATAGTCATCCGGCCCGCTGGCCACTTTCGCCAGGGCACGGGAAGCCATGAGGATCACCTTGGGGCCGGCCTCGGATACGACGGCGACCTGCTCGCGGTAGGCATCCAGGACGGCCCGGATTCCGGCAGCACCTGAGGGCAGCGAGCCCAGGTCCAGCTGGTCGGTGCCGGCACCGCAGGACACGAGGTCACGGACGGACTTTCCGGCCGTGGCGGCGCTACCGGAGGAAACCACTGACGCGGCCTCGACACCGGTGCGCTTGATGAGCTGCTGCGTGGCCTGCCAGTCCAGGCCCATGCCGCGCTGGGCGGTGTCCATGGCGTCGGCCACCCCCAGGCCATAGGACCAGAGCTCGTGCCGGTAGGCCAGCGTGGCGTCCCAGTCGAGCCGGGCCGGTGCCCCGGGAGTGTTGTCCGCTGTGACCTCCGGGATGACGTGGGCGGCGGCGTAGGCGCGGCGCGATGTCAGTGGCGCGGCCGGAATCGGCCACGAAGTGGCGGAGTTGAGGCGGTACTCACGCGTGCCGCCGTCGTGCGTGGGAAGGATCAGCGATGTCATGAGAGCGTGATCTCCGGGATGTCGATGGTGCGGCGCTCGCCGTTGGACTGCAGTCCGAGCTCGGCGAGCTGGACGCCACGCGCCGCGGAGAGCAGGCCGAAGCGATGTTCGCGGCCGGCGACGACGTCGCGCAGGAATTCCTCCCACTGCAGCTTGAAGCCGTTGTCCAGTTCGGCGTTGGCGGGGACTTCCTGCCACTGGCTGCGGAACGATTCGGTGACGGGCAGGTCCGGGTTCCAGACGGGTTTGGGCGTGTGGGCGCGCTGCTGCGCGACGCACTTGTTCAGGCCGGCGACGGCGGAACCGTGCGTGCCGTCGATCTGGAACTCCACGAGTTCGTCACGGTAGACGCGAACGGCCCAGGAGGAGTTGATCTGGCCGATGACCTCGTCACCGCCTGGGGTTTCGAGCTCGAAGATGCCGTAGGAGGCGTCGTCGGCGGTGGCCTGGTATTCCTTGCCGGCCTCGTCCCACCGCGCGGGGATGTGGGTGGCGGTCTTGGCACTGACGCTCTTGACCTTGCCGACGATGCCTTCGAGGACGTAGTTCCAGTGACAGAACATATCAGTGGTCATTCCGCCGCCGTCTTCCTTACGGTAGTTCCAGGACGGGCGCTGCGCCGCCTGCACGTCCCCCTCGAAGACCCAGTAGCCGAATTCGCCGCGGATGGAGAGGATGCGGCCGAAGAAGCCTTCATCGACTAGGCGGCGCAGCTTGACCAGGCCGGGGAGGTAAAGCTTGTCGTGGACCACGCCTGCGGTGACTCCGGCCTCCTTGCCGATGCGGGCCAGTTCAATCGCCTCGTCCAGCGTTTCGGCAGTGGGCTTCTCGGTGAAGATGTGCTTGCCGGCGCGCATGGCCTTCTTCAGGGTGGCCGCCCGGAGGCTGGTCATGGAGGCATCGAAGACGACGTCGACCGTGGGGTCGTTGATGACGGCGTCCAGATCGGTGGACCACTCGGAGACCTTGTGGAGCTCGGCCAGCTCACGGATCTTGGTCTCGTTCCTGCCCACCAGGATCGGTTCGACCTGAACCCTGGTGCCGTCCTCGAGGGTGAAGCCGCCCGCGTCGCGGATGGGAAGGATGGAGCGCAGCAGGTGCTGGCGGTAGCCCATCCGGCCGGTGATGCCGTTCATGGCGATGCGGATCGTCTGTGTTTCGAAGCCCATGTGTCCTCTTCATAGTCAGTGAAGCTCCAGGTCGTCCGGAGTCCGAATGAACTGGGAAAGCGCATTCCCGTCGCTTCCAATAATGCCCATGCCACGCCGTATTGGCAAGCGCTTTCCCAGCATTCCCCGCAACTGCCATAATGTGAACATCTCCGCAGCGGACCGACGCTGGGGGCTGTTGAACAGGAGTTGTCTGTGGCTGCAAGCACGCTGACCGAGGTGGCCCGCCTGGCAGGGGTCTCCCCCGCCACCGCATCGCGCGTCCTCAACGGTTCGGCGCGGACGCCGGGGCCGGACATCGCGGAGCGAGTGCGGAGGGCCGCGGAATCGCTCGGCTACATTCCGAACGCCCAGGCCCAGGGCCTGGCGAAGTCCAGCTCCGGGCTCCTCGGTCTGATCGTGCACGACATCGCCGACCCCTACTTCTCCGCCATCGCCCGCGGCGTGCAGGAAGCCGCCCGGGAACAGGGCAAGATGGTTTTGCTGGCCACCACCGGCGGCACCCCTGCGGACGAACGGGCGGCTGTGGCCGCGTTCGCCGCGCGCAGGGCCGACTCGATCGTGATCGCCGGGTCCCGCTCCGCCCGCCCGGCGGACCGGGACGGCAATGCCGAGCTGGCCGCGGAACTGGACCGGTACTGCCGCAACGGCGGGCGCGTCGGCGTCGTGGGGCATCCGGTCATCGGAGCCGCAACCTCCGAGGGCTACCACGTGGTTGCCGTTCCGAACGAGGAACTCGCCGCCGAGCTCGCCCGTCAGCTCGCGGCGAACCACCCCGGTGAGTTCGTCATCATGGGCGGCCCGGAGGGTCTCGTGACGTCCGACGACCGCGTTCGCGGATTCCAGGCCGGCCTGGCGGCCTCCGGCCGGCAACGGGCAGAGGTCATGCACAGCGGCTTTGACCGCGCCGGAGGCTTTGCGGCTGGCGAGGTGCTGGCCTCCCGCATCAAGGCCGGCCGAACGCAGGGTTCGGCCGGGCCCCGGCTCTGCATCTTCGCGGTCAATGATGTCATGGCCATCGGCGCCGCTGCAGCCCTGCGCTCGGAGGGGCTGCGGATCCCGCGCGACGCCTTTCTCGCCGGGTTCGACGACATCGAAACGCTGCGCGACTTCCGCCCGGCGCTGTCAACCGTACGGCTTCCCTTGGAGGAGATCGGCCGGCTGGCGGCCCTGGGCGCCGCGGGCGGGGACTCAACGGCCGACGGCGGGGCTCCCGTTCCGGTGACAGGCCAAGTGACCCTTCGCCACAGCACCGAGGCGGCCCCGGAGTCCGTTTCGTAGCCCGTGGCCGTCGCCACCTCGCCAGCCCCGAGGGGCTGACCTAGGCTGTTCCCATGACACAGCCGGACGCCACGAAACAGCCGGACCGGGACGCCGCAGGCGGCATCGCCACCGCCGCGGCCGAATGGCCCGACGTCGAGCAG
The DNA here is from genome assembly GCF_039748055.1 of Burkholderia sp. RS01. NCBI lineage: Bacteria > Pseudomonadati > Pseudomonadota > Betaproteobacteria > Burkholderiales > Burkholderiaceae > Burkholderia > Burkholderia sp. RS01. The sequence continues at coordinate 190,786 of NZ_JBDLAK010000004.1, forward strand.
CTGTTCGGCGTCAGGGGCGAACCGTCGCGGTGCTGGTGCCGGTTCTTCGCCCTGACCGGGCCTGACTATGCGGCGACCTCCCCTGCCGACCGCAAGGCCCTGCTGAAAGACAGGTTCGACGGCGGCATGCCGGCGCCCGGCGTCCTCGCTTACCGGGACGGCACTCCGGTGGGCTGGTGTGCCGTTGAACCCCGGCACTGCTATCCCCGGATTCTGCGTTCGCAGGTCCTCAAGGCCGCCGGCCCGGGCATCGCCGGCCCTGCAATTTCTGGCCCCGCAATTCCCGGCCCCGCCGGCGAGGCCGCCGCGGACTCCCCCGCAGCTGCCGATGTATGGTCTGTGAGTTGCTTCGTCGTCTCCCCCGGCCACCGCCGCAGCGGCGTTGCAGCCGCGCTCCTCGGGGCCGCCGTCGAGCACGCAAGGGCCTGTGGAGCAGCGGTGCTGGAAGGCTATCCGGTGGATGCGGCGAAGCGGCCCAAAGCCGGCGCGCCGGACCTGTACCACGGGACACTCGGGCTCTTCCTGGCCGCCGGCTTCGAGGTGGTCAGCGAGGCCGTTCCGGGCCGCGCCGTGGTGCGCCTGCAGCTCAGGCCGCCGAGCCCCCGGTGACCGACGGCACCGCTATCGGCTCAGGGCGCGGATCGTCCAGCCTGCCTCATGCGACGAGCCCGGGAGCAACTCCACCACATCTGTACCCGAATTGAACGCGTCGGGCGGGCAGGTCATCGGTTCCACTGCCAGTCCGAGCCGGTCCGGACCCACGGGCTTGTCCGCCGTGTGAACCTGCACCCACGGGCACCGCTTGTCCCATTCGATCTCCACTCCCGTCCCCGAGGGGTCAAAGACGCGCACCGTTGCCAGTCCGTCAGGGTTGCGGCTGAGGCTCGTGAACGCGTGGTCAATCCGGACGGAACCAAGGCCGCGCTCGTTCCGGAAATCGAACTCATGACCGTCAACGGACCTCATTTGCCGCGGCAGCAGCCGGTCCGGCGTGACTTCGAGAAACTCTCCAGCGGGGAGTTCCAGCGTCCAATTATCCAACGGGGCCGGGCCGGCGACGAGGTACGGATGCGGGCAAACCCCGTACGGGGCCGCCGTCTCACCGACGTTGGCGGCCGTGACAGCGCAGTGCAGGCCGTCGGCCAGCAGCTCATAGGAAGCGGTCACCGCAAGCGCCCCCGGATAGGCGGGTCCGGCAGCGACGTGGCACCGGAGAGTGACCGAGGAATCCGTCCGCTGCGCCAGGGTCCACGGCACATCCAGCACCAGGCCGTGGAGGGCCGTGTTCCGTTCGGGTTCGTTGATGGGCGCCTGGAATGCTGTGCCGCCGTGGCTGTAGCGGCCGCCGGCCACCCGGTTGGGCCACGGGACGCAGACCACTCCCCGGTAGTCCGGAATGGGGCCGTCCGCACCAAAGCCGACCACCAGGTCCCGGCCGTCGTACCGAAGTTCCCGCAGGGCTCCGCTGCGCTCGGTGATGATGGCCGAATAGGGGCCGAAACTTATGGCATGCTCCGTGCGCGGCATGGGCGTCCTGTCTCCTCTGTTAGCGCTAACTTTCCGTCACTACCAGCAAGGATAGCGCAGGGTCAGGGCAGGGTCAGGATGACCGGACCGTCCTCGGTGATGGCCACGGTGTGTTCGCTGTGTGCAGCCCTGCGGCCGTTGGCGGACCGGAGCGTCCACTCGTCCTCGTCGTGGTAGTAGTCACCACTACCTCCGAGAATGAGCATCGGCTCGATGGCGATGACCAGCCCCTCGGTCAGCTTGATCCCCCGGCCGGGGCGGCCGTCGTTGGGTACCGGAGGTTCCGCGTGCATGGTGCGGCCAATCCCGTGCCCGCCGTGGTCAGCCAACAGTCCGTAGCCCTCCCGCCGGGCGGCGCCGCCGATCGCGTACGCGAGGTCGCCCATCTTGTTGCCCACCCGCGCAGCGTCGATGCCCCTGGCCAGCGCGGCGTCCGTCGCCTCGATGAGCGCCTGGTCCACCGGATCCACCGTGCCCACGACAAAGCTGATGGCGGCATCCCCGCACCAGCCCTCAAGGAAGGCGCCGCAGTCCACGCTCAGCAGGTCTCCGTCCTGCAGCCGGTATCCGTTGGGGATCCCGTGCACCACGGCATCATTCACACTCGTGCAGATCACGCCGGGAAACGGAACGGCAGCCCAGCGCGGCCGGTAGTTGAGGAACGCCGGCGTGGCTCCGGCGTCGGAAATCGAGGCGGCGGCAACGCCGTCGAGTTCCGTCAGCGAAACACCGACGGCGGCTGCCTGCCGGACCGCCGCCAACGCGTTGGCCACGACGCGTCCCGCTTCGCGCATCAAGGCAATTTCCTCGGGAGTCTTGATCATGGACATGGGGGCCTCCGGGATTACTTGGGCGCGGCAGGTGGATCCGTGCCGGGCGGCGCCTCGTACGCGCATACTCTGTACCTGCCTACTCTAGGACCACGCGGGCCGCTCCGGCACCGGCAAACCACGCGGCGGGTTCCTTGAAGCAGCTATCGTGGCGGCATGGCAAATGAAGAGGTGCTGGCCGCCATCCGCTCCGAACTGCGCGCCGCGGCGGACCCGGTGCGCGGCGCCGCGGCTCAGGCCTACATGAAGTCGTCCACTCCGTCCCTCGGCGTCCGGGTGCCGGATGTGCGAAAGGCCACGAAGAGCATTGCGGCGGCCCATCCCTTTGCCTCCGCCGAGGACCTGCGGTCAACCGTGCTCGCCCTGTGGCGGGAGGCCGGCTACCGCGAGGAACGCTACGCGGCGATCGACCTCACCGGGCTGCGGCTGGTTGCCCGTGACCTCGGGATGCTGCCGGTGTACGAGGAAATCATCCGCACCGGCGCATCGTGGGATTACGTGGACGGCGTGGCCCACCGGATCTGCACCCTGCTCCAGGCCCACCGGGAGGAACTCACGCCCGTGCTGCTCCGCTGGAGCGCGGACCCGGACCTCTGGATCCGTCGGGCCTCCATCACCGCCCAGCTGGGCGCGAAGTCCCGCACGGACCCGGCCCTGCTCGCGAGCGTCATCGAGGCGAATATGGCCGACGGGGAGTTCTTCATCCGCAAGGCCATCGGCTGGGTGCTGCGCGAGTACGCCAAAACCGAGCCTGACTGGGTCCTGGACTTTGTGGCCCGGAACGGCCCTTCCCTCAGCCCGCTCTCGCGCAGGGAAGCCCTGAGGAACGTCGCGGTCAGATGACGGGTCGCGTGGTGACCGGCTGGTCCGACTTGCTGAACAGCAGCTTGGTCCTCCGGTCCAGGAAGATCAGGTAGAGCGCAAACAGCAGGGCGATGATGGCCGCGGCGTTGCGGGCAAGTGCCAACGCCAGGCCCAGGTCCTCAGTCTGCAAATACGGGAAGACCTCCAGCTGGTCTGAAATCGCGTAGACCATGAAGAAGGACACGATGAAGTACAGGGCTTTGACCTGCCAGTCATCGCGGATGCCGGTCACGGCAAACAGCGGGATCAGCCAGACGACGTACCAGGACTGGATCATCGGGGCCAGCACCACCACCGCCGCAAACGCCAGCGTCAGCCGGCGCATGATGCGGTCGTGGTCTCCCCTGAAGATCTGCCAGGCGACGATTCCCACGGCAAGCACCTTGCCGGCGTCGTAAACCAGTTTGGCGAGGCCCCACCCGTCGAAACTGAACGCGTTGGCGATGGAGGCCACCACCAGGCCCAGCAGGCCCACCGGGGCGTACCAGATCCACACGCTTCCGGGCGCGGACAGGCCGTTGATCCACCCGAAGCCGAAACCGTTCACCAGGCTCATGAGGTAGAGCAGGGCAAAACTGATTCCCGCGGTCAAGCCCCAGAAAACAAACCTCCGCGGCCAGCTGGCTCCCTTGCCCGCCCAGAGCAGTCCGATGAAGGGCAGGAAGACCACGGTAATGGGCTTCACCGCAATGGAGGCCGTCACCAGGACAATTCCGAAGATGACGCGCCTGGTGGCTGAGTAATACAGTCCGGCTAGGGCAAGGCCGATCATCAGCGAGTCGTTGTGGACGCTCGCAATGAAGTTGGTGAGGAAGAGCGGATTCGCCGCCGTAAGCCAGAGGGCGCGGTGGGGATTGACGCCGTGGAGTTCGGCGAGCTTGGGGACATAGATAATGCACAGCGCCACGCCGGCCAGCGCGGCGAGGCGGAACAGCATGATGCTTGCCTCGGGGTGGACGTTGGTGGACCAGACCACGAACTGCTCGATCCAAAGGAACAGCTGCCCGTACGGCACCGGGGCTTCGGTCCACATTTTGTCAGCGCCGAGCTGGAAATAGTTGGACAGGGCCGAGATGCCGTTCTCGTACGGGTTGAACCCCTCCACCATCAGCCGGCCCTGGCCGATGTAGGCATAAACGTCCCGGCTGAACAACGGGACCGTGAACATCATGGGCAGGCCCCACGCGGCAATGGCCTTCAGGGTGGCTTTTCGGGCCGCCTCACCCCAGATGTGGATGTGCTGGCCAAGCCTGAGCCACGCCCGGACCAGCAACATGCCGCCGACGGCCAAGAGCACGATCGACAACGCGACGCCGATGGCCTCGGTGCGCATCCAAATAAACAGCGGCATCCGCCGCAGCTCCGACGCCGGAGCCAGCCAGCCAACGCCCAGGGAGCCGATGACTAGGAACACCGAGCCAATGAAACCGGAGAGGATGGGCGAGCGGGGGTTGTCCACCTCTGCCGGGGCCGGGTCTGTGGAAAGGCCGGTGGCCTTTTCCCCAATCGCAGGCACGGGCGCCGTCATCTCAGGATCGTCCAATCTGTTGTGGGCATACTGCCGCCATCTGCGCCCGTTATATCCGGCCAGAATGGATCGCGGCAGGCGCACTGGGACGTCGCCACGTACCCGAAATCTTAGCACCGGACCGCAGCAGGACGGCTAAACGGTAGGCTGATCGGGTGCCTATTACTAACGAACGCATCGTCTGGATCGACTGCGAAATGACCGGCCTTGACAGTGTTAACGACGCCCTGATCGAAGTGGCTGCCCTGGTGACGGATTCCGAACTCAACATCCTCGGGGACGGGGTGGACGTCGTCATCAAGCCCGACGACGCGGCCCTCGCCCAGATGAATGACTTCGTCCGGGACATGCACACGCGCTCGGGCCTCCTCGAAGAGCTCCCCAAGGGAAAGACTCTGGCTGAGGCCGAAGCCGCCGTCCTGGAGTACATCCGCAAGTGGGTGCCGGATGCCCGCAAGGCGCCGCTCGCCGGAAATTCGGTCGGCACGGACCGCGTGTTCCTGGCCCGTGACATGCCGTCGGTCGTGGAGCACCTGCACTACAGGATCGTTGACGTGAGCACCATCAAGGAACTGTCGCGGCGCTGGTTCGCCCGCGCCTATTTCCAGGCACCCGCCAAGCATGGCGGGCACCGCGCGCTCGGCGACATCAAGGATTCGATTGATGAACTCCGCTATTACCGGGAAGCGGTCTTTGTGCCGGCCCCCGGCCCGGACAGCGTCACCGCCCAGCAGATCTCCAAGCGGATATCGGATCCGTCCACACCCGCCGATGAGCTCGCGGCGGGGACCGTTCCTTCGGCGGCCCCAGTGGAGCCCGGAAAGTAATCTGCGCCACGTTTGAGGGAAATTTTGCCGAAATGGCCAAAAGTGGCAAAACCACCCCCGAACAGCAGGTAAGCTATTTGACGTTGCCTTTTCGGACGAACGGCTTGCCGGACAGTCTGTCGGGGCACATGGTGGGCGTAGCTCAGTTGGCAGAGCGCCTGGTTGTGGTCCAGGAGGTCGCGGGTTCAACCCCCGTCGCTCACCCTCACCAAGGACGGCATTGACTTGCCGCCCAATCACAAAGGCCGCACCGGTTATCCGGTGCGGCCTTTGTTCGTTTCGCACCATTGCCGGCTGAAGTCCGCCCTGCACCAAAGGATCCATCTGACATGACCGTTCTGCCTATCACCATCTGGGGCGAGCCGGTGCTGCACCGCCGCGCAGCCGAAGTTGAGGTGTTCGACGACGAACTCCGCCAGCTGATTGCCGACATGTTTGAGACCAATGACAAAGCCAACGGCGTGGGGCTGGCCGCACCCCAGGTGGGCGTAGGCAAACGGATCTTTGTGTACAAGTACGACAACGAGGACGGCGCGCCGCCTTCCGGGGTCCTGGTCAACCCCGTTCTGACACTTTCCAAGATCTCCGGCGCCCTGCCTGACCCGGACGAGGAGGTTGAGGGCTGCCTCTCCTTCCCGGGAGGCCAGTACCCCCTGAAGCGGGCGGACTGGGCGCGGGTCCAGGGCTTCGACGGGTTCGGCAACCCGGTGGACTTCGAAGCCACGGGCTGGTTCGCCCGGGTGATCCAGCATGAATACGACCACCTGGACGGCCGGCTCTACGTGAACCGCCTCATTGACAGGTACGCCCGCAAGGCGATGAAGCAGGCCAAGAAGAGCGGCTGGGGCGTCCCCGGGCTGACGTGGATGCCGGGAGTGGATCCGGACCCGTTCGGGCACTGAACCCTTCACTCACCGGGCTCGCGGCCCGGGCGCGGCTTCACCGGGTGGCATGGCTCGCAGCTTCACCGGGCGGCAATGGTCTGCTGCTGCGGGCAGGAGCTCAGCACGCGGGCCATGGCGTCCTTCTCCGGCTGCGTTACCCAGAGCCCGTAGGCCGTTTTCACCGAGATTTGCCGTGCGACGTAGTGGCACCTGAGGGCCTTGTTTTTCGGCAGCCAGGTTCCGGCATCCGAGGCGCTCTTCTCCTGATTGGCCGGGCCGTCCGCCGCAATGAGGTTCAGCGGATCATTGGCCAGATTCTGCCGCTCCCTGGGCGTGAGCTGCTGGGCTCCTTTCTGCCAGGCGTCGCCCAGGGCAACCACGTGGTCGATCTGCACGTCCTTGCTGGTGTCCGCGCCGCGGGTGAACGTCGCAACCCGGCCGACATACGGCTCGTGCATCGTCCCGGACACGACCTTGCACTTGGAGTCCTTCGCAAACACCACCTCGCGGAGATCGCGGCGCAGGATGTCATTGCGGGTATCGCACCCGTTCCGGTCGGCATCCTGCCAGGCCGGCCCGAACGCCGAGCGCTGGTAATCGTTCTTTGGCGCACGGCCTTTGACTGCGAGGCCCTCGAGGGCCGCTGCCGCACTGCCGCCGGGCACCGGGCGGGGCGGGATCACAGGCTTCATCCAGGCCGGGTCGAAAACGGGGGCCTCACTCGGGCCGGACACTGCCGGCTCCGCTACCGCAAACTGCCCGGCGATGAAAAACCAGATGATCAGGGCGACCAAAACAGCGGCGAAAGCCCCCAGCACGGCCCACGCCTGGCGCGAGCGGCGGCGGGCGCGCCGGTAGGCGGCCCAGCTGACGCTCACGTGCTCCGGGGCTTCAGGTCGGGTTTTCTACTCACCCCCAGAGCCTAGGCCGGAGCACTGACATCGGGGCCGTAATCCACAGTGTTGAGGAGTGGTGGGCTGTGCAGGAACAGTCGAGCAGTGCTATTGCTCCCGCATCACCCGCCGTAGGTCCACGTTGGCGAGGTCAAGAAGGCGTTCCAGTTGGGCCACCCTGTCGTCGCCGATTTCGCCGGCCGCGTGCGCAGCGCGGGCTTCGTCCAACAACAGCTGAGCTTTCTTTTGGTTGGCTCGCGCTACGTCGAGGGCATGTTCCAAGGTTGTCTCGTGCTGGAGAGTCGCGTCGTGTTCCATGTCACCAGTCTGGTCCCCTTTCCCGGCTGATTCCAGAGACTCGGCTGGGAACTTCCGGGGAAACAACGCAACCCGCTGCCAGGGCAGCGGGTTGCGTTGGATGGCTCCTAGGCCGGGTTACGGGCCCGGGGCTTCTAAGCCGGGTCGGCGTCAGGCCAGTGCAGCGGCGGCCAGCACGGGCGCGGCGTCCTTGACGGAGTCCTTGGCGGGAAACGCCGGAGGATTCACGCCGGCCATTTCCTCCATGACGCGGACCACCTGGCAGCTGTAGCCGAACTCGTTGTCGTACCAGACGTACAGCACCAGGTTCTTCTCGTTGGCGATCGTGGCCAGGCCGTCCACGATGCCTGCCCGGCGCGAGCCGACGAAGTCCGTGGACACAACCTCCGGGGAGTCGATGTAGTCGATCTGCTTGCGCAGCTCCGAGTGCAGCGACATTTCCCGCAGGAAGTCGTTGATCTCGTCTTTGGTGGTTCCCCGCTCAAGGCTGAGGTTCAGGATCGCGAGGGACACGTCCGGCGTGGGGACGCGGATGGAGCTGCCCGTGAGCTTGCCCAGCAGTTCCGGCAGCGCCTTGGCCACGGCCTTGGCGGCACCGGTCTCGGTGATGACCATGTTCAGCGCAGCGGAGCGGCCGCGACGGTCACCCTTGTGGAAGTTGTCGATCAGGTTCTGATCGTTCGTGAAGGAGTGCACGGTCTCGACGTGGCCGTGGACCACACCGTACTTGTCGTTGATCGCCTTCAGGACCGGGGTGATGGCATTGGTGGTGCACGATGCTGCGGTCACGATCTTGTCCGAGTCCAGGATCGTTCCGTGGTTGATGCCATGGACGATGTTCTTCAGGTCGCCCTTGCCCGGGGCCGTGAGGAGCACGCGGGCCACGCCCTTGCTCAGGAGGTGCTGGGACAGGCCTTCGGCGTCGCGCCAGCGGCCCGTGTTGTCAACCACCAGGGCGTCCTTGATGCCGTAGGCCGTGTAGTCGATGGTGGCGGGGTTGTCCGAGTAGATGACCTGGACCTGGACGCCGTTGGCGGTGATGGTGTTGGCTTCCTGGTCCACCTTGATGGTGCCTTCGAAGGAGCCGTGCACCGAGTCGCGGCGCAGGAGGCTGGCGCGCTTGGACAGGTCGTTGTCGGAGCCGCGGCGGACCACGATGGCGCGCAGCCGCAGGCCGTGCCCGCCGCCTGCCTTTTCGATGAGGAGGCGTGCCAGCAGGCGGCCGATCCGGCCGAAGCCGTAAAGCACGACGTCGGTGCTGGTGCGGTCGTCTGCGCCCCGCTTGCCTACTATCTCGGCCAGTTCGGCGCGGAGGAATTCCTCGAGAGTGGCGTCGCCGCCGTCGGACTTGAACTTCTGGTTCAGGCGCGCGATGTCGATGGCCGCGGCGCCCAGCTCCAGCTTGGCGAGGGTGTCCAGCAGCGGCGCGGTCTCCTCCAGGAGGAGCTCATCCTTGCTCATCCGGCGGGCAAAGCGGTGGGCCTTGAGGATGTTCATGGTGGATTTGTTGATCAGGCTGCGCCCGTGGATGGAGGTCACCACGTTGTTCTCGCGGTACAGCCGGCCGATCACCGGGATCATGGCCTCGGCGAGCGCCTCGCGGCCCATCCACGTATCAAGACAAGAATCTGACGTCTGGCTCACAGAACTACCTTCCTTGGTTCAACCGGATACGTCGTCGTAAACCGGATGGCGGCCACCTGAAGTTATCCAGGGGCGCTGGCACCGGCAGGGTTTCGGTCCACCCCGGATGCCGTTGTACGTTGCAAAGAAAAACCGCCGGCTGCGAACGCAGATCCGGCGGAAGAACTTCTACGTTCACTGTCCATTCTAAGGCGGGGCCGTATGCCCGGACCGCCGCCGCGTGCGTGAATTCACTCACACCGGGCAGGGCACGAAGCTGGCCAAGGGGATGGATGGGTTGACCGATACGCCGGGTTCTGTGCTCCCGTGCCGTTACCAGCGCGGGAGTAGCGGCCATCCATCTACGGACGCCGTTGCCGACGCCCTCCAGCGGCCTACCCGGGCACTCGGGCGAGCAGCCCTCAATCGTGCCCTGTCTGGCCTTGCTCCGGGTGGGGTTTACCTAGCCTTCCCGGTCACCCGGGAAGCTGGTGGTCTCTTACACCACCGTTTCACCCTTACCTGCTTCGTGCCGCTTTCAAAACGGCGCGGGGCAGGCGGTCTGTTTTCTGTGGCACTGGCCTGCGGGTTACCCCGAGTGGGCGTTACCCACCACCCTGCTCTGCGGAGCCCGGACGTTCCTCGAGCCACTCGCGTGACGCGCGGCCGCCTGGTCAACCCATCCGCCGTCCAGTCTACGGGCTTCCCGGCCTGCCCCGCTCCGCGCCGGCCCCGGGGCTCGGTGAGACAATTAATACGCTAGAACTCTCACTAAGGAGGGGATCCCATGGACCCCACCAGCATCGTTATTGTCGCCATCCTCGTCGTCCTGCTGCTGATTGCGGCGAGGATGTCCATCCGGATCGTCCGGCAGTATGAGCAGGGCGTGCTCTTCAGGCTGGGCCGGGTGGTCGGAGTCAGAATGCCGGGGCTTCGCTTCATCATCCCGGTCATCGATCGGCTTCACCTGGTCAGCCTGCGGATCGTGACCATGCCCATCCAGTCGCAGGGCATCATCACGCAGGACAACGTCAGCGTCGACATTTCCGCAGTGGCGTACTACCGGGTGGTGGACGCCGTGAAGTCGGTGGTGGCGATCGAGAACGTCGCTGCCGCCATCAACCAGATCGCCCAGACCACGCTGCGCAAGGTGGTGGGCCGGCACAGCCTTGACCAGACACTGTCAGAGACGGAGCAGATCAACACCGACATCCGCGAGATCCTGGACGCCCTGACGCTCGAGTGGGGCGTGGCGGTCACGCTGGTGGAGCTGAAGGACATCCAGCTGCCGGACGGCATGAAACGCGCCATGGCCCGCCAGGCGGAGGCCGAGCGGGAGAAGCGCGCCAAGATCATCGCCGCCCAGGGCGAGGCCATCTCGGCGGCCGCCCTTGGCGACGCCTCGGACACCATGATGGCGCATCCGCTGGCACTGCAGCTCCGGAACCTGCAGTCCCTGGTCGAGATCGGCGTCGACAGGAACACGACCGTTGTTTTCCCGGCGCCGCTGATGAGCACCATCGGTGAGCTCTCGGCGTTCCTGGCCCGCGAGAGCCAGGCCGCGCAGGCGGCAGCGTCACAGGCCGCGTCGTCGCAGGCGGTGACGTCCCAGGCCCCGCCGTCACAGGTCAAGGCCGCCTAGCCACCGGCCCGTCCGTTCGGCCGGGGCCGGAGTGGCAGGCACCGCCCGCCTCAGGCGCCCGGCGGCAGGCGGCCGGCGGCCGGCTGAGGCTTATGATCGGGGCATGGGCAACCGTCCCGTAGCGCGACGGCGGCTGCTGCAGTGGACAGCGTCCGGAGCCGGCGTTGCCGCGCTGGCAGCCTGCACAGGCCTCCCGGGCCCCGGGCCCGCACCGGCCAGCGCGAAAGCGGACAGCACGACGGCGGCCACAGCGCCGCCGTCGACAATCCCTGGCGGCCCTCCGGCGGTGGAAATGACCACCGGCTCCTTCGTCTCGACGTTCCGGCCCGCGGCGGCCACCCTCTGGACTATCGCCACGCCCGCTGTGCCCGGCAGGGGCGCCACGGACTATCCCGTTGCCGTCTTCCTCCATGGCCTGGGCGGCAACAACAGGGGAATTTTCGATGTTCTTGGGGCGCAGGCAGTCCTAGGGCGCCATCTCGCCGCCGGCGGGGCGCCGTTCGCCATTGCCGCGGTGGACGGAGGCGACACCTGGTGGCACGCCCGCGCGGACGGCAGCGACACCCAGTCGATGCTCGTGAAGGAATTTGTGCCTTTCCTCGGCGGCGAGGGCTACGACCTTGGGCGGATCGGCCTCTTCGGCGTGTCAATGGGCGGCTTCGGTTCCCTCCTTCTGGCCTCGCAGGCCCGGCTCCCCGGACTCCGGGCTGTGGCGGCCATGAGTCCGGCAGTCTGGGCCAGCTACGACGCGGGAATAGAAAGCGCCTTCGACAGCCCGGCCGATTTCGCGGCCAACGACGTGTTCGCGCTCCGGCCGCGGCTCGCAGCAACGCCCAAACGGATCGATTGCGGTACCGAAGACGAGCTGTTCGCCACGGTCAGGGACTACGTTCGCGGACTCCCCGTCCCGGCCGAAGGAGGCTTTCAGCCCGGTGGCCACGATGAGGCCTACTGGCGGTCCGTCCTGCCGAATGTCGTGTCATTCCTGGGCTGGCACCTCGGCTGAGCCTGCGCCTGCGGAAAGTGCCTCCGGCACGCGCACCGGTAAGATCGTACGGTGCTAATCCTGCTCCCCCCGTCCGAAGGCAAGACTCCGGCCGTCCGCGGCAACTCCATGGACTGGGCGTCCCTGAGCTTCCCTGAGCTCAACACCTACCGGGCCAAGGTGCTCGATGCCCTGGGAACGGTCAGTGCGCACGAGGACGCCCTCGCCATACTGGGCGTCGGAGCGTCTCTGAAGGACGACGTCGAACGCAACACCCGGCTTCACGCGGAACCGGCCGCGCCGGCGCACCAGGTCTACTCCGGGGTGCTCTACGATGCGCTGGGCTACAAGACATTGACGCCTGTCCAGCGCCGCAGGGCGGATGAATCGGTGCTGGTGATCTCGGCACTCTGGGGAGCCATCCGGTTCGCGGACCCGGTCCCCGCCTACCGGCTGTCCATGTCAGCGGCACTGCCCGACGTCGGACGCCTCGCGTCGTTCTGGAAACCGCAGCTCACGGACGCCCTCGCCGCCGCGGCTGACGGCGAGCTGCTGGTTGACTGCCGGTCGAGCACCTATGCCGCGGCGTGGACTCCCCCGGCGTCGAACACCGTGGCCGTGAACGTCTTCACTGAGGTGAATGGCGTGCGCAAGGTGGTCAGCCACTTCGCGAAGCACACCCGGGGCGAGCTGGCCCGGCACCTGCTGACCCGGCGGGGCAAGGCTCCGGAGACGCCGCAGCAGCTGCACAAGGCCGCGGGCGAGAAGTGGACTTCGGAGCTCGTGCCCGGCACGGCCCGCAAGGCACATGCACTGAACATCATCCTGCCCGGCTGACACCCAAGTAGGTAGCAGCAGGCGCCGTTCTCAGCGCTGGGAACCGTGCGTACTGCTACCCAGTTGGGTCAGACCCATTCGGCGGAGCGCACCAGGATGCAGCCGGAGTCGGGGCAGAAGACGATGTCGTCCTCGGCTGCGGCCTTTATTTCGGCGAGGTCGCCGGGGCTCAGCTGCATGCCGGAGCCTTCGGACGTGCCGTGGAAGAGCCTGGCGGCGCCAACTCCGCGCTTTGCCAGCGTTTTTTCGTACACGGCGAGCATTCCCGTATCCAGGCCTGCGGCGAACTCGGCGCGCCGGGCGGCCACCTCGGTTGCCTCGGCGGCGATTTCGGCAAGGGCGGCGTCGAGTTCCGCGCGGATCACGCCGAACGAGCCCTGGATGTCGTCAACGATGCGCTGCTGGGCCGCCTGCCGTTCGCGCAGGCCGTCCAGCCGCTCCAGCACCTCGAGTTCGACGTCTTCAAGATCGGAGCGCCGCTTGTTGAGCGAGGCGATGTCCTTTTGCAGGGCCACGAGGTCCTTGGACAGGCCCGTGCCGCTGTTGAGCCTTGCTTCGTCCCGTTCAATGCGGCTAGCCACCTGCTCCACATCGGCCTCGGAGCGCTTCAGCTCCGCCTCCGCATCGTGGACGGCCATCTTCGCGGCACCGAGCTCTCCGTTGGCGATTCCGAGCGCCGCCTGGAGATCCGAGATCCGGGGATCGGTTTCAAGGCTGCGGCGGCGGTTGGACAGTGACCTGAGCCTGGCGTCCAGGCCCTGGAGATCGAGCAACTTCAACTGTTCCGCCGGTGCTGCCTTGGCCACGATTACCTCCGCTTGTTCCCATCCGGCCTGCGCCGGGCACCCCTACGGGGGCTTTATAGACTCTAGTCCCCGCCGGGAGTCAGAATGAAGTCCCACGGATCGCTGTTGGTGGTGCTCACCCGGATCTCGACGTCGAGGCCCTGGTCCCCGAGGACATTTCCGAGCGCGTCCGCCGCAGCCGGAAGCCACAGCCACTCGCTGGCGAAATGCGACACGTCAATAAGGTAAGGGCGGCCGTTGACCGCGGCCTCGCGCGCCTCGGACGCCGGGTGGTGCCGGAGGTCGGCCGTGACGAACAGGTCCGCATTGCTGGCCCGCACTTCGTCCAGGAGCGAATCCCCCGCCCCGCCGCAGACGGCAATCCGGCGGACCAGGCCGTCCTTGTCCCCGGAGACCCGGACGCCGCCCGCCACCGACGGCAGGATGCCGAAGACCCGGGCCGCGAACTCGCCCAGGGTGGTTGCCTCGGCCAGGTCCCCCACTCTGCCGATGCCTTCCTCCGGAAGGCCGTTGGCGGCAGGGGTCAGCGGTGCAACGTTTTCCAGCCCCAGGGCGTCGGCCAGCACGTCGGAGACGCCTCCGACGGCGGAATCGCCGTTCGTATGGACGGTCAGCAGCGCCGTGCCCGACTCAATCAGGCGGTGGACCGCCCTGCCTTTGGCGGTATTCGCCGCGACGGTGGTGACACCCCTGAGCAGCAGGGGATGGTGCGTGATGAGGAGCTCCGCGCCCCATTCGATGGCCTCGTCGATCACCTCAAGCGTGGGATCCACGGCGAACATGACCCGGGTGACTTCAGCGGACGGGTGTCCTGCCACGAGGCCCACCTCGTCCCACTCCTCGGCCAGCGACTCGGGCCAGAGCTCTTCGACTGCCAGCATGAGCTGCCCGAGCGTGGCTGCAGCAGGTGATTCCGCGGCGTCTTCCGGAGTTTCCTCCGGTGCTGCTGCCACGTCACTGTTCACAGGTTCCATACTCATATTTTTACCCTACAGTCGGGCCTGTCCCGTGGCCGTTACGAGGCCGTAGGGTTACTTGGGGAATCATCCGCGTGCCTGAACCATTGAAGAGGACATGAAAACTTTTGTGCTTGGCGGAGGATGCTTCTGGTGCCTCGACGCCGTTTACCAGAAAACGAGGGGCGTCACGTCCGTCGTCTCGGGATACACCGGCGGCCACGACCGCCACCCGGACTATTACTCCGTCTGCTCAGGCACCACCGGCCACGCGGAGGTTGTTGCCGTAACCTTCGACGAAGATGTCATCCCCGCCGACGTCATCCTGGACATGTTCTTCGCCCTGCATGACCCCACCACGCTCAACCGCCAGGGATACGACGTCGGCACTCAGTACCGCTCATCCATGTTCTATGAGACCACCGAGGAGAAGATCCTCTTCGAGGAAGCGATCGAGCGGAACCAGGCCCTGTGGTCACGGCCCATCGTGACTGAGGTCAGCCGGCTTCCTGACTTTTATCCCGCGGAAAATATCCACCAGAACTACTACGCCAAGTTCCCCGAACAGGGTTACTGCCAGGTCATCATCAACCCCAAGCTGGCCAAGGCACGGAAATATTACTCTGCATGGCTTAATGCTTAGCAGGGTCGCTTGCGCCCTCGTTAGGCTGACCAAAGTATTCCCTCCTGAGAGATAGGCGTAAGTACATGGCACGGATCTACGACGATGTAACGCAGCTGGTAGGCGGCACCCCCCTGGTCAGGCTGAACCGGCTGACCGAGGGCCTGGATGCCCAGGTGGCCGTCAAGCTCGAGTTCTACAACCCGGCCAACAGCGTCAAGGACCGCATCGGAGTCGCCATCATCGACGCCGCTGAAAAGTCCGGCGCGCTCAAGCCCGGCGGGACCATCGTTGAAGGTACGTCCGGCAACACCGGCATCGCGCTGGCCATGGTGGGTGCTGCCCGCGGCTACAAGGTCATCCTGACCATGCCGGAGACCATGTCCACCGAACGCCGTGTCATGCTGCGCGCCTTTGGTGCCGAGATTGTGCTGACGCCGGGGTCCGAAGGGATGCGCGGCGCCGTGGAGAAGGCCCAGGAAATCGTGGCCAACACGGAGAACTCCATCTGGGCACAGCAGTTCGCCAACGAGGCCAACCCGGAGATCCACCGGAAGACCACGGCCGAGGAAATCTGGGAAGACACCGACGGCAAGGTCGACATCTTTGTGTCCGGCATCGGCACCGGCGGAACCATCACCGGCGTCGGGCAGGTCCTGAAGGAACGCAAGCCCGAGGTCCAGATCGTGGCCGTCGAACCCAAGGACTCCCCCATCCTCAACGGCGGCGCACCCGGCCCGCACAAGATCCAGGGCCTCGGCGCCAACTTCATCCCCGAGCTCCTGGACACCAACGTCTACGACGAGGTCTTGGACGCCACCCTTGAGGATTCCGTGGCCGTGGCCCGGGACCTCGGCGTCAGGGAAGGCATCCTAGGCGGTATCTCGTCCGGCGCCATCGTTTGGGGCGCGCTGGAACTCGCCAAGCGCCCGGAGAACGCGGGCAAGCTGATTGTGGCTGTGGTCTGCGACTTCGGTGAGCGTTACATCTCCACCGTCCTCTATGACGACATCCGGGGCTAAGCCTTAACCAGCTGCTTTCCGTTTCCTGTAGAAAGATCTTTGTGGGCTTCTTCGCAAGACTTAAGGAAGACCTCGACGCCGCCCGGTCCCACGACCCGGCGGCTCGAGGCTCTTTTGAGAACTTTTTCGCCTATTCCGGGCTCCACGCCATCTGGGCGCACCGGCTGACGCACAAGCTGTGGCAGAATCCTGCACTTCGGTTTCCGGCGCGGCTCATTTCGCAGCTGACGCGGTTCCTGACGGGAATCGAGATCCATCCGGGTGCCACGATCGGACGCAGGTTCTTCATCGACCACGGCATGGGCGTGGTGATCGGTGAGACGGCCGAAATCGGCGAAGACGTGATGATCTACCACGGTGTGACCCTTGGTGGCAGGTCGCTCGCGAAGGTGAAGCGCCACCCCACCATCGAGGACCGTGTGACGATCGGGGCCGGGGCAAAGATCCTCGGGCCCATCACGATCGGACGGGACAGCGCAGTGGGCGCCAACGCCGTCGTCGTCAAGGATGCGCCGCCAGAGTCCATCGTGACCGGCGTACCGGCCAGCTGGCGCCACCGTGACGCCCAGCGTGAGACCAAACCGGCCGTGGATCCGGCCGAGTATTACATCGAGTACCGGATCTAAGCTCAGCGCGCTACGCGCTTGAGGACGGCCATGACGGCGGCGTCATACGCCCGGTCCGGCAGGATCCGCCGCAGCGCCAGGATTGCGGCCGCGCCCCGGCCTACGGGGTAACGCGTCTTAGGGCGCGCCGAGGTCGCCGCATGCAGGACTGCGTCCGCTACGACTTCCGGGCGCGTGGACGTGGCCGGCCTGTCAGTGGACGCCAGCACAGCGGCCATTTCCTTTGCCTGGTCCATGTACGGGCCGCGTCCGGAGCTGGCCAGCAGCCCCTCAGCGGAGATGCGCCCCCATTCAGTCAGGGTGCTAGCAGGTTCAATGATTGATACGCCGACGCCGTGCGGCTTCAGTTCGAGCCGCAGGGCATCACTGAGGCCTTCGACGGCGAACTTGGTGGCGTGGTACCAGGTGCCGAGCGGCTCGTAGAACTTTCCGCCGATGGACGAGATGTTGATGATCCGCCCCTGCCCCGCGGCGCGCATGGCCGGCAGGACCAGCTGGGTCATCCGCGCGAGGCCAAAGACGTTGACATCGAACTGCCGTCTGCCTTCCGCCAGATCCACTTCCTCCAGCGCACCGAAGGAGCCGTAGCCGGCATTGTTCACCAGGACGTCGATCCGGGCGTGTGCGTCCAGGACGGTGTCCACGGCGGCTTTCATCGACTCTTCGTCCGTGACGTCCAGTTCCAGGACGTTGACGCCGTGGGCTTTGAGGGGTTCCATTCTGTCCACCCGCCGTGCCCCGGCGTAGACCGTGAATCCGTAGGCGGCGAGCTTTTGCGCGGACTCAAATCCGATGCCTGTGGATGCTCCGGTGACGAACGCTACTGGCTGGGACACTCGTGACTCCTAGATTTGCGGAACGGTGTTCGGCGGAACAGTTGGCGCCGGACACAACAACGGCCGGCACCTCCCCAGAGTATCGGGGATGTGCCGGCCGTTGGCGTCAGAACGGTCGTGCGCTAGCCGGAGACTGCGTTAACCGGTGACTAGTGGGTGTCCACTGCCTCGATCTCGGACTTGTCCTCGCCCCACAGGGTGTGGAATGTGCCTTCGGCGTCAACACGGCCGTAGGTGTGGGCGCCGAACAGGTCGCGCTGGCCCTGGATCACGGCGGCCGGCAGGCGCTTGCGGCGCAGGCCGTCGTAGTAGGCCAGCGAAGAGGAGAAGACCGGCACGGGGATACCCAGCTGCACAGCCGTGGCAACCACGCGTCGCCAGGCCGGAAGGACCTCGGCGATGGCCTTGGTGAAGGCCGGGGCGAACAGCAGGTTTGCCGGCTTCTCGTCGGCGGCGTAGGCCTTGGTGATTTCCTTGAGCAGTTCCGCACGGATGATGCAGCCGCCGCGCCAGAGCGAAGCGATCTCGTCCAGCTTCAGGTCCCAGCCGTATTCCTTGGCTGCGGACGTCAGCATGTCCAGGCCCTGGGCGTAGGAAACCAGCTTGGAGGCGTACAGCGCCTGGCGGACGTCCTCGACGAACGTCTCCGGAACGTCTACGGCGATTTCCTCGCCGGCGAGGAGTTCCTGGGCCAGCTTGCGCTGCTCGGCCTGCGAGGACAGTGCGCGGGCGAACACGGACTCGGCGATGCCCGACGTCGGGGATCCCAGCTCGAGGGCGGAGATGACCGTCCAGCGGCCGGTGCCCTTCTGGCCGGCGGCGTCGACGACGACGTCCACGAACGGCTTGCCCGTGCGGGTGTCCACGTGGCCGAGAACCTCGGCGGAGATTTCGATCAGGAACGAGGCGAGATCGCCCTTGTTCCATTCGGCGAAGATCTTGGCCTGCTCGGCCGGCTCGATGCCGGCGCCGGAGCGGAGGAGATCAAAGGCTTCGCCGATGACCTGCATGTCGGCGTATTCGATGCCGTTGTGGACCATCTTGACGAAGTGGCCGGCGCCGTCGGTGCCGATCCAGGCGCAGCAGGGCTGGCCGTCGACGTTAGCGGCGATCTTTTCCAGCAGCGGGCCGAGGGCGTCGTAGGACTCCTTGGAACCGCCGGGCATGATGGACGGGCCGTTGAGTGCGCCCTCCTCGCCGCCGGAGACACCGATGCCGACGAAGTGCAGGTCCTTCTTGGCCAGGGCGGCTTCGCGGCGGCGGGTGTCCTCGTAGTGCGAGTTGCCGGCGTCTATGATGATGTCGCCCGCCTCGAGCAGCGGTTCGAGCTGCTCAATCACGGAGTCAACCGGCTTGCCGGCCTTGACCATGATCAGGACCCGGCGCGGCTTCTCGAGCGAGTTAACGAGCTCTTGGAGGCTCTCGGTCCGGACGAAGTCGCCTTCGTGACCGTACTTTACCAGCAGTGTGTCGGTCTTCTCGACCGACCTGTTGTGCAGGGCAACCGTGAAGCCGTTCCGGGCCAGGTTGCGGGCTAGGTTGGCGCCCATCACCGCAAGGCCGGTGACACCGATGTGTGCTGACATCAAAACTCCAATTCATTTCTGTGCAACGTGTGCAATAGGTCCCGCACGTCCTGCGGAACACGCTTAAGGCAAAGTGGCTGTGAATAAACCATATGTATTGCGGGCCACGTGGGGAAAGTGGCGCCCACGTAGTGGAAAGACGCGCGTCACAAACAGTCTATGATGTGCGGCCCCGCGCGCGCCCCGCGGCCGGGGTGAGGCGGGAAACAAACCGGCGCCGCCCGATTATGCTTACCAATATGTCAACCAGCCTCCACCACCGTGCCATCGAGCACCTGGGAACCCGAATCGTCGGCGGAAGCCTCCCCACGGGCCACGTCATGCTGGCGGAGGAGCTGGAGGACGAACTGAACGTGTCGCGCTCGGTGGTCCGCGAGGCCGTCCGGGTGCTCCAGTCACTCGGCCTGGTGGAAACCACCAAACGCGTGGGAATCAGGGTCCTCCCGCCCCACCGCTGGAACCCTTTCGACCCCCAGGTCATCCGCTGGCGGCTGGCCGGCGAAGGCCGCGGCGCCCAGCTAAGGTCGCTCGCGGAACTGCGGTCCGCCGTCGAACCCGTTGCCGCGGAACTCGCCGCCGTGAACGCTCCGGACGATCTCCGCCAGGAGCTGCTGGAGGTGTCGCTCGCCATGCGCGACGCCGGGCAGGCCGGCGACGTGCCCCGGTTCCTCGAGCTGGACATCCAGTTCCACTCCCTGCTGCTGAGCGGGTCCGGCAACGAAATGTTCGCCAACCTCGTAGGCCAGGTGGCCGAGACACTGACCGGCCGCACGGTGCACGGGCTGATGCCGGACCGCCCCCGCGACGTCGTGCTCCAATGGCACCTGGACGTTGCCAAGGCCATTTTCACCGGCGACGCCGCCGAAGCCCGCGAGGCGTCAAGCATGATCATGCGCCAGACCATCTCGGAGATGGAGCCCGTGTGGCTGGAGCAGCCGCGGGTGTTCGTCCCGGTGCAACGCCGCTAGCAGCTCTACGCAAAGCTCAGCAGCACCTTGCCGGATTCGGCGGAGTTGCGGGCGACGGTGAAGGCTTCGAGGGCGTCCTGGACCGGGAATTCGTGCGTGATGACGGGTTCGATGTGCAGGGTACCGTCGGCGAGGGCGGCGATGACGTCATCGATTTCATCGTTGAACCGGAAGGAGCCCTTGAGGTCCAGTTCGCGGGTGATGGCCAGCGAGATCAGGACCGGCTGCGGGCCGGTGGGCAGCAGCCCGACCAGCACCACGGTCCCGCCGCGGGCGGCGCCCCCAATGGCCGAGGCCAGCCCGTGATGGTTCCCGGAGGACTCAATCACGACGTCGGCCTCGACGGCGGCAATCGCGTCCGCGTCGCCGGCGGCCAGGACCTCGTCCGCGCCCACCGCGGCGGCGATCTCGAGCGGTTTGGCGTGCATGTCGACCGCGACGATCCGGGCCGCGCCGGCCCGCTTCAGCACCGCGACGGCCAGCGCCCCGATGGGCCCGGACCCGATCACCAGGGCGGTCTTGCCCGCCACGTCCCCGGCCCGGGCCACCGCATGCCAGGCCACACTTGCGGGTTCGATCAGCGCCGCGGTGCGCAGGTCAAGGCCTACCGGCAGCGGCCGGAGCATCCGCACCGGCAGGCTCACGTAGCGGCTGAACGCGCCGTCGGTGTGCGGGTAGCGGGCCGCGCTGCCCAGATAGGTGCAGCCCGGTGAGAGGTTGGGCCGGTCCGCCGGATACCGGGCCGCGCCCGGACCCGGGGTGGCCGGATGCACCGCGACCGGGGTGCCCGCGGCCGGGCCGGACCCGTCCGCGGCGGCCCGCACCACCCGCCCGGAAATCTCATGCCCGAGCACCAGCGGCGCCCTCAGGATCGACTCGCCCGCCGCACCGTGCAGCCAGTAATGCAGGTCCGAGCCGCAGATCCCGCCGTACAGGACCTCCACCACGGCCTCCTCCGGCCCCGGCACGGCCAGCGGGACCTCCTCGATCCGCAGGTCACCCTGCGCGTGCGCGACCACCGCCAGGCCCGACACCGGCAACGCCGTTGAAGCCTCTGCCTCTGTTGATGCCGTCATCACACCACCACCGTCATTCCGCCGTCGATGAAAATCGTCTGCCCGTTCACGAAATCCGAACCGTCCGAGGCCAGCCACACCGCCGGCCCGGCCAGGTCCTGCACCGTGCCCCACCGGTGCGCCGGCGTCCGGCCCAGGATCCAGGCATTGAACTCCCCGTCATCGACCAGGTTCTGCGTCATCTCGGTATGGATGTAGCCCGGCGCGATCCCGTTGATCTGCAGCCCCGAGCCCGCCCACTCCGCGGTCATCGCCCGGGTCAGGTTCCGCAGCCCGCCCTTGGCCGCAACGTACGGGGCGATCGTGGGCCGGGCCAGGTCCGTCTGCACCGAACAGATATTGATGATCTTCCCGCGCCCGCGCGCAATCATGTGCCGGGCCGCCTCCCGGCCCACCAGAAACGCGCTGGTCAGATCCGTGGCAATCACCCGCTCCCAGTCCTTCACATCCAGCTCCAGCATCGGCACCCGGTGCTGGATCCCGGCGTTATTCACCAGGATCTGCAGCGGACCCACCTGCTCCTCCACCCACGCAATACCCCGCGCAGCCTCGGCATCATCCGTGACATCAAACGCGCAGCCACGCACCCGGCCCGGCGCATAATCCGCCGCCATCGCCGCCTCGGCATCCTTAAGCCGCTCCGGATTCAGCCCGTTCAGCACCACCGTGGCACCGGCATCCGCCAGCGCCCGCGCCAACGCATTACCGATCCCCCGGCTCGAACCCGTCACCAACGCTATCCGCCCGGACAGATCAAAAAGTGCACTCATTCTGGAAGGGTCCCTCTCTTCGCGGCGTCCGCTGTTGTCCTGCTGAGATTCGAAATGGTCTGCCTTACGACGGCGAGATCCTGGTCCCCCAGACCCTGCCGTTTGAGTTCCGCGTAGAGTTCGACGCCGGCCCTCGCCATGGGGACAGCTGCACCGGCCGCTTCGGCCGACTCAACGACGAAGGAAAGGTCCTTGTGCATGAACTTGGCGGGCCCGGTGGGTGTGTAGTCCTTGCGCACGAGCCGCGGGCCGACGATGTCCAGGACCCTGCTTCCGGCAAGTCCGCCGGCGAGCACCTCGTAAAGTGCCGCGACTTCCAGGCCGGAGCGCTCGGCGAGCTCTGCCGCTTCGGCGAGCGCCGCCGTCGTGGTTCCCACGATCAGCTGGTTGCAGGCCTTCGCGAGTGATCCAGCGCCGAGGGGGCCCAGCAGCCGGACCGTGGTTCCCATGGCTTCGAACAGCGGCTGCAGCCTGCGGAAGTCAGCTGCGTCGTCGGCTCCGGCCATGATGGCCAGGGTCCCGTCCGTAGCGCCGACGGTGCCCCCGCTGACCGGCGCGTCGACCACCACGGCATTGCCCGCGCTGGCTTCCCACACGCGGCGCCCGAATGCGCGGACGCCCTCGGGGGAAACGCTGCTCATGACCACCAGGGCGGTGCCGCGCGCGGGAGGACTGTCCGCCCAGCTGGCCAGCAGCCCCGCCGAGGCCTCCTCTATGTTTGCCAGATCCGGGAGCATGAAGACGGTCACGGGCTCGTCGCGGAGTCCTGCCACCTCACTTGCCACCTCGCCGCCACGCTGCCGGAATTCTTCCGACGCGGCGGGCGAGCGGTTCCAGGCGGTGACGGACCATCCGTTCCTGAGTAGGTTTGCCGCCATGGGCGCCCCCATCAGTCCCAGGCCGACGAAGCCTGCTCTCTGTACATTCATATGCAGCGCAACCTCACATCTTCGTGGTTAATGTATGGAAATCTGTTCAGTATCCTAGCCTCTATTCAGTATGATGAACACTATGACGACTGAAACCATCGTCGCGATCGCCGTCCCGCTCGAAGCCGAGCTGGTGGAACGCATCCGCGCCGTAGACCCTTCCGTGACCGTTCTCTACGAACCCGAACTGCTGCCTCCGGAGCGCTTCCCGGCCGACCATGCCGGCGACCCGGCCTTCAGCCGCACCCCCGAGCAGGAGGAGCGCTACTGGGGGATGCTGGGCCAGGCCCAGGTGCTGTACGGCCTTCCGAACGAAAGCCCCGCAGGGCTGGCCCGGATAGCGCGGGAAAACCCGCGCCTGCAGTGGATCCACGCCATGGCGGCCGGGGCAGGCGGGGCCGTGAAGGCCTCCGGCCTCGACCCCGAAACGCTGAACAAGTTCATGGTGACCACGTCGGCAGGAGTCCACGCCCTGCCGCTGGCCGAGTTCGCCGCACTGGGGATCCTCAACGGCTTCAAGCGGAGCGCCGAACTTGCCCAGGACCAGGCCGCCAAGGTCTGGCCGGAACTGCGGACCCCGACGCGACTGGTCAGCGGCTCATCGCTGGTGGTCACCGGGCTCGGCGAAATCGGCCTCGAAACGGCACGGATCGCCCGAGCCCTCGGCATGAAGGTCAGCGGGACCAAGCGGAACGTGGAGCCAATCGAGGGCATCGAAGAAGTGGCCGACAACAGCGGCCTCGCCGGCCTGCTGGCCTCCGCCGACGCCGTCGTGAACACCCTGCCCGGCACGCCCTACACGGAGCGGCTCTTCAACCGCGAAATCTTCGCGGCCATGAAGCCGGGCACCGTGTTTGTGAACGTGGGACGCGGAACCGTGGTGGATGAGGATGCGTTGCTGGAGGCCCTGGAAAGCGGCCAGGTTTCGTATGCCTGCCTCGACGTGTTCGCCGTGGAGCCGCTCCCCCAGGACAGCCCGCTGTGGGACCACCCCAAGGTGATGGTGTCGCCGCACACGTCAGCCCTGAGCGCCGCTGAAAACCGCCTCATCACGGAACGGTTCTGCAGCAACCTGCGGACCTTCCTCGACGGCGGCGAACTCCCCCACCTCGTGGACACGGTCCACTTCTACTAGAACGCACTGCTCCTGACCCCAAGGGCGACTCCTCCGGAAACGGAAGGGCCGCCCTTTGCGGTTCAAAAGGTCCTCATCCGGCGTAATCTTTCGACATGATGGGCGCCGGCCGCTACGAGGAACCGCTGCAGCACCTTCCACCGGGAATTCCTCGCCGGCATGCCGAATACACACCTGCACCGGACGCCCCCGCTCCTGCGCCGACCAACGTTGGTGGTTACGACGAACTGCTGGCCTACTTCCATTCCATCGGGCACGATCTACCCCGCTCAGAAGAGGGCCTTGCAGCCATCGATCGGCTGATGGATGGCTTCACGGACCGAGCCGCTCTGGCCAAGCTGGTCCGCGCCATCGGCATGTTCTATGGCAACCTCCTTACTCACACTGTCCCTGGGGCTCATTGGGAAGTCATTGAAGACGGCAGCCCGTGCGTCCGGGTGACCCGGAAAACTGCAGTTTCCGTCGTCTCTGTCGCCGAGAAGCGCTTGGTCAGGCGTACGCCGACTCTCCTGCAGAACTATGCGCACGTATTGGAAATCGTGGCGTCTGAAACCTGACTCAGTAGGCCTGGAAACAGCGAAAGGCCGCGCCCCCTCCCTTGTGGAAGGGGCCGCGGCCCTGGCGAAGTAACAGTGCTGCGAGCTGGCGTGGCGCTAGCTGGCGTCTTCGGTGAGCAGGAGGTCGCGGCCCACGGTCTCAGGAGTGAAGAACGTGGTAACAAAGGAGATCAGCGCAAGCACCAGTGAGTAGAACGCGAGGACCAGCCAGGAGTGGTGGGTTGCCGCCAGGAGCGATGCCCCCACCAGCGGAACCAGCCCGCCCGCCATGACAGCCGAGAGCTCCCGGCTCATGGCCACACCGGTGAAGCGGTACTGGGAACCGAAAAGCTCAGGCAGCAAGGGGCACTGCGGGCCGAGCATGGACTGGACGCCCAGGGCGATGCCCACCACCATGACCACCCAGACCAGCGTGACATTGCCCAGGGTGACCAAGTAGAACGCCGGGAGCGCGATGACAGCCTGGAAGAGCGCGCCGTAGCGGTACACCGGCACGCGGCCGAACTTGTCCGACAGTGCACCGAAAGTGACCACCATGACGGCAGCGAAGCCTGCTGCGATGAGGAGTCCAACGGGACCGATGAACTTGTCGCCCGGGAATACCCCGTCCTTCGAAGCCAGGAATGCGATCAGGAGAGCGGAGTAGATCGAAGAGTTGCCGTTCTCGCCCATGCGCAGGCCGATGCCGATGAGGACGTTCTTTTTGGAGTGCTTCCACAGCTGGCCGATGGGGTTCTTGACCACACTCTTGTGCTTCTCCAGCTCCTGGAAGACCGGGGTTTCCTTGAGCCGAAGCCGGATGAATATGGCCACCGCAATCAGGATCACGCTCGCCAGGAACGGCACACGCCACAGCCAGCCTTCCAGGACAGCTTTGTCGGCCATGGCAATCAGCGCAAAGGTTCCGGCACCAAGGAGTGTGCCCAGCTGGATACCGACGAACGGCAAGGACGCGAAGAAGCCACGACGGCGGCGCGGTGCGACTTCGGAAATAAGCGTCGTGGCGCCGGCCTGCTCGGCTCCCGCACCGAGCCCCTGCAGGATGCGCAGCGTCACGAGGAGGACTGCGCCGAGCATGCCCGCCTGCTCAAACGTGGGCAGCAGGCCGATCGCGAAGCTGGCGGAGCCCATCAGGCCGATGGTCAGGATGAGCACCATCTTGCGGCCGAACCTGTCGCCGATGTAGCCGAAGATCATGCCGCCAAACGGGCGGGCGGCGAAACCCACACCGTAGGTCGCGAAGGACGCGATCAGCGCGCCGTCGTCGCCGAGCGGCTTGAAGAACAGCGGCCCGAAGATCAGGGCCGTAGCGAGCCCGTAAATGTAGAAGTCGTAGTACTCCAGAGCGGAGCCGACGGAGCTGGCAAGAGTTGCCCTTCGCAGCTGTTGCGGATCGACGACGGCGCCGTCCGCATCAGCCAGCGGTGAATCAGTACGAGTAGTCACAAGCACTCCCTCAAAGACACAACAGGCCCCCGTTGGCCTGTGGGATAGCGGCAACACCATGGCGTCGATCACTATGTTGAACAGAGTACAACATGATGAACAACTCGCCAATACCCAAGGTTGCCACGCACCCCAAGGCGCTAATGTGACGCGGATCGCAGGCTTGTTCAGCCCATGGGATTGCCCAAGGACCTCGCAAGTTCATTGAGCTCCTTGACCATTTGGGAGCCCTGCTCCTCGGAGAACGTCGCCTTGAGCGCGGTCACCGAAAGCCCCAGGCTGGGCCCGTGAGCACCGCGGGTCGGCACGGACACGGCGAGGCAGACAACGCCTGTGGTGGATTCCTCATCTTCGAAGGCGTAGCCCTTCTCGCGGATCTCCCGGAGCTGTGCCTTGAGTTCCGCCCCCGTGCGCAAGGACTTCGGGGTCAGCACCGGAAGCTCCGCATCATCGGCAAACATGGCGTCGATGTCATGGTCATGGAGCCGGGCAATAAGGGCCTTGCCCACAGCACACAGCGAAACCGGCATTTTGTCACCGATGTTGGATGTCAGCCTGACGGCCGGATGGCCCTCATAACGAGCAAGGTAGATCACGTTGGTGCCATCCAGCATTGCGATGCGGACGGTTTCCCCGGAGAGGGTGGGTGCCTGCTCGCAGAAGCGGTAGAACTCCTGCACCTCGTCAAGCCGGCTCAGGTACGCTGCACCGAGCTCGACCAGCTTGCGGCCGAGGGTATATTCGGCTCCCTGCCGGCTGATCAGCCGCGCCTCCTCGAGGGCGAGCAGCAGGTTGGACGTCGACGACTTGGGTATGCCCAGCTCGCGGGCCAGGTCACTGAGGGTCAGCCGGCCCGTGGCCGATCCTGCGAGGGCCTCCAGAACGGCTGCCGCCCTGGTGACAGCCGGCGCCGGCGAAGTGCTGCCCAATCCGTCGTTGGGCCGGGCGGTGCGGGAATCGACCATGATTCTCCTTCAATCGGTGCGCGCTCTGACAGCGCGGGCAGCTTCGGCGGCCAGCCTTGGCAACACAGCGGAAGCCCGCAGCATCTGTTCATTTGGCTGAACACTTACCATCATAATGGCTTTTGCCGTCAATGGGCCCAGCGTCCGGCACCGAAGCGGGAGGCAGGAGATCAATGGGAGAGCACGGCGAAGTCAATTACAGACGGAACGGCGAAACAGTTTCGTGTTTCCAAATGTTCACGGTATATTCAAAGTAAGCCTTCCACCGCGGCATCCCCCAATAGTCGCGGTGGAAGGCTTTTCCAATTTAAGCCGCATCTTTAAGCCGCATCGGCAATGGCGCTGCGCAGCTTCCAGCCGCCACCCAGGCCGTCGCGCATGATCTCCATAGTGGTCAGGGCCGAGCCTTCGTTCCGCCCCAATCTCGCCTGAAGGCGCCACACCTCCACGTCCACGCGGCTGAGGCCCAGGGGCATTCTGCGCTCGGCCTCCCACCAGCTGACGCGTTCGAACCAGCGGACCGGCTCAGCCCCAACAGTCCACTCACGGCCGCCACGGATGACGGCACCGGGCCGGCCGTCGGTAGCGGTTTTCACCAGTACATGTTCCATGCCCGCAGACTATGGCGGGGCAGTGACAATTTAGGGTCCGGCTTTCAAAGCACGGCTTTAGGGTCCGGCGGCAGCAGCCGGAGGGCATCCCCCGGGCAACACAAAACCCCGCCCGGCAGGACAGGCCTGCGGACGGGGTTTTCGTGGTGGGTCCTACCGGGATCGAACCGATGACATCCACGGTGTAAACGTGGCGCTCTACCAGCTGAGCTAAAGACCCATTTCGCCGACTTTCACGCCGAAGCGCTCCAACCAACGAACATAGACTCTACCGGATCAAAGGCCTGAAACGCCAATCCGGGTCAGGGCTCCGGAAGTCCGGGCAGCTCCGCGGCCAGCCAGGCAAGTGCCTCACTCACCCCGGCTGCGAGCTTGATGGTTGCAAGCTCATCGCCGCGGGTATCGCCGCGATTAATGATGACCACGGGCTTGCCCTGTTTCGCGGCATGCCGGACGAAGCGAAGCCCGCTCATGACGCTGAGCGAGGAACCGGCGACCAGCAGCGCGGCGGCCTGGTCCACCATGGCATAGGCGCGCTCAACCCGGTCCTTGGGGACGTTCTCGCCGAAGTACACGAAGTCCGGCTTGAGGACACCCCCGCAGGCAGGGCACCGCGCAACCACGAAGCCGCCGACAAGTTCAGCGTCCTCCACTGTGGCGTCGGCATCCGGCGCGATTTTACCGGCTCCGGATTCCAGTGCCCGGCGCAGGAAGTCCGGATTCAGCTCCTCCAGGACGGCTGCGAGGAGCTGCCGGGAGTATGTACGTTTGCAGTCCAGGCAGATCACCCGGTCAAAACGGCCATGCAGGTCAACCACGTTCACGCTGCCGGCGTCCTCGTGCAGGCGGTCCACATTCTGCGTGATCAGCCCGGTGAGGAGGCCCCGCCGCTCCAACGCGGCAACCGCGGCGTGGCCCGCATTGGGATCAGCCCGGCGGAGGTGGGACCAGCCGATGTGGTTCCGTGCCCAGTACCTTTGCCGGTTCGCCGCATCCTGCACGAACTCCTGGTACGTCATGGGCGACCTCGGCGGCGAATCGGGCCCCCGATAATCCGGGATCCCCGAATCCGTGCTCAGGCCGGCGCCGGTCAGGAGCGCCATGCGCAGCCCGGACAGCAGTTCCTTGATGCCGCCCAGCACTTCGAGGTCATCGGAAGACGGGTGCGCCCGGGGCGCGGGCGGCTGACTGGCAAAACCCGTCAGGCCGATCCCGCTGCGCCGCTGGTCCATGAGTCGGACCTAGGCCAGCCCCGCCAGCACGCGGCGGTATTCGCCGAGGTCGCGGGCCTGGCCCCGGGGGTTGACGACGACATAGCGGACGGTGCCGCCGCCGTCGATGATGAAGGTTCCGCGGCGCGCCATTCCGCTGTCCGCGTCAAAGACGCCGTACTTTTCAGCCACGGCGCCATGCGGCCAGAAGTCAGCCAGCAGGCTGAAGCCGTAGCCCTCTTGCTCGGCATACGCCCGCAGGGCGAATTTGCTGTCGACCGAGACGGCCAGGATTTCGGCGTCGGAATGCTCAAAGACAGCAAGGTTGTCCCTGATCTCGCACAACTCGCCGGTACAGATGCCGGAGAAAGCGAACGGATAAAAGACCAGGACCACGTTGCGGCCGCGGAAGTCGGCCAGCCGGACGGGCTCACCAAACTGGTTCACCAGCGTGAAATCCGGCGCCTGCTCCCCTACCGCGGGCGCACTGACGACGTCCGTTGTGGCAACGGAGCCGGGTGCCGTCACTTGTTCTTCCTGGTCACCAGGCGGGTGGCGCTCCAGTCCTTGGACACACCCGCTGATGTAGTGAGGTGAAGCCCGGCAGTGGGCGCGGCTTCCTGGATCTCTGCGGGGGACACGTAACCGGACCTCCCCGACTTCGGCGTCAGCACCCAGACCACACCGTTCTCGCTCAGTGTGGTCAGTGAATCCATGAGCGTGTCCACGAGGTCGCCGTCGCCGTCCCGCCACCAGAAGATGACGGCATCCACAACGTCATGATCGTCTTCGTCCAGGAGTTCAGACCCGGTGAGATCCTCTATGTCGTCACGCAAGTCGAAGTCGACGTCGTCGTCGTAACCGAACTCCTGAATCAGATCCCCGTTCTTGAAACCCAATTTTTCCGCCACATTTACCGAAGTGGCGGCGTCGGCCTCGCTCACGTGTTCCTCCTATGAATGGTGATATCGATTACTCCAAGCCAACACCCTTTAGGCGTGTGCTTCAAGCCAGTGCGGCCGCGGTGCGGCTTATTCTGCGTCACACAACCAGTATGACGGTCAAATACGGCAGGGGCGTCAGGCGCGGCTACGCATCGGCAAGCCGTCACAGCTAGAGTGACTGGTGACATCTATGCCTGCGGGGCGACCGCCCTGGATCAATTGGCAGTCGTAGACGAGATAAAACCCTGCCCGGCGCACATGACCGGGCTGTTGTAACCGATATGTCGCACACGTCGCGTTCACGCCGGGCAGCTACCCTGCCGGACCTGAGGGCGCCGATGAATGCGCGCAAAGAGAGGTTGGACGTGGCTGCAGGAGAAGATACCTCCCATATCCTCAGCGGGTTGACTAACCAGCTGCCTGATCGTGATCCGGAAGAGACCGCCGAGTGGGTTGAGTCCCTGGATTCGCTGATCAGGGAACAGGGCACCGAGCGTGCCCAATACATCATGCGCAGTCTCCTGCAGCGTGCCGGCGCCCAGAGCGTCGGGGTTCCGATGGTCACCACCACGGACTATGTGAACACGATCCCGGCGGACCAGGAAGCGGAGTTCCCGGGCAACGAGGAGTTCGAACGCCGGTACCGGGCGTACATGCGCTGGAACGCGGCCGTGATGGTGCACCGGTCCCAGCGGCCCGGGATCGGGGTGGGCGGGCACATCTCCACCTACGCCGGGGCCGCGACGCTGTACGAGGTCGGCTTTAACCACTTCTTCCGCGGCAAGGACCACCCCGGCGGCGGGGACCAGGTCTTCTTCCAGGGCCACGCCTCCCCCGGGATGTACGCGAGGGCGTTCATGGAGGGCCGGCTCACCGAGCAGGACCTGGACGGGTTCCGGCAGGAAAAGTCCAAGGCCGGGCACGCGCTCTCCTCCTACCCGCACCCGCGGCTGATGCCGGAGTTCTGGGAATTCCCCACCGTTTCGATGGGCATCGGGCCGATGAACGCGATCTACCAGGCCCAGTCCAACCGGTACCTGCACAACCGCGGCCTGAAAGACACCGCGGAGCAGCAGGTCTGGGCGTTCCTGGGCGACGGCGAAATGGACGAGCCCGAGTCCCGCGGCCTGCTCCAGCTCGCCGCGAACGAGAACCTGGACAACCTGAACTTCGTGATCAACTGCAACCTCCAGCGCCTGGACGGGCCGGTGCGCGGCAACGGCAAGATCATGCAGGAACTCGAGGCGTTCTTCCGCGGCGCGGGCTGGAACGTGATCAAGGTGGTCTGGGGCCGGGAATGGGATGACCTGCTCGCCCGCGACGCCGACGGGTCGCTGGTGAAGATCATGAACGAAACCCCGGACGGGGACTACCAGACCTACAAGGCCGAATCCGGCGGGTTCGTCCGCGAACACTTCTTCGGCAAGACCCCGCAGACCAAGGACATGGTCGCGGACCTGACCGATGACCAGATCTGGAACCTCAAGCGCGGCGGCCACGACTACCGCAAGGTCTACGCCGCGTACAAGGCCGCGACCGAATTCAAGGGCAAGCCCACCGTGATCCTGGCCAAAACGGTCAAGGGCTACGGACTCGGCCCGCACTTCGAAGGCCGCAACGCCACCCACCAGATGAAAAAACTCACCCTCGACGACCTCAAGAAGTTCCGCGACCACCTGCGGGTCCCGGTCACGGATGAGCAGCTCGAAAAGGATCCGTACCAGCCGCCGTACTTCCACCCGGGTACTGACGCGCCGGAAATCAAGTACATGATGGAACGCCGCGCCGCGCTCGGCGGCAGCGTGCCGGAACGCCGCGCCAAGCATGCCGACATCGCACTGCCTGAGGCCAAGACCTATGAGGTGGCCAAGCGCGGTTCGGGCAAGCAGCAGGCCGCCACCACCATGGCGTTTGTCCGGCTGCTCAAGGACCTGATGCGGGACAAGAACTTCGGCAAGCACATCGCGCCGATCATCCCGGATGAGGCCCGCACGTTCGGCATGGACGCGTTCTTCCCCACCGCCAAGATCTACAACCCCAAGGGTCAGAACTACCTGTCCGTGGACCGGGACCTGGTCCTGGCCTACAAGGAGTCCGCCCAGGGCCAGCTGATCCACCCCGGCATCAACGAAGCCGGCGCCGTCGCGGCGTTCACTGCCGCCGGAACCGCGTACGCCACCCACGGCGTGCCGCTGGTCCCGGTCTACGTGTTCTACTCCATGTTCGGCTTCCAGCGCACCGGCGACGCCTTCTGGGCCGCAGCCGACCAGATGAGCCGCGGCTTCATCATCGGCGCCACCGCAGGACGGACCACCCTCACCGGCGAAGGACTCCAGCACGCCGACGGCCACTCCCCGCTGCTTGCCTCCACCAACCCGGCCGTGGTCACCTACGACCCCGCCTACGGCTACGAAATGGGCCACATCGTGCGGGACGGACTCGAGCGTATGTACGGTCCGGACTCCACGGACCGGAACCTGATGTACTACATCACGGTCTACAACGAGCCCATCATCCAGCCGGCAGAGCCGGAGGAGCTGGACGTTGAGGGAGTCCTGAAGGGCATCTACCTGCTGGCGCCGGCCAAGATCGACGGCCCGCGCACGCAGATCCTTGCCTCCGGTGTTTCGGTGCCGTGGGCCCTGGACGCGCAGCGGATCCTGGCAGAGGACTGGGGCGTCTCCGCGGACGTCTGGTCCGTCACCTCCTGGAACGAGCTCCGCCGCGACGGCCTGGCCGCCGAGGAAGAGGCGTTCCTGAACCCCGGCGAACCGGCCCGGGTCCCCTTTGTGGCCCAGCAGCTCGCCGGGGCCACCGGTCCGATTGTGGCGGTCTCCGACTACATGAAGGCCGTCCCGGACCAGATCCGCCAGTTCCTGCCGAACGAGTTCGCTTCGCTCGGCGCCGACGGATTCGGCTTCTCCGACACCCGCGCCGCTGCACGCCGCTTCTTCAAGAACGACACCCACTCGGTGGTGGTGCGGTCGCTGGAGCTGCTGGCCCGCCGCGGCGAGGTTGACGCCCAGGCGCCGGCGCAGGCGATTGAGAAGTACCGCCTGCTCGACGTCAACGCCGGCACCACCGGCAACGCGGGCGGCGAGTCCTAACCGCTGCTGGTTGAGCCTGCCGAAACCTGGTTCCGGCAGGCTCAACCGGCGGGGTTCC
This sequence comes from Burkholderia sp. RS01, assembly GCF_039748055.1. Lineage (NCBI taxonomy): Bacteria > Pseudomonadati > Pseudomonadota > Betaproteobacteria > Burkholderiales > Burkholderiaceae > Burkholderia > Burkholderia sp. RS01. Next base: position 223,775 of record NZ_JBDLAK010000004.1, read on the forward strand.
CTCTCTGCACAACGTAACGACGACGGTCCCCACCAAAGGTGGGGGCCGTCGTCGTCGTTTTGCCGTGCTGCGGCAGTGCCAATGCGGCGCCGATGGCGCGTTGTGATGCAGCACAACCGGGGTTGTAGCCTTTACACAAAATGGAGGTTGCCGGGCAGGCCCCGTATGCTCGATGCATGCCCGAGCCAACCCCCGCCCCTGCCAAGCGCAAACCGCCGGCGCGCACCATGACGCCGGAAAAGACAGAGACCCTGAAAAAGCTCCGGGCCAGTGTTGGCCAGTTGTCGACAACCACCATGCGGCAGCTGGAAAAGTCGTTGCCCTGGTACAGCCGGCTCAGCTCCGACGAACGCTCCGCGCTGGGACTTGTGGCGCAGAACGGCATTGCCGCCTTTGTCACCTGGTACGAGCGGCCCAGTTCCCCGTCCTGGATCCTTTCCGACGTCTTTGGCACGGCACCCACCGAGCTCACCCGCTCCATCAGCCTGCAGAAAGCACTCCAGCTGATCCGGATCGTGGTGGAAGTGGTCGAGGACCAGGTCCCCGTCATCGCTCCCGAGGCGGACCAGCCGTCGCTGCGCGAGGCCGTGCTGCGGTACTCGCGCGAAGTTGCCTTCGCCGCCGCCGATGTGTATGCGCGGGCCGCCGAGTCCCGCGGCTCCTGGGACACCCGGCTCGAGGCCCTGATCGTGGACGCCATCCTGCGCGGCGAGAATACCGATGCGCTGCGGTCCAGGATCGCCGCCCTCGGCTGGAAGGCCCAGGAGCGCTTCACCGTGATGGTGGGGAACTCGCCGTCGGAACCCAGCGCCAGCTACGTGAGCGAGCTCCGGCGGACCGCGGGCCGGTACGCGGAAGACGCCCTGGTGGGCATCCAGGGCGACCGCCTGATCCTCATTCTGGGCGGCGTCCACGACCGCGAAACGGCGTACCTGAAGCTGAGCGAGATGTTCGCGCCTGGTCCGGTGGTCTACGGCGCCGAGGCGAGTTCGCTCCTCGAAGCCAGCAGCTCTGCGCAATCAGCGTTCGCCGGGCTCACCGCCGCACGGGCCTGGCCCTCGGCGCCGCGCCCGGTAGCCGCGGACGATCTCCTTCCCGAGCGGGTCATTTCCGGTGATGACGCGGCGCGCCGGTCGCTGGTGAAGAACATTTACCGGCCGCTTCTGGCCGCCTCCAACGGCCTGGTGGAAACCCTCGGCACGTACCTCGAATTGGGGCACTCGCTCGAGGCGACCGCGCGGGAACTCTTCGTCCACGCCAACACGGTGCGCTACCGCCTCAAGCGCGTTTGTGACGTCACGGGCTGGGATCCGCTGCTCCCCCGGGAAGCCTTTGTGCTTCAGGCCGCACTCGTCGTGGGGCGGCTCTCGACGCCGCCCAAGCCCGCCGTGGAGCGCCATTCGGCGCGGAACTCGAACTGAACCGTTGTAGACTTCCTACAAACTGACCCAGTGAGCTTGGTGTACGGAAACACCATGAATCACGCGGTAATTTGGAAAGCTGGATACGTGCTTGCAATCGTCTGCCCTGGACAGGGCTCACAGACCCCCGGATTCTTGGCCCCTTGGCTGGAACTGCCTTCCGTAGCAGGCCATCTGGCCTCCCTCAGCGAAATCGCAGGCATCGACCTCACGGCGCACGGGACCACCTCCGATGAGGACACCATCAAGGACACCGCCGTTGCGCAGCCCCTGATCGTGGCCGCCGGGCTCGTGGCCGCGAAGTCGCTGTTCGACGTCGAACTCAGCTCGCTGCCGGTCATCCTGGCCGGGCACTCGGTCGGAGAGATCACGGCATCGGCCCTGGCCGGTGTGCTGACCGAAAAAGAAGCCATGACATTCGTCCGGGTCCGCGCCAACAGCATGGCCGAGGCCGCCGCTGTCACGCCGACCGGCATGAGCGCCGTGGTGGGCGGGGACCCCGCCGAGGTCCTCTCGGCCATCGAAGCCGCCGGCGCCACGCCGGCCAACGTCAACGGCGCTGGCCAGGTCGTTGCCGCCGGAACCTTTGACCAGCTCAAGGCCCTGGCCGAGAATCCCCCGGCCAAAGCACGCGTCATTCCGCTCAGGGTGGCCGGAGCCTTCCACACCTCGCACATGGCACCGGCCGTGAGCGCCCTGGAGGCCCTGAAGCCCGAGCTCCAGCCGCAGGCCCCGGCAGTCCCGCTCCTGTCCAACTTCGACGGCCAGGAAGTCACGGATGGCGCTGCCGCCGTCGACCGCATGATCGCGCAGGTGTCCCGCCCGGTCCGCTGGGACCAGTGCATGGACTCGCTCGTGCAGCGGGGCGTCACCGGCGTCATCGAACTGGCGCCGGCAGGCACCCTGGCCGGCCTCGCCAAGCGCGGCATGCCGGGCGTGAAGACCGTGGCCGTGAAAACCCCCGAAGACCTGTCCGCAGCCCTTGCACTATTCGCAGAACTGGAAGGACAGGCATGAGCGTTCCCACGCTGAAGCAGTCGCCCGCCAACGAGCACACCCGCATTCTGGGCATCGGCGCTTACCGGCCGGACGTTATCGTGACCAACGACGACGTCTGCCAGTGGATCGACTCCTCCGATGAGTGGATCCGCCAGCGCACCGGCATCATCACCCGCCACCGTGCGCCCGCGGACGTCAGCGTCATCGACATGGCCGAAGGCGCCGCCCGCGAGGCGCTGCAGTCGGCCGGCATCGAGGCCTCCCAGCTCGGTGCGGTGATTGTCTCCACCGTGACGCACCCGTTCGCCACTCCGTCAGCGGCCGCCAGCCTCGCGGACCGCCTCGGCGCGACGCCTGCTCCGGCCTTCGACATCTCCGCCGCCTGCGCCGGGTACTGCTACGGCATCGCCCAGGGCGACGCACTGGTCCGCTCCGGCACCGCGCAGTATGTGCTCGTGGTCGGCGCCGAGAAGCTTTCCGACGTCATCGACAACACCGAACGCACCATCTCCTTCCTGCTGGGCGACGGCGCCGGCGCGGTCGTCATCGGCCCGTCCGAGACGCCCGGGATCGGTCCGTCGGTCTGGGGTTCGGACGGCAGCAAGTGGGACGCCATCGGCATGACCCACTCCCTGCTGGACGTGCGGGAATACTCGGCAGCCCACCAGGACGGCTCCACTCAGCATGCCAGCGCCCTCAGCGCGGACGAGGTTGCCGTCACGGATGCGGCCATCTGGCCGACACTGCGCCAGGACGGCCAGACCGTCTTCCGCTGGGCCGTGTGGGAAATGGCGAAGGTGGCTCAGCAGGCCCTGGACGCCGCAGGCATCCAGGCCGAAGACCTGGTCGCCTTCATTCCGCACCAGGCCAACATGCGGATCATCGACGAAATGGTCAAGAAGCTCAAGCTCCCGGAATCCGTCACCGTGGCCCGGGACATCGCCGACGCCGGCAACACCTCGGCCGCGTCCATCCCGCTGGCCACACACCGGCTGCTCCAAGAAAACCCGGAGCTGAGCGGCGGCCTGGCCCTGCAGATCGGCTTCGGCGCCGGGCTGGTCTTCGGCGCCCAGGTAGTTGTCCTTCCTTAAGGAATACCCAAACCAAGCCGCAACCGCGGTTTGCATCATTTCCGGCATCCTCTGCCGGCAATAACAAGAAAAGGAGCCATCAATGGCTAGCAACGAAGAGATCCTGGCCGGACTGGCTGAAATCGTCAACGAAGAGACCGGCCTGGCCCCGGAGGCAGTCGAGCTGGACAAGTCCTTCACCGAGGACCTGGACATCGACTCCATCTCCATGATGACGATCGTCGTCAACGCTGAAGAGAAGTTCGGCGTCCGCATCCCGGATGAAGAGGTCAAGAACCTCAAGACCGTCGGCGACGCCGTCAGCTTCATCGCCGGCGCCCAGGCAGCCTGATAAAGCTCCAGCCGCACGTCGGCTGAACCCGGCTGGCCGGTCCGGAGAACACGTTCCCGGACCGGCCAGCCGAAGCACCACCACTGAATTTTCTCGCAGACCCCCTCCGCACGCCCCCGACTCAGGCCTCCGGCCCAGCAGCACAGGACACGGCACGCGCACCGACAGAGAGTGATCCCATGACACGCAAAGTAGTCATTACCGGTCTGGGTGCCACCACGCCCATCGGCGGCGATGTACCCACTATGTGGAAGAACGCGCTGAAGGGGGTCTCCGGCGCACGCACGCTCGAAGATGACTGGGTAGCCAAGTACGAACTGCCGGTCCACTTCGCCGCCCGCTGCTCCACCCCCGCCCTTGAGGTCCTGAGCCGCGTCGAGGCCAAGCGCATGGACCCGTCCACGCAGTTCGGCGTTATTGCCGCCCGTGAGGCCTGGGCTGATTCCGGCATCACCGAAGTTGACCACGACCGCCTGGCCGTTGCCTTCGCCACCGGCATCGGCGGCGTTTGGACCCTCCTCGACGCGTGGGACACGCTGAAGGAGAAGGGACCCCGCCGGGTCCTGCCCATGACCGTCCCCATGCTCATGCCCAACGGCGTGGCCGCCGCGGTGAGTCTTGACCTGGGTGCCCGGGCCGGCGCGCACACGCCCGTCTCCGCCTGCGCTTCCGGCACGGAAGCGCTGCACCTCGGCCTGGACCTGATCCGTTCCGGCAAGGCCGACGTGGTCATGTGCGGCGGCGCCGAAGCCGCCATCCACCCGATGCCCCTGGCCGCGTTCTCCTCGATGCAGGCACTCTCCCGCCGCAACGACGATCCGGAGCACGCCTCACGCCCCTACGACCTGGGCCGCGACGGCTTCGTCATGGGGGAGGGTGCAGGCGCCCTGGTCCTCGAGGCCGAGGAGCACGCCCTGGCCCGCGGAGCGCGGATCTACGCCGAACTGGCCGGCACGTCCGTGACGTCCGACTCGTACCACATCACCGCTCCGGACCCCGAAGGCCTCGGTGCCACCCGCGCCCTCAAGGCTGCCATGTTCGACGGCCGGATCCAGGCCGAGGACGTGGTGCACGTCAACGCCCACGCCACCTCCACCCCGGTGGGCGACAAGCCCGAGTACACCGCGCTGCGCGCCGCCCTGGGATCGCACGTGGACAACGTGGCGGTCTCCGCCACCAAGTCGCAGATGGGCCACCTGCTCGGTGCCTCGGGTGCCGTTGAGGCTGTCCTCACGGTGCTTGCCGTTTACGAACGCAAGGCACCGCTGACCATCAACCTCGAGAACCAGGATCCGGAGATCCCGCTCGACGTCGTTACCTCCTCGCGGGATCTTCCCGCCGGAGACATCGTGGCGCTGAGCAACTCGTTCGGCTTCGGCGGCCACAACGCCGTCATCGCCGTTCGCAGCGTGTGATCACGACAGACCACTGAAGAAGCCCCCGCCGGTTGGCGGGGGCTTCTTCGTTGCTATGGGGGAGGGAGCGTCAGCCCACTTGGTGCAGCCAGCGCACAGGTGCACCTTCGGCAGCGTGCCGGAAGGGTTCCAGCTCCTCGTCCCACGCCTCGCCGAGCGCCAGGGAGAGTTCATGGTAAACGGCCGAGGGATCGCCCGCACCGGACTCGTAGGCGTAACGGATGCGGTCTTCCGAGACCATGATGTTGCCGTGGACGTCCGTCACGGCATGGAAAATGCCCAGCTCCGGCGTGTGGGACCAGCGGCCGCCGTCCACGCCCTGGCTGGGTTCTTCGGTGACCTCGAAGCGCAGGTGGGCCCAGCCCCGGAGGGCAGACGCCAACTGCGCACCTGTCCCCTGCGCGCCGGTCCAGGACAGTTCCGAGCGGAACATACCGGGCGCGGCGGGCTGAGCGGTCCACTCGAGATCTGTGCGCTTGTCCACGACAGATCCGATGGCCCACTCAACGTGAGGGCACAGTGCGGTAGGGGCCGAGTGAATAAACAGCACACCGCGGGTCATTGCAACAGACATTCCATCCTCCATAGCTGTAGGTACGTCTTCCCCAACGACCTTCATGGATGGATGTTTGCTGCTCAGGTGCCGCGTGGCGCCGGTAATTCCTGCCAATCTATGAAAATAATGCCGGACTCACAAGAGCACCGAAAGCCGCTGGCTTAAAGCACAACTTGAAAGTTGCCGGACCTGGGTCTTATTGTGCCGTACCCCGCCTAATTACGCCAGTGCAATTCGGCGCGCCGTAGGAGGGTGCTTCATCCGGAGCCGCTTAACGCAACCTACGCCCGCGGGTGGGCCTGCTGGTAACTGCTCCGCAGCCGGTCCACCGACACATGGGTGTAGATCTGCGTGGTGGCCAAGCTGCTGTGGCCCAGGATTTCCTGCACCGCCCGGAGATCAGCGCCGCCGTCGAGAAGGTGCGTGGCCGCCGAATGCCGCAGCGCGTGTGGACCGGTGGCTGCCGTATCGCCCAGGGCCTCGAAGAGGCCTTTCACCACGCTCCGCACCTGGCGCTGGTCCACCCTGCCGCCCCGTGCGCCAAGGAACAGCGCGGGCCCGCTGCCGGCGGAGACGAGTTTCCCGCGGCCGCGGCGCAGCCAGTCGTCGACGGCGAGCGCGGCCGGCAGGCCGTAGGGAACCGTCCGCTCCTTATTGCCCTTGCCCAGCACACGCAGGGTCCTCCGGTCCGGATCGAGGTCGTCAACATCGAGGCCTGCGAGCTCGCCGACGCGGATACCCGTGGCATAGAGCAGTTCAACGATGGCCAGGTCGCGCAGCGGCATCGGCGAAGCGTCCTGTGCCGCGTCCTTCAGTCCGGCCAGGAGCCGGACGAGCTGCTGCTGCTGGAGCACGCCGGGCAGCGAGCTCTCTTTCTTCGGCGCCTTCAGCCGGAGTGCCGGGTCGGCGTCGATGAGCTCCTCACGCAGCGCCCACGCGGTGAAGCTCCGGGCGGTGGCGGACCGACGCGCCAGCGTGGAACGGGACACGCCCGACTCGCTCTGGGCGCCAAGCCAGCGCCGCAGCGTCCCGAGTTCCAGCCCGCCCAGATCCGTGACACCCTCCGTGGCCGCGAACGCCAGCAGTCTGCCGACGTCGGAAAGGTAAGCGCGCACCGTGTGTTCGGACCGCGCCCTTTCGCCGGTCAGGTACCGACCGAATCCGCTCACGGCCAGGGTGAGCGCCGGCGGCAGTTGTACTTTCTCCACGCTCCCACTTTCCCAGCATTTGGCGCCCGATCAAGGAGCGAACCCGGCGCGCCGCCGCGGCCGCCCCCGCGTCTTCAGCCGGCGGTCTTTGTCCGCTTCCAGCCGCCGCTGCCTGACTCCGCGAGTCCGAGCAGGTTCAGCCTGCCCAGGCCTGCCCGGACCGATTCGACACCGAGTCCGGCAACGCTGCTCAGCTTCTCGACGGAACTGGCGGACCTGAGCGGAAGGGCGTCTAGCAGAATCAGGTCCTCGAGGGTCAGGCCGTCGTGGTCGGCCGGCCTGCCCGGCTGCACGTCGGGCAGGGATTCCCCGCTCGGCGAGGCCAGCTCGGCTATCTCCGCGGCGTCGGTCACGCAGACCGCCCCGCCCTCCCGCAGCAGCCTGTGGCAACCGGCGGAGTTGGCGCTGTGGACCGATCCCGGAACGGCCCCCACGGCCCTTCCCAGCGACTCGGCGTGGTGCGCCGTGTTGAGCGCGCCGGACCTCCATCTGGCCTCAACGACGACAGTCACGGAGGCCAGGGCGGCGATGATCCTGTTGCGCTGCAGGAACCTGTAGCGCGTGGGGGCAGAACCCGGCGGCACCTCGGCTATGACGGCCCCCTGGTTGGCCACGGCCCGCAGCAGGTCCTCGTTTCCCGAGGGGTAGAAGCGATCCACGCCGCCGGCCATCACCGCAATGGTCGGCATCGGACCCGAGCCTCCCGCCAAGGCGGCCCGGTGCGCGTGCGCATCGATGCCATAGGCGCCGCCGGACACCACGGTGAACCCCCGCTGCGCGAGCGAGTAGGCAAGATCGCCGGTGACCGATGCACCGTAGCTGGTGCTGTCCCGGGAACCGACCAGTGCCACCGATTTCGCCGCCGGCGGCAGTTCCAGCTCGATTCCCCTCCACCACAGGCAGATGGGCTCGTGAATGCCCAGGTCAGCCAGTTGCCCGGGCCACAGTTCGTCTCCCGGAATGATCATCCGGCCGCCCAGCCGTTCCAGCGTCGCCAGGTCGCGTTCGGGTGCGAGGTCCGGGATCCTGGGCGCCCAGCGTTTCAGGGCCGCAGCCATGCCGGCCCACGACGTTACGGAGCCATGCTCCGCCAGTACGCCGGTGATTTCCTGTTCCAGTGCGGGGCCGTAGCCCAGCTGGCCGGTGGCAATGCCCAGCGCGTCCAGGGCACCGGTAACCTGCACCAGCGCAAGCCCTGCCGCGTCCTGCGGTTCCATCAGCCTGGACAGGGCGGCGCGCGCCAGTCTCTCGTTCTCCATGTGGTGTCCTTTCAGGCGGCTGCCGAAGCAACCTGGCGTAGGCTCAGTGCCTGTCCGATGTCGTCTGCGTCCGGCTGGTCCCTGCTGCCGAGATCGGCCAGCGTCCAGGCGAGCCGGAGTACGCGGTCATAGCCGCGCGCGGTGAGCACGCCCCTTTCGAGGGAATGGTCCAGGATGCGAGTGGTCGCCGGCGTGAGCCGCAAGTCGCCCCGAAGCACCCTTCCGGGCACCTGCGAATTGGTTTCCATGCCGAGCGGACGAAGCCGCTGCAGCTGACGCGCCCGGGCGGCAAGGACCCGCCCTCCGACCGTCGCGGTGTCCTCTTCTCCCCCGGACTGACCGAAGTCCGCCAGGGAAACCCGGTCCACCTGCAACTGGATATCCACCCTGTCAAGCAACGGTCCGGACATCCGCGCCAGATACCTGCGACGCATCGTTGGCGTGCAGGTGCATTCGACGCCCTTACCCGAGGCTTTGCCGCACGGGCAGGGGTTGGCCGCCAGGACCAGCTGGAAGCGTGCCGGGTAGGCGGCGGTGCCTGCTGAACGGTGAATCACAAGCTCACCGCTCTCGAGGGGCTGCCGGAGTGCGTCCAGCACGCGGCGCTCGTACTCCGGCGCCTCATCAAGGAAAAGAATCCCCCGGTGCGCGCGGGACGCTGCACCGGGCCGCGGCAGTCCGGAGCCGCCGCCGATGATGGCCGCTGATGTCGCCGTGTGATGGGGATTTTCAAAGGGCGGGCGACGGACCAGCTGCAGCGACGACGACCGGAGCTGGCACAGGGAATGAATGGCCGTAACCTCCATCGCCTCGGTATCGCCGAGATCGGGAAGGAGCCCGGGCAACCGTTCCGCCAGCATCGTCTTGCCGGCGCCGGGGGGACCGGTGAGCAGCAGGTGGTGGGCGCCTGCGGCGGCCACCTCCAGGGCCCTGCGCGCATCTCCCTGGCCCGAGACGTCACACATGTCCGGGACGCCCACGCCAACGGATTCGGAGTCGTCCCCGGCGGGTTCATCCTCCGGCTCGAAATCGAGGGCAAGTTCCTGGGGATCGGCCCCGAAGTCGAAGGCGAGCCGGGCGAGGGTCTTGTATCCCTGGACCCGCGCGCCGGGTACGAGGGCCGCCTCAGCGGCATTGGCCTGGGCGACGACGACGTCCGTGTACCCGGCCTGCACGGCCGACATCACGGCCGGGAGCACGCCACGGACTGGCCGAAGCTGGCCGTCCAGGCCGAGCTCGGCGATGAAGACCGTGCGCCCCGTGGTCCTGATGTCATCCGCTGCGCGCAGCGTGGCCATGGCAATCGCCAGGTCAAAACCGGAACCGCGCTTGGGCAGCGACGCGGGGATGAGGTTGGCAGTGATCTTCCGCCGGCTCAGCGGAATGCCGGAGTTCTGGGCAGCCGAACGGATCCGTTCCTTGGCTTCGTTGAGCGACGCGTCAGGCAGGCCCAGGATGACAAAGGCGGGCAGCGTCTGGCCGATATCTGCCTCGACCTCCACGATGTAGCCGTTGAGCCCCACAAGGGCGACCGAGTACGTTCGTCCCAAGGCCATTACCCCACCCCCTTGAGGTGTTCAAAGGTCGGCTCGCACACGCCGTCGTCCAGGACGGCAATGACGTCAACGCGCCGCAGCGGCATCCGGAGCTCATGATCGCGGCACCAGGCTGAGCCTAGGCGATGCAGGCGGGCAAGCTTGTCCGAGCCCACGGCTTCGAACGGGTGGCCGTAGGCGAGCGACCGCCGAGTTTTCACTTCCGCAATGACGAGCGCATCGCCGTCCAGCGCAACGATGTCGATTTCGCCGTCGGGACAGCGCCAGTTACGCTCCACGATCAGCATGCCCAGCGATTCCAGATACCCGGCCGCGAGCTCTTCACCGCGCCGGCCCAGCAGGTCTTTGGCTTTCATTTCTACCTCCGCAACAAGACTGCGGGGGCTGCCTCACGCGGGACAGGGGCCTATCGCGCTATGTGGGAAACCCGCCCGAACAGGCGCTGTGGAGGGAAAGTGGCCGCGGTGGCAACCGGGTACAGCCGGGGGCGCGCACGAACGGCACCAGGCGTCTGATGGCGCCTCGGGGAGGGCTCGAGCTGCTACCGCAGCGGTCGGTGCGCCTAGTTGCCGAGGTCGACGTCCTTGGGCAGTGCGAGCTCCTCGCTGCGCGGGAGTTCCTCGACGTTCACGTCCTTGAACGTGATGACCCGGACGCTCTTCACGAACCGCGCGGAGCGGTAGACGTCCCAGACCCAGGCGTCCTGAAGCGTGAGGTCGAAGTAGACCTCGCCGTCGGCGCTGCGCGCCTGCAGGTCCACGTGGTTGGCAAGGTAGAAGCGCCGCTCTGTCTCGACCACGTAGCTGAACAGCCCGACGACGTCGCGGTATTCACGGTAGAGCTGGAGCTCCATGTCGGTTTCGTAGTTCTCAAGGTCTTCGGCACTCATGGTTCCATCTTGCACCATGCAGCGCGTCGCGCGCGCACCGGCTCCCTGCCGCCGAACCACAACAGGCACGGGCAGCGTCCAGGAACGGCTGTCCGGCCGGAAGGCCTACTCCGACAGCAGGTTCCAGCTGATCCGGTGGTACGGGCTGGGGCCGGCGGCCCGGATGGCTTCCCGGTGCGCGGCCGTCCCGTAGCCCTTGTTGACGTCCCAGCCGAAGACCGGGTACTCGAGGTGCAGTTCCTGCATCGTGCGGTCCCGCTCCACCTTGGCCAGGACACTGGCGGCGGCAACGCTCAGGCACTGCATGTCGGCCTTGACCAGGGTGTGCACGGGCGCGTCGCAGCCCGGATCCGCCACCACCTCGTCAAACAGCGAGGGCTGGACGTCCGGCGACAGCCAGTTGTGGCTTCCGTCCAGCAGGACCACATCGGGCGTGATGCCCGTCCCCAGGATCTCGAACCACGCCCGGTTTCCGGCCGTGCGGAGGGCGCCCATGATGCCCAGTTCATCGATTTCACGGGCGCTGGCGTGCCCCACGGCGCAGGCGACGCTCCAGGCCCGGACCAGCGGGTCCAGCCGCTCACGGTCGGCTGCCTTCAGCAGCTTGCTGTCGCGGACGTCCGCCAGCAGCTTCATCTGCCTCAGGTCCACGACGGCGATTCCCACACTTACGGGCCCGGCCAGGGCCCCGCGGCCTACTTCATCGACGCCCGCCAGGTACCGCGCTCCCCGCGGCAGGAAGCGCTTCTCGTAGTCAAGCGTGGGTGCAACGGACATGTCTAGCCTGCCGGCGGGACGTTCTTGAAGACGTCCGGATAGTTGTCAAGGGCCGCCCAGCGGTTCAGCGGCCACGCGATGACGGCGGCCTTGCCCTCGATGTCGGCGATGTCCACGAACCCCCCGTTGGAGTCGGTGTGGGCGCGGGAGTCCGCGGAATGGTTGCGGTTGTCCCCCATGACCCAGACCTTGCCGGCCGGGACCACGACGTCGAAGTTGCGCACCAGGGGCACCTCGGCCGGGTTGACGTACTTCTCGTCCAGCGGAGCCCCGTTGACTGTGAGCTTGCCGTCCGCGTCGCAGCAGATGACGTGGTCGCCGGGCAGCCCGATGACGCGCTTGACGAGGTGCTGTTCGGAGTTGTCCGGCAGCAGGCCCACGAAGGTCAGCCCGTCCTCGACGAACGTAAATGGCCCGTCGGCTTTTTGCGGAGTGGGCGGCAGCCAGCCCTTGGTGTCCTTGAACACCACCACGTCCCCGCGTTCCAGGGCGAACGGCTCCGGCACCAGAAGGTTGACGAAGATGCGGTCGTTGATGTCCAGGGTGCTCACCATGGACTCGGACGGAATGTAGAAGGCGCGGAACAGGAATGTCTTGATCAGGAAGGACAGCACGACGGCGATCACCACCACCGTGGCGATCTCCTTCAGCCACAGCAGGAACGGGTTGCGGGCCGGAGTCGACTTCTTCCGTCCTTCGCCCGCACGCGCGGCCGTGGACTCCGCGTCCGCGGCGTCCGCCGCTGTGGACTCAGCCGCTGCGGACACTCCGGCTGCGGGCCGTCCCGGCGCGGCGCCGCCCGGGTGCTCCCGCGACGCACGCTCACGCGACCCAGGCACGCCGGACGCGCCGGACACAGGCACGCCGGAATCACGGTTTCCGAGTGCAGGGTGTCCTGGGGCGGAGTCGCCAGGGACATCCACGGCCGGAACGGGCTCTCCCGAAGCGTGCCTCCCCGGCCTGGCAGCGGTCCGCTGCGGCTCGGAAGTCCCGGGATCTGTTTCCGGCATCTACTGTCCGTCCTTAGTCGTTGTAGTGGGGGCCCCCGGCGGGCCCCCCGCCGAACCCAAACAATAAAAAGCCCCCGAGTAATGATAACGCCCAACCCAAACCAAGTACAAACCGAACAAAACCCCCCCCCCCCCCCCCCCCCCCCGGAGCAACCCCCCCCCCGCGGCCCCCCCCGCCCC